>CALVDG010000011.1 GCA_944326255.1 uncultured Bacteroidales bacterium
CAGGCCCGTCAGGTCCAATCCTTTATATTCTTTAAACATATTCTGAATTTTAACGGGCAAAGATATAAAGATTTCGTATTAGTCAGACAAAAAGCCGGGCCAATTTGACTTGACCCGGCTTAACCCTATTTCAGCAACTGGCGTTACTGGGCAGTTATCGTCACCTCATTGGCGCTGTTCTCATTTGTCTCCAGATAAGTGGCATGGAACACATACTCGCCGGCTGTTGTCGTACTGAATGTATTGCTGACATAGCAACTTTCCTGGGAGCAGAACGAACATTGTGATGTCACGTCCACATCATCAAGTGTAACTGTGAATGTGACCATATCCTCTCCGTCAGCGGATATAGTGGTCTTGTCCGCAGAAAGCCAGAGTCCGGGATGCTCAACTTTACTTTCCTCCTCGCAGCTTGTCAGAAACGGCAGTATGCCCATCACTGCGGCGAGAATACAGATTATACCTTTTCTCATCTTCAAAAACTTTAAATTTAACCTTGCGCAAAATTAGGTAAAAACCATAAATCTGCAAGAAAAATCTCAATCTTATCATCATTATGCCCATGACAAAAGAAAATATTACTAACTTTGTCCATTATGGCAGTTATAGATATCATCATTCTGGTACTGCTTTTACTGGCAGTCATAAAGGGCCTTAAGGACGGACTGATCCGTCAGGCAGGCGGAATCGCGGGACTTTTTATCGGAATCATTCTGGCAGGCAGGTTCTCGGCCCTGCTCGCCGGCTGGCTCGGCCAGTGGATCAATGCCTCCGAGAACATCGTCAAGATCATTGCTTTCGTCCTCATCATCATCGCCACATGCCTGTGCATGCACCTGCTGGGCAAACTGCTTGAGAAGATCATTCAGCTCGCCACACTGGGATGGGTCAACAGGATTCTGGGCATGGTGCTGTCCATAGCCACGACCGTGCTCCTCATCGGAGTCCTGCTGTCATTGATAGAATACGTCAATGACACCTGGTTCACTCTCGTCCCCAAAGAGGCCCTGGAGGGCTCCAAAGGCGTACAGATCATAACCTCCATCACCGACTCCGTATTCCCCTATATCAAGGAACTGTTCAAAATCTAGCCTTTTTCAACCACTTCCGTAAAAACTTTTTCGATTTTGTCAAAAGTGGTAACGGAATGTGAAATATTTTTCCATACTTTGCATCAGAAAATTCAATGATATGGAAGAAGAGAAGAGTTTGAGGGAGATCACAGGCCGGCTGGCAGAATCCGTACTGCCGCCGATGGCATCCAGGAAAATCATCAGGTACAAGATTGCTGCAGCTGCGGCGTTTCTGCTGTCCGCACTGCCGTTCACTCCTTTTATATAATCAAGACACATTCTGGAGGAGCGGGACATGGAGAAGGAGATCAGAATCAGACAACAGGACCGGAATGACTGCGCCGCCGCATGCGTCGCGTCAGTATGCGCCCATTACGGACTCAGGCTGCCCCTTATAAGGATACGGGAGGCCTGCGGGACAAACGCGGACGGCACCACCATGCAGGGAGTCATCGATGCCTGCGGCAAGCTGGGACTTGAAGCGGCCGGACTGAAGGCGAAGGACAAGGACATGGACAGTCTCCGTAATGTGGAGAGGCCAGTCATACTGCATCTGGAGAAGAAAAGCGGATGGCTGCACTTCGTGGTCCTCTACGGGATGGACAAGGACCATGCCCGGATCATGGACCCAGAGGACGGAAGGATGCACAGGACCAGTCTGAAAGAACTGGAAGAAGAATGGAGCGGCTACATCATCGCCGTCACCCCTTCGCCGATGTTCAAAAAGGGAGACATGAGGACCGACATCCTCGGCCGGTTCAAGGACATTCTCACGTTCTACAGAAAGGAGCTGGCACTGGTACTGGCCGGCTCGGCCGCCTACATAGCCGCCACTCTGAGCATATCCGTATTCCTGCAGAGGATCATCGACTCGGTCATACCGGCAGGTAACCGCAACGGACTGCTGACCGCAGGAGCCGTCATGATATGCCTTGCCCTGCTGTGCTGGTACATATCCTACGTAAGGTCTGTCCTGCTGGTACGTACAAGCATCAAGATAGACTGCCGCCTCATCACGGAATATTTCCGCAAAGTGTTCTCACTGCCGCTGTCGTTCTTCAACTCCATGAGCAGCGGAGAGCTCAACTCCAGAGTATCAGACGCCTACCGCATACGGTCGTTCATCACCGAGAGACTGCTGCTGATGACAATAAGCGTCATCACCCTGACCATAGCCACCGCCGTGCTCATGACCTTCTACTGGAAACTCACACTGATCGTCCTGAGCTTCATACCGCTGTTCGTCCTGCTGTACATAGTCTCGGACAGGCTCAACAGAAAAGTCAACCGGCGGATCATAGAGGAGAACGCCAGGTTCGAGCAGACCAGCATCGAGCAGCTCTCCGCAGTCAGGGACGTAAAATATTTCAACTCCGAGAGAGAGGCCGTAAGAAAGATAGAGACACAGTACTTCAGGACGGCATCCGCACTGTACGGTGGAGGAGTGCTGGCATCGGCCGTAGCCTCCGTCTCCGACACTGTCAGCCGGGCAGTATATCTTACGACCCTGTTTGCGGGAGCGTTTTTCGTACTGAATTCCGAGCTGACCGTAGGAGAACTGGTATCCTTCATATCCATGACCACCGTCTTCAGCTCTCCCGTAGTCCTGCTCATCGAGAGCAGCCGTGAGATTGCCGAAGCACGGATATCAGCGGAGAGGATATTCGACATCCTGGACCTGGAGGGGGAAGAGCCCACAGGGACAGTAAGGTTCCAGCCGGCACAGGACGACATCATCGAGGCCAGAGACATCTGCTTCTCATTCCCCGGAAGAGAGCAACTGCTGGACGGACTCTCGTTCAGGATCCTGCCCGGAAAGACCAACCTCATACTCGGAGCCAACGGCAGCGGCAAGAGCACCGTCGCGGCACTGCTGATGCGGGGCTATGCGCCCCATAGCGGAAGCATCACCGCCGGCGGAGTGGACATACAGACCATCCCGCTGGACACCTGGCGGAAATACATCTCGATAGTCCCGCAGAAGCCGGAAATATCCGACGGAAGCATCCTGGACAACATAGTAATGGGAGACAGGGACTACGACATGCGTTCCGTCACTGCAGTATGCGCCATGGCCGGTCTGGCCCGCACGATAGAGAGCCTGCCGGGCGGTATAATGGCCCATACCGGAGAGCATGGATGCAGACTGTCCGGGGGAGAAAGACAGAAGATAGCCCTGGCCAGAGCCCTGTACCGCCAGCCCAAAGTGCTGATTCTGGACGAGGCGGCCACATTTCTGGACCAGGAGAGCCGCAAGAGGCTGACTGACACTATCTGTCTTCTTAAAGAGCACAATATCACGACAGTGCTCATATCCCACGAGGAGCAGGCACTGGACATTGCCGACAACATAATAGATCTATCACATAAGAACGCGCGTTCACAGGCGTAAGCCGCAGCGCCTTTTATCTGCGGCACAACATTAAAATCTAGCATCATGGAAAGAATTATTCAAAGGTATGAAGGGTTTGAATGTGTTAATTCTGACCTTTGCGCCACCGTCCGCGGGGGTGCCGGCCTATGGGGCAAAATCGTAAAATTCTTCGTCGACAACATCGATCAGTTCCTGTTGGGATTCATCGAGGGGTGGACCGGAAAGGAGGCAGCATGTTCAACCGGTAACTGATCGCTGCTATGGAACAGTTCATCGTACTTAGAAGAAGTGAATCCTGCTCGATAATAGGAGGAGGCAGCTCAGAGGGTAATGTGGCACGTATGCTCGGCCGGCTTGTAGGCGCGGCTCTCAGGGCTCTTTATGACTTGCTCAGAAACGGTAAGAAACCTCAGACCGCTTCGGCATTCTGATAATTGAGGCTGTGACCGGGCGCGAATTTCGGCCACAGCCTCTTTATTTTTATTATTTTTGCACGACGATAGGATAGACAGGAAAGGCATGAACTACAGGATATGCTTAATACTTTCAGCTCTGGTTCTGAGCCAGACCGCTCTTGCCCAGGAGACATGGACTCTGGAAAGGTGTATTGAATATGCCTGGAGCAACAACCTGTCCATCAAGCAGCAGAACATCGAGGTCTCCCGAAGCGAGGCCCAGCTGCTTCAGGACAAGCTGGACTTTGCTCCCAGTCTCAATGTCTCTTTCGGGCACAACCTCAACTGGGGCCGCTCAGTAGACCTCCAGAACCTGGAAATCATACACAACAAGCTGTCCCAGAGCACCAGCGCGTCGGCAAATGCCTCAATATACCTGCTGGACGGTCTGTCAAAGCTGTACGGTCTTAAAAGCAGTCAGAAGAGTCTGGAGATCTCCATACAGGAAGTCGAGAGGCTCAAGGACGAGATATCCGTCTCCATCGCCAAGAGTTACCTGCAGATACTTCTGGCCCGAGAAATACTTGCCGCTGCGGAAGAGAGTTTCCATTCGCTCCAGGAGCAGAGAGACAGGACCCGGCTGCTGGTAGAGGCCGGCAGTCAGCCCTACACTTCCCTGCTGGACATAGAGTCCCAGCTGGCCTCCGAGAGAGTGCAGGTTGTCACGGCCGAGAGCCAGGTCAGGACCAACACCCTGGCCCTTCAGCAGCTGCTGGATCTGCAGTACAGTCCGGACTTCCGCATAGCTGTGCCGGATATAGATTACATCATACAGGGATACACTGCCGACAATATCGACGAGATCTATGCCGGAGCTCTGTCCATGCCCGTGATACAGAGTGCCAGACTGGCCCTGGACAAAGGAGAGCTGGATCTGAAGTCAGCCAAAGGCCAGCTCTATCCGAAGATATCCCTGTCCGCCAGCTACGGGACCTTCTACAGTTCCTCAACCTTCGCCCCGGACGGAAGCGTATATCCGTTCTTCGAGCAGTTCCGGGACAACATCAATCCGTCCATAACCGTCGGCCTGAGTATCCCGATCTTCAACAACTGGAGCGTCAAGACCAACGTCAGAAACGCCAGGCTGGCCAGAGAGAGCCTGGAACTGGAGCTCAGGGCCAAGGAGCAGACTCTCTACAAGGAGATACAGACCGCCGTTACTGAAGCCGAGACCTATTACCGTCAGATGGAAGCAGCCGAGGCCAATGTCGCATCCATGCAGGAGTCTTTCAGATACGTGGAGGAGAAGTTCAACTCCGGTGTCCTGAACGGCACCGACTATACCGTAGCCAGGGCCAACCTGTTCAAAGCCAGGTCAGAATACCTGCAGGCCAGGTACCAATTCGTATTCCAATTGAAAATCATAGACTTTTATAAAGGGATACCTATGTCACTATAATTATGGGAAAGAAAAGAAAAGGCATAAGATACACTCTCATCGCCATGGCCGCAGCTGTGACGGCCGCCGTCCTGTTTGCTCTTCTAAGGACGGACAAGGGCGAGCCTGTCGTCATCAACCGTCCGACGAGAGAGATCATCATAGAAAAGATACCTGCAAACGGAAAGATACGTCCTGTGACGGAAGTAAAGATAAGTCCCGATGTCTCAGGAGAGATCATCGAGCTCAACGTGGAGGAGGGCGACAGAGTCCGGAAAGGAGACCTGATCATCAAGATCCGGCAGGATGTCTACATATCCTTGAGAGACAGGGCGGAGGCATCCCTCAACTCCACGAAGGCCCAGTACCGTCAGCAGAAAGCCGCTTTTGACCAGGCCGAGCAGAATTACAACCGCAACCGGGACCTCTATGAGAAGCGGGCCATCTCCCTGCAGGAGTTCGAGGCCAGCACTGCTGAGTACGGAATGGCCGCGGAACAGCTGAAGGCCGCCGAGTACAACATTGAAAGCGCCACCGCTTCATTGAGCGAGGCCGAGGAGAACCTGACCAAGACCGTCATATACTCCCCTATCGACGGCATCATATCCAGCCTTAGCGTAGAGAAAGGAGAAAGGGTCGTGGGCACCTCCCAGATGGCCGGAACCGAGATGCTGCGGATAGCCGACTTCAACATGATGGAAGTGCTCGTGGATGTCAACGAGAATGACATCATACGCATAACAAAAGGCGACACGGCCGATATCGACGTGGACGCATACCCGGGCAGACGTTTCAAGGGAGTGGTCACTCAGATTGCCAATTCGGCGAAAAACCTTACTGCAGCCACCTCCGCCCTTACGGACGTAACCAACTTCGAGGTCAGGATCCGGCTGCTGCCGGCATCCTATGCAGACCTGCTGGAAAAAGACCCCATCCCGTTCAGGCCGGGCATGTCCGCATCGGTAGAGATAGAGACTGACAGACAGGACAATGCCCTGACCGTACCCCTGCAGGCCGTCACTTCCGAAGAGTGCATATTCACATACGACCCGTCCACGGCCACCGTCAACTCCGTCAAGGTGAGCACGGGCATCCAGAGCATAGAGAACATCCAGATAACAGGAGGCCTGGAAGACGCGGACTCCACCTGGATCGTCACCGGGCCGTACAGCACCGTAAACAGAGTACTGGAGGACGGAATGAAAGTCAATGCCGAGATAGAAAAACACAACGATGATGAACGATAAGATACTGCTTATAGAGACGGCCACGGACGTTTGTTCCGCAGCCATAACAGACGGAAAAAGGATTATTTCCGCCAGATACACATCCGAGCCCAAGAGTCAGGCATCAGGACTCGCTCCGATGATTGACGAAGTTCTGAAAGAAGCCGGCCTTTCCGCCAAAGATCTGTCGGCCGTAGCCGTCAGCTCCGGACCGGGTTCCTACACAGGACTCCGGGTAGGCGTATCGACCGCAAAGGGCATATGCTTCGGAGCAGGCCTGCCGCTTATCGCGGTAGAGACCCTGGAAGCAATAGCCTGCGGTGCTCTGAGTACCGGGAACATATCCGCCGACACCCTGATCATTCCCATGATTGATGCCAGAAGGATGGAGGTGTACACGGCCCTGTTCGACTCCTCGGGACGCAGGATATCCGACACAAAAGCCGTCATCCTTGAGCCGGACACATTCGCCGGAGAGATAGCAGAATACGGACACCTGATATTCACCGGAGACGGAGCCGGGAAATACAGGCAGGTCATCAATCCGGAGTACCTGGACAGATGCACATTCACAGCAAGCCATCCCGATGCCGCATATATGGCGGAACCGGCCCGCAGGGCATATACAGAAAAACGGTTCGAAGATGTAGCCTACTTCGAACCGTTCTACCTTAAAGAATTTATTGCAGCAAGTCCGTCCAGGAAACTGGATGCCGTCCTGCATCCGGACAGATCATAACAGACGGCTGATTTCCTGTCCCAGCTTATCGGTCTCAAACAGGTCTCTGGCAGTTATCACTCCGTCTCTGGAGATAACGTACATGGCCGGCAACTGTGAGACATTGTACATCATCGCCGCCGTGGACGACGCTCCGGAAGGATCGCAGACACTGATCCACGGCAATTCCTGCTCCTTGACCTGCATGGCCCACGCAGTCTTGTCCTGGGTCAGGGCCACCTGGTATATCTCCAGGCCACGGCCACTGTACTTCTCATAAAGTTCTTTCAACCCGACATTGAAGATACGCTGCTCCATAACCGAGGGATCCCAGAAATACAGCACGATTACCCTGCCCTTGAGGGCTGTCAGACTCCGCACTTCTCCGTTCACATCGGCCAGAGCAATCTCCGGAAAGTCCACTTCCTCCGCATCCGACAGGATATTGCCCATATCCATGAGATTGCGCCTTGACTGGACCTCGTCGGCCAGAGCGGCCAGATACGGCGAGACAGGATAAATCGTATGCAGAGTATCATACACCTGCTCCATGATAAGTGCGTCGGTCGCTTCCGAGAATATCCACTGTCCGTTCGGAGCCACCTGATACAGCACCGGGATCACCGTCATCGAGCCCTTATGCCGCAGCACATACTGCAGGGCATCCTGCTTGTGCCTCACATACAGCAATCCGAGTTCGCGCCTGAGAGCGGAACTTTTGTCTACATCTCCCTCCGCCTCGGCCGAAGACATCTCCGCGAACAGGGAATCGAACTTGTGATTGAAAGTCCGGATGCCGTCATTCACCTCCTGCATAAGCACCGACTCCTCGGAACCCTCAATCGACACGACCGACGGCCGGGACCAGTCCGCCGCAACGCTCACCCTGTCCCTGCCCTGCAGAAGCAGGGAGACCACGCCGTCGCCGCCGAAAGTCAGATATATGAACTCGGGAGAACCCGGATTGACCGTCACACGGCACTCCGCCTTCCCCCCGACGGTGCAGACTGTATCCAGTACCTGCATCTGATTCAATGCCAGACGCGAGACCACTACCTGAGTACTGTCGGGAGCACCTTCTACTGTAAGACTTATACGCGCTGTATCCCTGTCACCGCACATCGTCATAAGAGCCACGAACAACGGCAGGGTGAACATACCAATCCAGTAGTACTTCGATCTCATAGACTCAGAGTTTTGCATATTCTGCAGCTATGGATGCGGATATCTCCTTGAAACGCCCGGGCGTAAGTTCCAGTTTCTGCTTTCTGAAGTCCAGATCCCCTTCTGTGTCCAGCGGTACCAGATGAATGTGGGCATGAGGTACTTCCATACCGAGTACAGCCACGCCTACCCTTTTGCAGGGCACGGCGGCCCGTACAGCGGCAGCCACCTTGCGGGCGAAAAGCATCAGCTCAGAATAAAGCGCCTCGTCCAGATCAAAGAGATAATCGACCTCCTTCTTGGGGATGACCAGAGTATGTCCCTCCTTCAGCGGATTGATATCCAGAAACGCGTAGCAGTGCTCCGTCTCGGCCACCTTGTAGGAAGGAATCTCCCCGTTGACTATTCTGGTAAAAACAGATGCCATGACATATATGCTTTAGAGTGAGATATCGAGAATTTCAAACTTGAGGACACCTGAAGGCACCTTCACCTCCACGACATCCCCTTTCCGCCTGCCTATAAGGGCTTTGCCAATCGGAGTACCGGCCGCCAGCTTCCCCTCACGGAAATTGGCCTCGCTCTCTCCCACCAGCGTGTACTGGACCGTGGTGTTGTTGAGCAGGTTCTTGAGGGTCACCTTCGTAAGCATCTGCACATGGTCGGTGTTGATCTTGGACTCGTCGATTACGCGGGCATTGGCCACCAGATTCTCCAGCTTGGATATCTTGAGCTCCAACAGTCCCTGGGCCTCCTTGGCGGCGTCATACTCTGCATTCTCGGAGAGGTCTCCCTTATCCCTGGCCTCGGCAATCTGCCTGGATATTACAGGTCTCTGGCTTATAGCCTCAGCCAGCTCGGCCTTGAGTTTTTCAAGACCTTCTGATGTTACATAATGAATCTCGGACATGATATAATCTTGCTTATGCGTTTATAAAATATAAAAAAGAATCCCGCACCGAGCAGGACTCTTTCTTTTGCAAAGATAGGTATATTTTTAAATAAAAACTACAAATTTTAAAATTTCGGCTTCAGTATCTCGGAATAAATTATCATGTCCCGTCCATTGAAGCGGCGTTTCCTGCGGGCAGGAGGATTGTTCCCGCGGTCCGGAACAGGAACAGCCTTGTCCGGTGCAGCAGATTCCCGGGCAACAGGTTCACTGGAGACCGTCTCCTCAGGGAACGTCATCGGTTCTTCGGACAGAACCGGAACATATACCGGCCTTACCTCGGACAGCTGAGACTCAGTCGTCTCAGGCCGCAGAACCGGCTCCGGCCCATACACCTCATCCTGCTGCGGCAACTGCCGTTCATGTCTCTGTCCGCGCTTTTTCTTCCTGCTGCCTTTCTCCAGCAGAGCCGGTCCCAGAATAAACAGGATTCCCAATACAATACCTAACCAGTCTTCCATTTGCGTCAATTTATACGTTCCGGGACAAAGATAACATTTTCTCCGCTAATTCCCTATCTTTCTCCAGCTGATGCCGCAAGTCGTCAAGGGATGCGAAGCGGTGCTCGTCGCGGATGCGGGCCACAAACTCAATGCGGATGTCGAGACCGTATATGTTCTCGTTGAAGTCGAAGATATTGGTCTCGATCGTGCGGGCATTGCCTTCCGAGACCGTAGGACGGGTACCGATGTTGCAGATACCTCCGTGCCGCTGTCCCAGGACATCCACGCTTACCGCATAGACTCCGTCGGCAGGCACCATCTTCAACGGCTCGTAGAGCTGCATATTTGCCGTAGGGAAACCCATCGTCCGGCCCAGCATGTTGCCGGAGACCACCACTCCCAGCAGGGAATACCGGTAGCCCAGCATCTGGGCGGCGGTCACCACGTCTCCGGCCGAGAGCAGGTTGCGGATCTGAGTGGAGCTGACTTTCCGCTCATCGCAGTGTACCTCCTCCACTATGCGGGTACGCAGCCCGACAGTGGAGGCGATGGCCGCCAGCTCTTCCCTGGACGCCGTGGACGAACGGCCCAGACGGTGGTCGTAGCCGATGATGAGAGTGTCCACATGAAAACGGTCCACCAGATACTCCTTCATAAAGCCGGCAGTATCCAACCGGCTGAAATCCCTGGTGAACGGTATGACGTGGAACCGGTCGATGCCGAAATCCCGTATCAGGGCCTTCTTCTCATCCAGGGTATTGAGCAGACGGAAAGTAGATGCATCCTGCTGCAGGACATTGCGCGGATGAGGCCAGAATGTTATCACGGCACTCTCCTCGCCTTCTTCCCGGGCCGTGTCTTTCAGCACCTGAAGCACGGCCCGGTGTCCGGCATGAACTCCGTCGAAGAATCCCGTAGCGGCTACAACCATCTCACCAACTCTAAGTCCTGACGGTGAGGCAGGAGATCATTCTTAGCGAACACCCTGACTGTAAGATAGTAGACTCCAGTGGCGGTAGGCACCAGACGGCAGACGTACCGGGCCGTACCGTCTCCGCCCGACTCATAGTCGAAGGTGAAGCACTTGCGTACATGGAACACGCCCTTGCGGTCCTGCTCCGCCCATACCAGTTCGACACCTATATCATGAGGATTGATGTCTCCGATAAAGAGCTCCAGCCGGAAGACTCTCTCCTTGCCGAGCATAGGCTGGTCGTTGGAGTCCGTAGGACGCACATAGTCCTTTATCTCGATATGCTGCCAGCTGTGGCGGATATTCTTCTTCCAGAAAGCTATCTCCTTGGCCACGGCGCAGTCATCGGCATTGAGCCGGAGTGTCCTCTCATAAAGAGGCATGTAATATTTCTCCAGATAATCCGTCAGCATCCGGTTGGTAGTGAAGTTGGAGGCTACGAGCGCAATCGTGTTCTTGATGTACTGAATCCACCTGGACGGGATTCCGGTCTTCCTGTCCCGCTCGTCATAGTACCCCGGAGCTATCTCGTTCTCTATGATGTTGTAGATGGTCGCGGCATCCAGCTCATCCTGGAAGTTCTGGTCATCGTAGGTCTTCTCCATGGGAAGAGCCCAGCCGGCATCCTTCTTATAGCCCTCTATCCACCAGCCGTCAAGTACCGAGAAGTGCATGACTCCGTTCATCGCGGCCTTCTCACCGGACGTACCGGAAGCCTCCAGAGGCCTGGTAGGCGTGTTCATCCATACGTCCACACCCTGTACGAGAGCCTTGGCCAGATTCATGTCATAGTTGGGGACAAAGACTATCTTTCCTATGAACTGAGGCATCTTGGATATGTCCACGATGCGCTTGATCAGATCCTGACCAGCCTTGTCGGCCGGATGCGCCTTACCGGCGAAGATGAACTGCACCGGACGGTCCGGATTGTTGACTATCTCATTGAGGCGGTTCAGGTCGCGGAACAGCAGATGCGCCCTCTTGTAGGTGGCGAATCTGCGGGCAAAACCTATGGTCAGTACATCGGAGCGGAGAGTGTCCAGGATGGTCACTATCTGATGAGGCGAGTAGTGGCTGGATATGTCCGTATTGGATATACGTTTCTTGACCACCTCTATCATCCTGGCACGAAGCTCGTTGCGCACGTTCCAGATCACACTGTCGTCTACATTGTAGATACCCTCGAAGCACTTCTTGTCGTATTTGTGGGCGGCGAACTCGGGGCCGAATACCTTGGCGTGAATCTCCTTCCACTGAGGCGCGGTCCATGTGGGATAATGCACTCCGTTGGTCACATAGCCTATGTGCAGTTCCTCCGGCAGATAACCGGGCCACAGACCGCCCAGAACCTGCTGGCTGACCTTGCCGTGCATCCAGCTCACGCCGTTGACCTCCTGTGACAGGTTGCAGGCCAGATTGCTCATGGAGAACTTCTCGTTGCGGTCGGCGGGATTGGTCTTGCCCAGGGCCATCAGGGTCTCCCAGTCAATCTTCATCCTCTGAGGGTAGTGATTGATATAAGTCCTGAGCATGTCCTCGCTGAAGGCATCGTGTCCGGCCGGCACCGGAGTATGGGTCGTAAAGAGGGACGAGCATCTGACGAGCTCCATAGCCTCGGAGAACGAAAGGTTCTGAGCCACGTACTCCCGCAGTCGCTCCAGTCCGATAAAGGCGGCATGACCCTCGTTGCAGTGATAGATATCGCACTGGATACCCAGCGTCCTCAGAGCCCGGATGCCTCCGATACCGAGCAGGAGCTCCTGCTTCAGGCGGTTCTCCCAGTCACCTCCGTAGAGATGATGGGTAATCTGACGGTCCTCGGGCAGATTGTCCTCAAAGTCGGTATCGAGCAGATACAGTTCGGTACGGCCTACGTCCACCCTCCATATCCGGGCATATACGGTACGGCCGGGGAAGACTATCGACACAGTCTTCCAGTTGCCGCTCTCGTCGCGCACGGGCATGGCCGGTATCTTGAAGAAGTCCTGGGGCTCATAGTCGGCCACCTGATCTCCCTGCGCCGTAAGTCTCTGGCTGAAATAGCCGTAACGGTACAGCAGGCCGACACCGGTCATCCTGACCTTCATGTCGCTGGACTCCTTGAGGTAGTCTCCGGCGAGGATACCCAGACCTCCTGAATATATCTTAAGGGAGGTGTCCAGACCATACTCCATGCTGAAATAAGCTATAGAGGGAGACTTGCGGTCTTTCTTGCCGTCCATATAGGTGTTGAATATATCATATACGGCATCCATCCGGGCCAGAAAGTCCGTATCCGCCTCCAGTCTGTTGTAATCATCCAGCGTCAGTCTGTCCAGCAAGGCTATTGGGTTGCGCTCGCACTCCTTCCACAGATCCGCATTGATGCTCCGGAACAGGTCCATCGCCTCCTGGTTCCAGCACCACCAGAGATTCTTCGATATGACATCCAGAGCCTTGAGCCTCTCAGGCATGTCCCTCGTGACCAGAATCCGGCTCCATGACGGTCTGTTCACCTCAAAGCGGTGATAGTTCTGCACCTGGTCCTCCTTGTACTCGGGGAAAGCGCCCATCTTCTCCACCAGTCTCTCTATCGCCAGGGAATAGGCCTGCTTGTAATAGTAGATATTGTGCTTCCACAGAGCTATCTCCGATACCTCTACGGCATTGTCCTTATACTGACGGACGGTCTCAGGGGAGAGTGCGGTCATCTCCATCACGGCCTTGAGCACATTGTCCACCACCTGCCCGTAGTTGGAGTCATTGCGGGGAACAATGGTAATGGACGGATGGGCCGCATTGTAATGGCTGCGCACCCACAGGCCGAAGCCGGCCAGAGTCGTCGTCAGTGTCGGCACACCGAAGGCCAGGGACTCCAGCGGAGTATATCCCCAAGGCTCGTAATACGAAGGGAAGACGGTCATGTCCATGGACATAAGCAGCTCGTAGTATTTCCGGCCTATGATGCCGTCGTCTCCGTTGAGATATGAAGGGACAAAGAACACCTTGACCTTGCAGCCCTCCCTGTTTACCAGATTCAGGGCCTTCATACGGTTGAGGATGATGTCCGAATCGGGGTCCTGGAGCTGATGCGTGGTAAGGGTACGGTAATCGGAGCCGTTGCCGGCAAGCTTGGCCGCCAGCTCCTTGTCCGGACCGTTGTGACCGGAGGGCACCATAATGAACGCCACTACTGTACGGCCGCTGTAGCCGGAGTTGCCCAGTCTACCCAGCACGTCCAGGAATACGTCTATGCCCTTGTTCTTGTACTCATAGCGGCCGCTTATACCCAGGATAAACGCATCGGAGCAGTCCTCTCCGCACATGGCACCGGCCAGGTCAAGCAGGACTTTCCTGCCCTCCGCGGCAGCCTTCTGAAGCTTGTCCTTGGGCGGCACGATTCCGTTGTCGAAGCCGTTGGGCGTAATCAGGTCCACCTTCTTGCCCAGCAGTTTCTCACATTCCGTAGCCGTAATGTCGCTTACCGTGGTGAACACGTCCGCGTTCAAGGCCGCGCACTTCTCCATGGAATGTTTCGCGGTCACATTGTAATAGCGGGCCTTCTCATCGGCGTTGCAGTTGGACAGGGAGTCATACAGAGGCACGTTGTTGCAGGCCAGGCAGCGTCCCGTCACCGTGGCGTGTGTGGTGAAGATAGTGGCCACATGAGCCTTTACGCTCTTGAGATAAAGGATACCGGCACCGGTCATCCACTCGTGGAAATGAGCCACGACCTTGTGATGCGGCTGGAGATTGAAGCGCACGAAACTCTCTATCACCTTTCCGGCCGCATAGCCGAACAGGGCCGACTCTATAAAGTCCCATTGCCCGGATATGGAGTCCAGCTTGAACTTCTCCCACAGCGAGGTGAATATCTCGTTCTTCTTCGGGATGAACTGCGAGAAATCCACCAGCACGGCTATGGGCTTGCCCGGGATGTTCCAGCGGCCCACCCTGAGCCTCAGTCCCTCCTCCGCAGCGGCCATGCGCCATGTACGGAAAAGAATGGGGTCTTCGGTGAATTCCGGGTTCTGGGCAGTATCCATCCAGACATCCGGACCTATATGGATGTGGTTGTTTTTTAATTCCTTGGAAAGATTCAGCGACTTGGAGGCCAAAACGGTATGGATGCCTCCTACCTTGTTGCACACCTCCCAGCTTGCCTCGAACAGATAGTCGGGCATCACTACTTTTTCAGTACTCATAAATATTCAAAATATCGGTAACTATTGCTATTCCTGTTTAAGTCTGCGGTCCACCCTCAGAATAAAGTCACTCAGGACATTCATATAATTGATGAACGCCTCGTAAGGGGTATCGTACGGATTGAAGTAATTGTGTACGGCGCCGTCCGAGAAGAACTTGGTACACATATAGTAGAAATGGTCGCTCTCCTGCAGCTTCAGGAAGTCCTTGGCTATATTCGGGTCTTCAGCGGCAATTACTTTGTCCGTAAGGGCATAGAGTTTCGAGGAAGCCTCGTTCTGCAGCTCATTGCCCAGCCATGCGGTGGTATCCCTCTCCTCGTCGGCCCAGGATATAGGGAACGGCACGTTGAGCGGAGCCACCGGCTGGTGCTTTTTAATGACCTGAGAAGGGGTGCAGAACTCAAAGTCAGTCTGCGAAAGGACTGCCTCGGGCAGGGCCCTCATGAACTCGAATATACCTGTGGACGCGCTCTGATGCTCCCCGAACGTCTCGTAATCCATAAAGAGGTTGATCACCTCTCCGTCCTTTATCGAATCCTGCAGCCATGAGACATACTTGCCCGTGTCCACCGGCCATTTCTCCCACGAACGGTCGGAGAAACGGAAGGCGATGTCATCGCTAAGGGTAAAATTGCGCAGAAGCAGTTTCAGTTTCGGATTGACGGCGTTGGCATACACGTAGTTGGGGGATTTCCAGCCCAGGATGTGCCTGGCTCCCTCGGTCAGCATACAGGTGTAGCCCATCCTGCTGACCGCAGCCCCGATCTCGTCGGAGTATATCAGCTCGGTATTGCGGAAGCATTTGGGTTTCTTGCCGAAATGCTTGGCTATAAGGGCCGAATGCAGCTTGACCTGCTTTTCGAACTCACTCATGGAGAACAGGGAGGCAAGTGTATGGGAATATGTCTCGGCGATGAACTCCACACAGCCGGTCCCGGCAAGTTCCTTGAAACTGTCCAGAACTTCCGGAGCATAGGCCTCGAACTGCTCTATTACCGAGCCGGAAATGGAGAAGGCCACCTTGAATTTCTTGCCGCAGGCGGCTATCACGTCCAGCAGAAGCCTGTTCATGGGCAGGTAGCATCTGTCGGCCACACGGCGCAGAATGGTCCTGTTGGCGAAGTCATCGTAATAGTGCTGATCGTTTCCTATATCGAAGAAGCGGTACTGTCTGAGCCTATCAGGCTGATGCACCTGAAAATATATGCAGATTGAGGGTTTTGTTTCCATAATTGCTTGTTTTAATCGATTGTTGACAAATATATCTCCTTTATCTTCTTGGCCGCGTTGTTCCATTTGAGGGTATTGACCTCGTCCAGACCGCAGCGCGAGGCCATGGCTCCGAGAGCCGGATATCTGAGGATGCCGTATATGGCATCGGCCATGGCGTCTATATCCCAGAAGTCCACCTTGATGGAATGTCTGAGCACCTCAGCCACGCCTGACTGCTTCGATATGATGGTCGGTACGCCGGTCCTCATGGCCTCCAGGGGCGATATGCCGAACGGCTCCGACACCGACGGCATCACATACACATCCGACATAGCGAACATACGCTGCACGTCGGCTCCTCTGAGAAATCCGGTGAAATGAAACCTGTCGGATATGCCCAGCTTGGCCACCCGGCGGATCGAGCGGTTGAGCAGGTCTCCGCTGCCTGCCATCACGAACCTGACGTTCTTATAGTATTTCAGGACCTTGTTCGCCGCCTCTATGAAATACTCCGGCCCCTTCTGGAAGGTAATCCTGCCGAGGAATGTAACTACCTTTTCCGGCACTCCCCGGTGTACGTCCAGTTCACTGCGGCCGCTGAAGTCCACCGCATTGTGGACGGTAAAGACTTTGTCCGGAGATATGCCGTAACGGTTGATGACTATGTTGCGGGTAAGGTTGCTCACCGTTATGACCCTGTCAGCAGCCTCCATACCCATCTTCTCAAGGGCATACACCTGAGTATTGACATTCTCTCCGCTGCGGTCATACTCCGTGGCATGGACATGTATCACCAGCGGCTTGCCCGTAAGCCTCTTGGCCGCCACTCCGGCCGGATAGGTAAGCCAGTCATGGGCATGTATCACATCGAACTGATTCTGCATGGCGATAGTTCCGCCCACCAGAGCATAGCGGGCGACCTCCTCCATAAGGTTCGTACCGTACTTTCCGGAGAACTTGTACTTCTGTTTGAAATTGATCCTGAACTCCTGCGCCTGTGAATGCCGGTCCTTCTCCACCATCTCCGTAAAGTCCTCCGGATCGACATAGGGGATCATGTTTGTCCCTATTCTCAGGAAATTGATCCGTTCCAGGAAATCCAGAGGAGAGCAGGTTATATCCGCAGCCTCAACGTCACTGGCATTGATGATGCGCGCCACCCTGCCGTCCTCGTCCCCGGAGGCCGAGGGCATCACGAACAGCACGTCCACTCCGTTGTTGGCCAGACCCCGGACCATTCCGTAACAGGCCGTACCGAGACCTCCGGCTATGTGAGGGGGAAACTCCCACCCGAACATCAGGACTCTCATAACTCCTCCTTTTTATATTGTTCCACCAGATATTCCGAACGCAGAAGCGACGCTGTGGCCACCGCACTGGAGATAGCCCCGTGAGGGTTGTGCGGGGGATCTCCGTCGTAAAGCTCGCAGATGCTGCCTACTCCGTGACGCTCTATATCCTCCTCAAAAGCACCGGTCAGTTCCTCTGCCCTTCTGACAAACATGCCGCCATACAGTATGAGCATGGCCTCTATGTAGAATGTCAGCAGCCAGACCCTGGTAGAGCCCTGATGATAGGCGTGGTCGCGCTGGTTCTGGTTTCCGTCATATACGCCTTTGTAAAGGGGATTTTTCGGCGAAAGGGTGCGGATGCCCCGCGAGGTCAGCAGCTCGCGCTTGACAGCATCCATGACATTTGCCCGGACTTCCTCGGAAAGCGGCGAATACTCCAGCGCACAGGCAAATATCTGATTGGGCCTCATATAGAGATTCCTGCCGCGCTCGTCCACATAGTCCGCCAGATGACCGCATCCCTCATCCCAGAACATATCGTAGAAAGAAGTATCCATACGGTCTTTCAGTGACTGCAGGGCATAGAGCAGACGTGTATCGCTGCCGTAACGGGACTCCATATCCAGCACATAAGCTACGGCATTGTACCAGAAAGCATTGGTCTCCACCTGATACCCTGCCCGCTCGGTCACGGGATTACCCTCGCTGTCATAAGCGTTCATCCACGACATGGCCACACCGTTCATCCTGACCCAGAGCAGGCCGTTGTCGTCGAGACGGACTCCCATCCTGCCCCCTTCCAGGAAACTCCGGACTATGGCTCTGAGCCTGTCCCTGTATTTCAGCCATACGCCCTGAGCATCGCCAGTAAAGGCCGCGTACTGCTGTACGGCCCAGATGAGCCAGAGAGCCGCATCGGCCTGCTTGGAGCCGTGCAGAATCTGCTGCCCGTATATCTTGAACGTACTTTCCATGACCTCCTCGAAAGTGCCTGTGTCCCCTTCCGCAGCCAGAGTAAGGCCGGGCAGGGCTATCATCGTCTCCCTCAGTCCTTTTCCCAGCCACGTATAGCCGCTGTATATCTCTTTCAGTCCGCGTCCGCCGTTGATGATGAACTGCTTGGCCGCCCGTCTGAGACAGTCGTCATAGCTCTGCAGGGATATCCTCTTGGCCTCCTCCCTGGTAAATACTCCCACCAAGCCCTTGACCGCTGCCGGGGACGTGGAGACCGAGACTATCACGGACTCGCCCTTCTTTATAGGAAACTCGAAATATCCAGGAGTATACAGGTCCTCCTCGTAGAGGAATCCCCTGCGTTTCTCCTCCTGGTACTCGACATTGTAATACCAGTCCGGATTATGAAAATAGTCGTTCTTACGGTTTATCTGGATATTGACGGCGGGAAATCCGTCATACAGCCTGAAAGCCGCGCCTCCGTCCACAGCAGCGTAGTTACGGTCAGCGGCGTCATTGGCATGGGTCAGCGCATGGATCTCCCTGAATGCCAGGAACGGCCTGAGACGCAACGTAGTGGCCGAATGTGCGTCCAGCAGGGTGTACTTTATGAGCAGCTGCTCCTTGTTGTGCAGAAAGAGGAAAGACTTGCTCATCAGGATGCCTCCGACGCGGTAGGTGATGACGGGATACCTGTCGAACTCGAAGTCCACTATGTACTTGTGTCCGCGCGGCTCATAATTGTTCTTGCCGTAACAGCGGATGCCGAGGTTGAAGTCCCTGTCATGCTGGATCAGGGTCTCGTCCAGAGATGACAGGAGGACATACCTTCTGCTGTCGAAATTCTTGACGGGGAGTACGAAAAGACCGTGGTATTTCCGTGTGTTGCAACCGACAATGGTGGTGTTGAGGTATCCGCCGGTCTTGTTGGTGGCGAGAATCTCCCGAACCAGGGAATACTCCAGGTTCACCAACTCTGCTTTGTCAAATTTAAGATACGACATATATTGTATAATTAATGTCTTTTCAGGACAATGGCCGATCTGCTGGGCAGATAGAGTGACAGCAGGTCGCAGTCCCCTTCTCTCACGGTGAAGTGAGACACACTTCCATCATTTCTACCGAAACCTCCGAACACCGGATCATCGGAATCGAGCACCTGCCTGTACTCTCCGGCCGCAGCGCGGAACCTGAAATCTGAGACAGAACGCTCAGGATGGAAATTCAGTGCAAAGATAAAATATCCTCTGCCAAAAATCAAAACTTTTTGCCGCTCATCCACATAAAGTTGGACAGGTCTGTCCCTCAGTATTCCGTTCTCCGAGAAAAGATGTATCATGGCCTTGTCGAACTGCAGCAGCTGACCGTACCGCAGATCGGGATTGTCGGCCAGAGACCACTGCCGGCGGGCGTAGAAATACGACCAGCCGTTCCCCTCTCTCGGAAAGTCTATCCACTCCGGATGGCCGAACTCATTGCCCATGAAATTGAGGTATCCGTCCCCGGCCGTAGCCAGGGTCACCAGGCGTATCATCTTGTGCAGGGCCATGCCTCGCTCCACCGTCAGATTCTGCGAGCCTTTGTTCATGGACGTGTACATCTCCTTGTCCATCAGCCGGAAGATGATCGTCTTGTCCCCCACAAGCGCCTGGTCGTGACATTCCGCATAGCTGATGGTACGCTCGTCCTGACGCTTGTTGGTCAGTTCATAGTATATCTCCCCCATGCTCCAGTCCTCGTCCCGGCGCTCCTTTATCCACTTGATCCAGTGGTCGGCTATGCCCATGCTGAGCCGGAAGTCGAAACCTGTACCGCCGTCCCTGAGGGGAGCCGCCAGACCCGGCATACCGCTCACGTCCTCGGCTATGGTTATGGCCTTGGGATTGATCTCCTTGACCAGGATATTGGCCAGTCCGAGATAAGTCAGGGCATCCTCGTCCTGCTCTCCGTCAAAATAGCAGGAATAATCGGTAAAGTCCCTGCCCAGGCCGTGATCCAGGTATATCATGCTGGTCACTCCGTCAAAGCGGAAGCCGTCGATATGATACTCCTCCATCCAGAACTTGATGTTGGACAGCAGGAAATGCACTGTGGCCGGCTTGCCGTAATTCAGGCATCGCGAGCCCCACGCCGGATGCCGTCCCCTGGGACCGCCGTGACAGTACATGCAGTCCGTACCGTCCAGCATACCGATGCCCTCCACCTCGTTGTCCACGGCATGGGAGTGTACGATATCCATCACCACGGCGATGCCCAGTCCGTGAGCCTCGTCCACCAGAGCCTTGAACTCCTCGGGCGTACCGAAACGCGAGCTGAGGGCGAAGAAACCGGACACCTGGTAGCCGAACGAGCCGTAATAGGGATGCTCCTGCAGGGCCATCAGCTGCAGGGTGTTGTAGCCCAGCTCATGGACGCGGGGCAGCACATTCCGACGGAATTCGTCGAAAGAAGCGACTTTCTCCTGCTCGGAGCTCATGCCTATATGGGCCTCGTAGATGAGCGGATTGCCGTTATGAGGCGTGAATCCGTGCTTCCAGCGGTATATCTTCGGAGGCTGCCACACCTGGGCTGCGAATATCTTGGTCTCAGGATCCTGTACACAGCGGACCGCATAGGCCGGAAGCCTCTCGCCGCTGCCGCCGTTCCACTCCACGTACCATTTGAACAGTGAGCCGTGCGGCATCTCCGCTGCCGGAAGACGCAGTTCCCAGTCACCGTTCCCGATACCGGCAAGGCGGTAACGCTCATCCTTCCGCCACCCGTTGACGTCTCCTATCAGGTATACGGCCGTGGCATTGGGAGCCCACTCGCGGAACACCACACTGTCCTTCTCCCGATGGACTCCGTAGTACAGATGATTGTTCACCGCATCGGCGAGCCTGCGGCCATAACCGGCCGTCTCCTGCTTCTGAAACACTATGTTTCTGTAACGCCTGTCTATCTGTTCCCGGTACGGGGCCAGATACGGATCCGCATCGTAAATCATAACTTCTGTCGTTTTATCGTACTTCAATATTCCGTCACACCCAGCAGTTCCGGCAGGCTTTCGGGACACACCCGCCCGGCGGCTACTGTTCCTCAAGTATCCTGCCGATACTTTCCTCGCTCTCCTTGAGCATCCTGCGGCAGTATGTCAGCAGCGCGGCCGCCTCCTTCACCTTCGCCGGTATGTCCCCGACGGCGGTCTGCGGATTCTCTATCTCCGCCACTATCTTCTCCAGACGCCCGAGCGCCTCCTCATACTTCATATTCTCCATTTCCATTATCTTTAATTTGGTCTATAATCACCACAACGCGACCTTGCCCATCGCTCCCATATCCAGACTGGCGGTCTTTACGCCCATGGCTTTAAAAGCTCTTACAATAGTGGAATAAGTAATGCTTTTTCCACTTTCAATCTTTGAAATTTGAGCCCGCTTCACTCCCATAAGCTCTCCAAGTTGTTCCTGTGTCAGATGGTTGGCTTCCCGCGTATGCCTGATAGCGTCCCCTATAAGAAATTCATCCATCCTCTGATCAAACTCCGCACGTGCAGAAGTACCTTTTTCTCCAACAACCCGATCCAACACCTCTTCATGAGTAAAGAGCTCCATATTACCGATTTTCTCCATTGTATTCTCTTTTAAAATCAAAATATCGTTTTCTTATCCCGTCCGCCCTTTCTATCTCTCTTTTAGGCGTTTTCTGAGTCTTTTTCACAAACCCGTGCGCCACAACCACAAGTGTCTCCGACTCTGTATCCCAAAAGGCTAAAAGGCGATATGCAATCCCCCTATATAAAGTGCGGAATTCCCATATGTCAGAGTCTCCCATCTTCTTAAACAAATCTTTATCCACCACATGCATCGCCTTACTGATGTTAAAGACTATTTTTTCCCTGGCCTTTTCATCCAATGACTCTAAAAACTCTACCGCCTCTTTCAAATACAACACTTTAAATCTTTCCCGTCCTACCATACAACTTTAATCTAATGCAAATGTAACAAATTCCGTTCCTTTTCAGGAAACATTCTTGATTTTTTTTAATTTCCACCACACTTGTCGCTCCTGACAGAGTCAACGAGGCAGCGGGCGGTGCCGTCACTCAGGAGCAGGTCGATGCTGTCTCCGGGTGCGAGGAGGGCGGCGGACTCCACCGGACGGCCTCCGCGCAGCACATAGGCACTGCCGGGCCGGAGCATGGCCACAGGATCCCCCTTGCGGATGCGGAGTTCCAGCATATCCAACCTGCCTGCCTCTGCCTTAAGACGCAGAGCCACACCGCTCCTGGCTCTCATCCACAGCATGTTCAGCCCGTTCTGCTCATTGCCGGAACGCACCGTCACACCTTTCCTGATGCGCATGAGCAGCATGTCCATCCGGTTGGACTCCAGACGGCACCGCATGGCCGTTCCGGACTGGAGCCGGCGGGCCGTCTGCTCCTGACGCAGTCGCAGATTCTCCATCCTGAGCGTGACAGACGAACGCAGACGGTCGGCCAGAGCCGTCAGGGAAGCGTCCTCCGCTACGAAAGCATCCACTATGTAGTCGGCCAGGGCAGTCGGCGTCTTGAGAGACCTGGCCGCCACCATGTCGCAGATGTGCCTGTCCCGCTCGTGTCCCACGGCCACAAGCACCGGCAGCGGAAAGCGGGCGATACTGACCGCCAGGTCGTAATCGTCAAAGCACACCAGATCCGCCACCGCTCCGCCTCCGCGCAGCAGCAGCACCGCATCGTACTGCGCCCCCTCGGCCAGGTCGTCCAGCACACTGTTCAGGGCGTCTATAATGCCGGCCGGAGCCGTCGCTCCCTGCATCGGAGCCGGATACAGCCTCGTGTAAAAGCGGAAACCGTAGCCGTTGTCGTAAAGATGATTCATGAAGTCCCCGTAACCGGCGGCCGTCTCAGAAGTTATCAGGGCAAACCTCCTGGGCAGCCCAGGCATGGGCAGGGCTTTGTTCAACTCCAGAAGCCCCTCTCGGGAAAGCCTTTCCAAAGTACGTTGCCGGGCCAGTTCCACCTCCCCGAGGGTGAAGGCCGGATCTATGTCCTCGATGCTCAGGCTCATGCCGTACAGTTCGGAATACTGCACCCTCACCCGTACCAGCACCGTCATGCCGGCCTCCAGCCTGCGCCCGGTTCCTTGATAGAAAGCCGCCTCCACCAGCGCGCGTCTCGACCGCCAGATGACCGCCGACACCTTCGCGCTGAACACATCCCGCCCGGAGCCTTTCTCCACCAGCTCCATATAACAGTGTCCGTTGCCGTGAATCCGCAGCTCGTGTATCTCGGCTTTCACCCACACGGGCCCTGGAAGTGCCTCGGCCACTGCGCCTTTCACCCTCATCAACAACTGCGCCAATGAAATATATTCCCGCATACCATTTATCATATTTTATTCCACGAACAAATTTAACACAAATACGCCAAAGAAAGTATTGGGAGGGAGTGGAAAATTTTGCTATTTTTGCCGTTTTAAAGCAGAATGATTATCAAGACAGCCATATTCAAGGGAAGCAGCACCAAAGTGGAGCAGAAGCCGAGACTCAGAGCGCCCGAGTACGCCTTCATCGGACGGTCCAACGTCGGCAAGTCCTCGCTCATCAACATGCTGTGCGGCCAGAAGAGCCTGGCGAAGACCTCTGCCATGCCAGGCAAGACCATACTGGTCAACCACTTTCTCATCAACGACAGCTGGTATCTGGTAGACCTGCCCGGCTACGGCTTCGCCAAGGCATCCAAGAAGGCGCAGGCCACGCTGAAAGCCATGATAGAGGACTACGTGAGTCACTCCGAGGAGCTGGCCATGCTGTTCATACTGCTGGACTCACGGCACGAGATGATGGAGATAGACCGCAGCTTCATATCCGCAGTAGCCGGAGCGAACATCCCTTTCACCGTCATACTGACAAAAAGCGACAAGCTGTCCAAGTCCGCCCTGGAGAGGAACGCAGCATCCATACAGGCCAGTCTGGACGCAATAAAGCCCGGCATTACAGTCATCCCCACATCCTCCGAGAAGAAGACCGGAAAGGACGCTGTACTGGACCTTATAGAGGCTGACCTGAAAAACAACAGAATACCAACAACCAAGTAATACACGAAACACTGATACGATATGAAACACACTGCCAACCACACCCACAACATCAAAATCTTCTCATGCAGGGGATCACGTTATCTGGCCGAGAAGATTGCCAAGTCCCTCGGCCTCGAACTCGGAGACTCGGTCGTAACTGACTTCAGCGACGGCGAGTTCCAGCCGGCATTCAACGAATCCGTCCGCGGAACCACCACATTCATCGTGCAGTCCACATTTCCCCCTCTGGACAACCTCTTTGAGCTCCTGCTCATGATCGACGCGGCCCGCAGGGCATCGGCCTACAAGGTCATCGCCGTCATTCCCTACTTCGGATGGGCCCGTCAGGACCGCAAGGACCGTCCCAGAGTCTCCATCGGAGCCAAGCTGGTGGCCAACCTCCTGGTAGCCGCAGGATGCGACCGCGTGATCACCACCGACCTGCATGCCGACCAGATCCAGGGATTCTTCGACTTCCCGGTTGACCATATATACGCCAGCACCATTTTCCTGCCATACCTGAGGGACATGCAGCTGGACAACCTCTCCATAGCCGCCCCGGACATGGGAGGCGCCAAGAGGGCCAACGCCTACTCCCGCGTACTGGGCTGCCCCATGATTATCTGCCACAAGTCGCGTGAGAGGCCAAACGTGGTAGGCTCCATGACCGCCATCGGTGACGTAGAGGGCCGCAACATCGTCATCATCGACGACATGATCGACACCGCCGGCACCATTACCAAGGCCGCCGACATGCTCATGGAGAAAGGCGCTCTCAGCGTAAGGGCCATGGCCACCCATCCGGTATTCTCCGGCCAGGCATACGAGCGCATCAACAAGTCCGCCCTTCAGGAGGTGGTCGTGACCGACACCATACCTCTGAGAGCCCCCGAAGGTACGGATCTCTCCAAGTTCACCGTCCTCTCCGTAGCGGACATGTTCGCGGAAGTCATCGACCGCATCTACAACTACAAGTCTATCAGCGATGCTTTCGGGTTCTAGAGTAGAAGATATACATGACAGGATAATACGGGCTGTCCGGGACTTCTTCGCTCAGGCAGGGATGTCCCGGGCCGTGCTCGGCCTGTCCGGAGGCCTGGACTCGGCCGTAGTCGCGGCACTGGCGGCGGAAGCCCTGGGCAAGGAGCACGTAACCGGCATCCTCATGCCCTCGTCCTGGTCTACCGTCCACTCCGTCAATGACGCTGTGGAACTGGCCGACAACCTGGGCATCAAGTACCATATCATCCCGATAGGAACCATATACGACCGGTTCATGAAGGAGGCCGAGCCTCTCTTCGAGGGAGATTTTCACTGGGACACCACCCAGGAGAACCTCCAGGCCCGCATCCGGGGCACCATCCTGATGATGTACTCCAACCGCCACGGAGCCCTGCTGCTCAACACCACCAACAAGAGCGAGCTGTCGATGGGCTACGGCACCCTGTACGGAGACCTGTGCGGTGCCCTGATGGTCATCGCCGACCTCTACAAGACCGAAGTGTACGAGTTAGCCGCATATATCAACCGGGAGAGGGAGCTCATTCCCCTGTCCACCATCACCAAGGCCCCTTCGGCCGAGCTGCGGGACGGACAGAAGGACACCGATTCCCTGCCGCCCTACGATGTGCTGGACCCGGTGCTCTACAGCCTCAACGAAGGAGGCAGGAGCGCGGAACAGATTTTGCAGGAAGGTGTGGACAAGGCCTTGGTGGAAAGGATCCTGCGGCTTAGAAAGGCAGCCGCGTTCAAGGTCCATCAGCTGGCCCCTGAGATAACGGTCAGCTCCTGCCCGCTGCTTGACCGCAGCAAATGGGTGGAGCCAAAAACAATGTAAGATATGGAAATATTGATAGCGGCCATAGTATTCGTCGGTTTTGCGGTATTCATCATGTGCTTCAACATCATCTTCAGGAAGAAGCCTTTTCCTGACGGAGAGATAGAGCACAACAAGGAGCTCCGCAAGAGGGGCATCATCTGCGCCCGCGAGGAGGAGATGAGGCTGTGGGGCCCGAAAAGAGGCTCCGCAGCCTCGGGATGCAGCGGCTCCTGCGGAAGCTGCGGCCTGAACTTGAACGGTACGGGATGCGATATATCTGATAAACAATAGAGTATGAGTTTAGTTGCCATAGTAGGACGGCCCAACGTGGGCAAATCAACCCTTTTCAACAGGCTTGTCGGTATGCGGCAGGCCATCGTCGATGAGACGGCTGGTGTAACGCGCGACCGCCATTACGGCAAATGCGAGTGGTGCGGCACGACATTCTCGGTAGTGGACACCGGCGGCTACACGGTCAACTCCGAAGACGTGTTCGAGGAGGAGATACGCAAGCAGGTGATGGTAGCCATCGAGGAGGCCGATGTCATCCTGTTCTTAGTGGAAGTGGGCACCGGCATCACCGATTTCGACGAGGAGATAGCCGATATCCTGCGCCGCAGTGATAAGCCCGTCCTGCTGGTGGTCAACAAGGTGGACTCGGCGGACAAGCGCTTCGACTCATACCAGTTCTACTCTCTTGGTCTGGGCGACCCGTGGGACATCTCCTCGGCTAACGGCAGCGGCACCGGCGACATGCTGGACCGGCTCGTATCCATGCTGCCCGACTCCAAAGAGGAGGAGGAAGAGCACGCGGGAGTGCCGCGTATAGCCATAGTCGGCAGGCCGAATGCCGGCAAGTCATCCATCACCAACGCTTTCCTCGGAGAGGAGCGCAACATCGTAACCCCCGTGGCCGGGACGACCCGGGACGCGGTGGAGTCCTACTACAACAAGTTCGGACACGAGTTCATCCTGGTGGACACCGCCGGACTGCGCAAGAAAAGCAAGGTCAACGAGGACTTGGAGTTCTACTCCGTGATGAGGGCCATCAGGGCCATAGAGCACGCCGACATCTGCATCCTGATGATCGATGCCCAATACGGAGTCGAGGCTCAGGATATGTCCATCTTCAATCTCATCCTGCGCAACAGCAAAGGCTGCGTGGTGGCGGTCAACAAATGGGACCTGATAGAGAACAAGACCGGCAACACCATGAAGGAATACGCCGAGGCCATACGCAAGCGGCTCGCGCCTTTCAGCGATATCCCCGTCATCTTCACATCGGTCATCAAAAAGCAAAGAATCCTCGATGTGCTGGACGCGGCGGCCAAGGTCTATGACAATTACTCCAAGAAGATTCCCACATCCACTTTGAACGAGGTGATGCTCGAGGAGATAGACAACTATCCTCCCCCCTCCACAAAGGGCAAGTTCATCAAGATCAAGTATATCACCCAACTGCCGACGCCCTGTCCGTCATTTGCCTTCTTCTGCAATCTGCCCCAGTACATCGGGGCACCGTACAAGAGATTCCTGGAGAACAAGCTGCGCAGCCACTTCGACTTCACCGGCTGCCCCATACGCATCTTCATGCGCCAGAAATAGAGCTTACAAAGCACCCTATCTCTCACCACGCAGCATAGGGACCGCTCAGCGGGCAATTCACCAGCCTTAGAGCTCACCCCTTTTCGGAGACGCGCCACATTAAGGCTGCTCAACAACTTCTGCCAACCAATAAAATTTCCATTGCATTCAGTTTTTTGCTACATTTGTGTATCAACTTATGAATGCCCAATGAAAGAATCTATTATCATAAAGAATTTCGGTCCGCTAAAAGACGTAGAAATAAACGACATCAAGCCCTTGACAGTATTTATCGGCAAGTCGGCCAGCGGCAAGAGTACTATCATGAAGGTCATCGCGCTGATGCGCTATATCTATAAGATGGTAAATATCCGTTCGTATCTGAAAAATGCGAAGATTACACGCTCTCCTTTCAGACTCCGTTTCAATTCTTTGCTTCAAGACGGATTGGAAAACATGATAACGGCAGAGACAGAGATATATTATACCGTGGAAATAAACAGTCAAAAATATACGCTGTCATACGCCGATAGAAGTTTGCGGTCAGATATCAATATCCCCAACAGTGACTTAGTGTTCTTCAAAGAGTCGTATGTATCTGAAACACGTAGCGTGATTCCTACATGGGCATCCAAGGTAGCCGCACTCAAGGGGGCAAGTCTGGGATTCTATTTTCACGAGACATTCAATGACTTTAACGATGCTACAGATGTTATTAAAGAGCAACAGCTGGACTATCTGGACTTGAAGATGAAAGTCCAAAAATCGGGGAACAAACCCAAGCAGTTTATGATTGAGTCATTGCAGGAGGGCCCCAAGCCGGTAGAATTGAGATACGCTTCTTCCGGTATTCAGACATCGGCTCCTTTGGTTGCCATTGTTCACTATTTTGCCAATGGATTTTCATTTAAGGATGCTTTCCAGCGTTCGGTACTGAACTATCTTTACAAACAGGACAGACTTGACAAATTCACTCCTCAAATCAGCCAAAGCGATTTGGGAAAATATGTGCATATCCATATAGAAGAACCTGAGTTGAGCCTTGACCCTGAGGCACAGCGGGCCCTCATCAGCAACCTTATCGATGAAGCATTTCATAAGAACAGCGAGGACCGTAAACTTGGACTGATAATAGCGACACACAGTCCCTACATAGTCAATCATCTGAATGTGCTTTTGCGTGCCGGGTATTTTAAGAAAACAAGGGAAAACTATCCTTTCTTAGAGAAAGACCATATAGCGGTATATCGTGTGCTTGAGGGCACTCTGACATCGTTGATGGCAACGGACAATGACACAGAGGAATACGTTATCAACACCTACGACATGTCCGACACGATGGAACGAATCTTCAACGAATACGAAAGCATGGAGGAGTAATGTATGGACAGCGCGCTGATTGATTTCCTCAAAAAAGACTATCCATCCCATTTCAGAGTGGAATGGGATGAAAACACGATGCAGATCAGGAAAGAACAACGGTCAAAAGGCAAGTTCGAAATACGCGATGGACAGCCACGTATTGTGCAGTATACAGGCCGTGGAGTCTCTGTCATCAACAACAATTCGGATATAGCTGTAGAGATTATCGACTTTGAACATTACATCAACCTTTTTAGAGATACGGATGCCGGCATAGGACGAAAATGCGACTTTATCATCAATCCGATTGCCGGGTATGACTGTATTGTCTTTAATGAACTGACTGAAAGCGAACGACAATATATAAATCCGTTTACTGTACCGAAAACAGGTGAGGAAAAAGAAGGCAAACTGGCATATGCAAAAAAGCAATTGGAAGAATCTATTAAGAAGTTTTACGAGGTAAACGGCTTCTTAGACAGTTATAAAAAGCGGGTCGCTCTTTTTTCATGCCGATTAACGGATGCCAAGCCAAACCGTATAATGTCCCAATCATTAAAAGCTTTCCGAAAGCCGCAGAAAATATTCTCCAATATCCGCGCACACGAGCCGCTGGTACATGATTTCATATTCGAACAACGAATATACAACCTGGAATACAGGATATGTTGAGGCAGTAGGTTCTGCGAACTTCGGCTGTACCGCATATACTGTTCACGCCTCGGCAGTGCAAACTGAACAAGTTCATTTGCATTGCTCTCGGCTTCTGCGTATATTTGCCACGTGAGATTAAGACTGTCACATATACTGATCAGGATAACTGCCGCGGTGCTGACCTGCTGTACCGTGCTGTCATGCGCGGACGACAGTGCTGTCATGGAGGAGCTGGACTGGGCCGAGGCCGTCATGGAGGAGCATCCCGACTCTGCGCTCGCCCTGCTCGACACCCTCGACCGCAGCCGTCTGACCACACGCGAGGCCCGGGCACGGCACGCACTGCTTTACTCCCAGGCCCTCGACAAGAACTATATTGAACTGACCACGGACAGTGTCATAAGTCCGGCAGTCAAGTACTATAAAAAACACGGCAGCCCCGATTACCGCCTGAAGACTCAGTATTATCTGGGCTGTATCTTCAACAATGCCGGAGACCGGGAGCGGGCCATGGAGCACTACGTGGAGGCAGAGAAGTATGTGGACCGCGCCACGGACTGGCAGGCAATCGGACGGCTGTACTCCGCCAAGAGGACTATCTACTTTGATATATACGACTTTGAGAAGTCTTACCGGGATGCCCTTCTCTCCGCAGAGTACTACAGTAAGTCCGGTGACATCCCTTTGATGGTAAAAGCCATGACCAATGCCGCCTACTGTGCGTATTTTCTGGACAATTACAGAACAGCTGACAGCCTGCTCAACGAAGTGAGGGATAAATACTGGGATACCGCATCCATCTCAAATAAAAGCACGTACTTCTCATCTTCCCTTTATCTGGCAGTCAAGACCGACAGTTCGGCCGTAAAGGGGATACTGAACGAGTACCTGCAGACCGTGACCGAGCCGGAGGAGATAGACTGGAGCGCAGTGGCCAACATCTACCGTATGTCCGGCAATCTGGACTCCGCCCTCTGGGCACTGGAGCATTACCCGCTGGCATATCCCGACTATGAGACCGAACCGCAGTACCTCCTGCTCAGTTCCCTGATATACGAAGAGCTGGGACAGTTCGACAAGGCCTACGCCTCACTCAAAAAGTACTCGGACATAGTAGGCGACGAGGACATCGACAAGTTCGAGGCCGACACCAAGTTCATCGAGGAGAGATACAGGCATGAGAGCGAGGCCATAAGACACCACAACACCGTCATACTTATCATCTCCGGTTCTGTCATCGCCCTGCTTTTAGCGGCAATCATACTCTCCAACCTGAGAAACAAGGCCAAAATAGCCGAGATTACGATAGCCCATGAAAGGCAGGAGGCTGAGAAAAAACAGCAATACCTGGAGGACATCAACACCAGACTCACCGAGGAGAAAGACGCACTGACTGATATGCTCTCCAAAGTATCCATACCGGAGGAGGCACGGCGCTCGGTCAATGACATGCTGACCACCGTCACCAGAATACTCTCCGCCAAGGCCTCCGGCTCTGACTCCGAGGTCATCGACCAAGTCACACACAAGATGGAACAGCTGACTGAGGACAGGAACCAGTTCGTGCTCTCAGTCATGCTCTCGTATGCCACTGCGCATCCTGAATTCACGACCACGCTGAAAGCCCGCGGACTCTCCGAATGGGAGACCGGCTACTGCTGTCTCTACGCCATGGGACTCCGGGGGAAAGACATCGGCAACCTGATAGGAGGCGGAAGCCACGCCCACCACAACAGGGCCTCCGCCATACGGGCCAAGCTCGGACTCACCGAGCACGACACCACACTCGGACGTTGGCTCATCAGACTCGCCAACGAGACCGACCATCACGGCCAAAACAGGGCCATGTGAAACATTTTCGGGGTCACGACATTTTTCACTTTTGTAAACCATTGTAAATCAACATTATAAAATTTGAGGTGTGAAACTTTTTTCCTTGCGCTGAAATTCCATCATGCTTAACTTTGTGGAAACAAAACACAAAAAACATGATGAGAAAAACTATTATTCTAATTCTGGCAACCCTGATTGCCGCCTCCGGTTCCGAGGCTCTGGCCCAGACCGGCAACGCAGTCTCGTCTTCTTCGGAAAACAAACGTGAAATTAGATTAACTCCTTGTAACAAGGATAAAGGTGACGACAAATCACTTTTCGCCGAAGTCGAGGCTTGGTACGACAGCAGCTCCATGACCGTCACTGTCGAGGGCTGCGAGTTGAAAGACACCTTCATCTACATCATAAGAAAATAACGTATAATAAATTAATATGAGAACAATATCATTAAGCCTAATTGTCTCTGTTTCCACAGCTGCCCTGCTTTTGGCAGGAGGTTGCAATGAAGCAGAAGAAACTTATATGCCAACCGGCTCGACAGTCACAGGACATTTCATAAACCGTTATGTCATACCGGACAGCATTGCTATACAGAACGACTACTTTGATATGGACAGTTCCATTACTGTCAACTTTAAAGGCTATGACCTTACGCACCAATATAAGGACTCCGCTTTATTCAGAACGGTTTCAGAATCATTGGGAGATACGTCCTATACACTACCGACTACCCCTGATTATGAATGGGCCGTAGCCGGAACGGTATATTCTGTGGATATCGTATGCGACAAAGATTTCTCAGGAATAGCCGCAGGTGAGAGTCTTAGCAGTATAATAGCATTTAGAGCACTCTCTGCATACCCTTTTATAAAAAGCGGGTATTCTGATTTCTATGACACGCCATGGAAGTATTATGAGAATCCCAGGCTATGTCCAATTGAGATTATCGGAAACAATATCAGTCCTGATGGATTAAAGGCTTTATATCCGACATTCCAGATGTATTTCACCGAAATACCAGACGGCATAGGTGACTGCCTGTTCACAGTAACAGTCGATATTGACGGGAAAACACTGCGGAACTCCATCTCGCTCAGTTTTTAAACGACATAGTCCACCATCGATTCTTGGACCTGCATTCTGACTGATGAGAATCCCAATACAAACAAGGCAAAATACACATGGAACTACAGAACCATAACTTACTCACTTTGATACAATGATACAGCGTTTGTTATTACTGACTTTCGCCATGGTTGCGACGGGATGCATGAAGACAAATCGGATTCTTCCATTTGACGCGCCCGAGTACGTCTCCAGCGACGCTCAGACGGTCACGTGCGTTCCCGATGGCCGTACAGGCTATTCCATCACTGAAGTCAGGTTCAGTATCTGCGATCTGAGCACAGAAAAAGGAGAGCAGGTAGAATACGGTTCGGTGGTGTTCAATGCCGAGGACAACTGCTGGGAGAACTCATGGTGCAGGGTATGGCAAGAGGGAAGGAACATCAATGTATCGTTCTCGGAGAACACCAGCGAGTCCATGACAAGAGAGATATCTATCGACTACACCCCTGACGACCCTGACCTCTTCGACTGGGGAGTCCACATGACTCAACTGCCATACGGCATGACCGAGGAAGAATACCTTCAGTGGCTCGACTCGCTTTGATTAGCACATTTTATGGAAAGGCCGCTCTCAACACATATTATGACAGTCTGATCCGGAGGGCGGCCTTTCATTTCTGGCGACCACAGATTTTAACAACGATTCTGACCGCACACGGCGGGAATCCTGCTAGAGCGCGATTGCTCTGGCTCTCAATAACTTAACCTTATGAAAAGGTGCCCTGTCCGGCTTTCAAACCTCAACAGGGCACCTTTTACATAGCTCAACAGCCTGACAATAAACGCATTGCTACTTACAGACCGATCCGGCACAAAATTTTTCGCAAGCGCAATACCGATATCAGATATCATGCCGGCCGGCCTGATGGAGACCTATGCCGTCGGACGGCGGTAAGCAAGACAGCCACACGCAGCGGGACAGGTTGAGCGATAAGACGCGGCTACTGCTTTTCAATCTTCAGCTGCTCGATGTAGTTGCCGGTGTCGTTGGTCTTGACGAGGATGGTTACGGTGAACATGTTGCCTCCGCTGTCCAGATTGCCGACAGCGTACTTCATCGGATAGGTCCCGCTCTTGTACACTATCTCAAAACAGCGCGGGGTATAGTTCGTGAAGAAATTCCGGATAATCTGCCGGGCCTGATTGCGGCTGCAGTTGGAGACCGAGCCCATGACATCCACCTGGAGATTGTCCGCGAACCATGCCGCCAGACACTCCGCGTCCCCTTTCTGCATATACTTGGAGATAGGAATAAACACGTTGTTGTCATCGTCGTCCTCGCACACTCTTATGCTCTGGGACGATGACACGAACGGAAAAAGAAGCAACAATCCGGCTATCGCAATCAGTCTGCTCATCTGTTATTCCATATTTGTCTCGTTACTTTAGCAAAATTCAGGCCACTGTGCTGTAAATTTTCTTACATTTGTAGGCTGATATATTGTACCGACATGAGAATCACTCTGATAACGACAGGCAAAACCACTTTCGACTACATAAAGGAAGGGATGGCCATATACGAGAAACGCATAGGCCGTTACCTGAGTTTTACCCGGACTGAAGTGCCTGCGCTTCAGAGTACGTCATCCATGTCCCCGGAAGAGATAAAACGCAGGGAGGGAGAACTCATACTCAAGAAAGTAAAGCCGGAGGACAGGGTCATCATCCTGGACGAGAAGGGCCGCCGCTTCACATCCACCGGATGGGCAGGTCATCTTGGGCACCTGATGGATACCGGCACCAAAAGCCTCGTCTTCATCATCGGCGGAGCCTACGGCTTCTCCGACAAGGTGAGGGAACGGGCCGACGAGGCTCTGTCCCTGTCCGACATGACTTTCTCCCACCAGATTATACGGCTGTTCTTCGAGGAGCAGCTGTACAGGGCGATGACAATAATCAAAGGCGAGCCGTACCACAATGAATAGCGACCATGACAGGTACCGTAAAAAACATATTCTCATACATATCGCGCAAGCTGACATCCATCTTGTGGATACTGGCCTTATGCTGCTTCCTTCTCTCATTTTTCCAGTTCAATCCCACATCGGAGGACAGAAGGGCCCGGAAAGTGGAGAATCTGCTGCACAAGAGAGAGAAAGTACTGCAGTCATATGTGGACAAGGCATTTGAGGTCCCGGCTGACGAATGGATAAGGTTCGAGAATTTCCCGGAGGACATGGTCCTCTACCGGTACATCGGCAACACCCTGCAGAGCTGGGTCAACACTTTCCCCATAAGCAACGACAACATCGGCATACCGTCCTCATGGTACAGGATTCACGACCTGGGCAACAAGAACATATTCAACATACCGCTGGCCTTCCTCCGTTATGATGTCCAATACGTCAGTCTCGGCCCGAAATGGTATGTAATCAAGACGGCCCGCCAGGGCAGCATGTACGTAATCGCGGCCATCGAGGTCATGGAACAGTACCCGTCTGAGAATGCCGCTCTGGAGAACTCATGCAACAGAAAACTGGGGCTCAACGACAAGTTCTCGGCAGTACCCCCGTATATCGACGGGACCAGCGTCGTCCACACGTCGGACGGAACACCGGTCTTTTCCGTGGTCAGGGACAATACGCTCTCAGACAACGACACTTCCTCCGCGTTCAGATGGCTCGCCCTTCTGCTGGCCACGCTTGCCATCATATACTACCAGCACACCAACAAGGGTATCAGGACCATGTTTTTCGGCCTGGGAGGCCTGCTTGTTCTCCAGATATGTACCTCCATTATGGTAAACAGCGTGCCTCTGAACTCCGGCTTTTTCTCTCCCATGACCTATGCCGACGCGTACTTCAACTCGTTCGGGGCCCTGACGCTGTTTCACTTATTCATATTTCTCTACTGCGCGGTGGTCTTCATGTCCCGCAAAGCGGTCATCAGGAACATTTTCTCGTCATCACCCATAATCCGGAGGGCCAAGATATCCGCCCTGAGCATAAGCACGATCCTGCTGATAGGGTATATACACCACACATTCCGTTCACTGATATTCAACTCCAGCATCAACTTCGACCTGTACCGTATCAACGACATCTCCGTTTACACTATCATCACGTATTTCATATACAGTCTGCTGGCTCTTGCAGTGCTGTTTCTGCTGGACATCCTTGTACCGACAACCAGCCGGTACTATCTCCGGAAAAGACGCAGACATTCCAAGAAACCGGTGCTGATATATATTCTTATCGTCGCCACCTACATGAGCGGCGCTGTCGGGATCTATGGATTCCAGAAAGAATGCGAGAATATCAGAGTTCTCACCGGCCGTATGGCCATCGAACGGGACCTGAATCTGGAAATGCAGCTTCAGGCCATGGAGAAGAGTATCATATCTGACCCGTTTATCCGCAGGCTGACCGGCAATCCGGAGTATGAGAACATCATCCTGAACAGACTGGCCGAGAGATACTTCTACAACATATTACCAGAATACGACATCCGCCTCACCATCTGCAATGCCTATCAGAGCATAAAGCCGGACGAATATTCCTCGCCCAAGAACTGCTTCAGACATTACGAGGAGATCATTAACAATTACGGAATACCGCTCACAGACGTATCCGCATTCTATTACCTGGACTACTTCCGGGACTACATAAGCTATCTGGGAGCATTCAGTATCTTCCGGAAAGGAGTCAGGTACGACATGTACATAGAGATTGAGTCCAAGGTCAGCTCGGACAATATCGGATATCCCTCGGTACTGCTGAACAACCCGCGTTCCCTGTCCTCCATAGCCTACCCCTACTCAGTCGCACGGTACCACAACGGCAGGCTGACCAGTCATCAGGGACGGTACAATTTCCCGGTATCCATCAACGTCAACATATACGAAGACGGTTTCTCGCACTATTTCTACAGGGACAACGTTGTCTTCATCAACAAACTGCCGGGGACAAACCTGATTGCAGTAAGCAGACCGGCCCGAGGCCTGTTCCCGTCACTTATATCACTCTCATACCTGTTCCTGCTCCTGGCCCTTGTCATTATCGGGATTCCCGGCCTGCTCAAGAAAAGACACAAGGAGTCCCTGCTGAGGCCGAAACGGTCATTCCGCATGAAGATGACCATATTCATCACGGCATTCACGGTGATCGCCCTGATCATGATGGCCATCGGCAGCGTCGTCATCATCATCGGCTACATGGACACCAACAACAGCACCATGATGGAGGAGAAAGTGCTGTCCGTACAGAACACGCTTGCACAGATATCAAAGAACACGGACTCCTACAGCGAGCTCAGCGCGGCCGAGATTCTCAGCGTCATCAACGACATCTCCAGAAGTGCCCAGATGGACATCAACATCTACGACCCGAAAGGCAGGCTCATCCACACCACCAAGCCGGAAGTGTTCAACGAATATCTCCTCAGCACCAGGATGAACTCCGAGGCGTTCTACGAGCTGGCCATCAACAAGAGGACCCAGGTCATGCAGGAAGAGCACATATCCGCGCTCAGCTACTATTCCCTGTACACCCCCGTATACAACAGCGACGGAAGACTGATAGCCATAGCCAACATCCCGTACTTCATATCCGAGACCAATTTCGAATATGACACCTCGCCCATCGTGGCCGCCATAATCAACCTCTACATACTCTTCATCATAGCCGCGATCCTGATAGGCATGGCCATTTCCAACTCCATAACCAAACCTCTGAAAGAGATCAACCGCAACATGCTTGAGATGGATATCACCCACAAGGCCGAGCACATCAACTACAAGGCCGACGACGAGCTGGGACTGCTGGTACGCACCTACAACAAGATGATCGACGACCTGGACCGCAGTACCAGAGAGCTTGCACAGAACGAAAGGGAAAAAGCCTGGAGCGAGATGGCCCGCCAGATTGCCCACGAGATCAAGAACCCGCTTACTCCCATGAAGATAAGCATACAGCATCTGGTCTTCATAAAGAAGCAGGGCAATCCGGAGTGGAAAGACCGTTTCGATGCCCTCGCCTCCATGCTCATAGAGCAGATAGACATCCTGTCCAACACCGCCAGCGAGTTCTCCAGCTTCGCCAAACTGTATCAGGAGGAGCAGACTGAAGTCGATCTGGTAGAGATCCTGTCGGAGCAGGAAGTACTGTTCAACAACAGGGAAAATATCGAGATGAACTTCCGCAGCCAGGTGGAAAAGGCTGTGGTTCTGGCCAGAAAGGAGCAGATTACAAGGACTTTCGTCAATCTCATAACCAATGCCATCCAGGCAGTGGAGAACAAGGAGAACGGAATAATAAACATCACGCTGAGAGTCATCTCCGGATACTATCAGGTAGATGTGGAAGACAATGGGGAAGGTGTCTCAAAGGAGAATATGGAAAAACTGTTCCATCCCAACTTCACCACCAAGACCAGAGGTTCCGGACTCGGACTGGCCATCTGCAAAAGCATCATAACGCAGAGCCACGGAGAGATAAACTACTACCAGTCGGCCTCCCTGGGCGGAGCAGACTTCTCCGTCAGACTGCCGGTACACACCGTAGCCGACGACGACAACACCTAATTGGGAAGGGCGAACATCATCACGTCATCCTTGGTGATGCGTGCGTTGGAGAGAATCAGCAGACGCTCCACCACGTTGTGCAGCTCGCGGATATTGCCGCTCCAGGCATGGGCACACAGTTCCTCCACGGCATCCGCGTCTATCTCCTTGACCGGCTTGCCGGACTCGCGGCAGATCTGCTTGATGAAATAGTCTATCAGCAGCGGTATGTCCTCCCGCCTCTCCGCCAGCGAAGGCACTCTTATGACGATGACGCTTATACGGTGGTAGAGGTCCTCGCGGAAATTGCCCTTGGCTATCTCCTCCCGGAGGTTCTTGTTGGTAGCCGCTACCACTCTTACATTGACCGTTATGTCCTTGTCTCCGCCGACCTTGGTGAGCTTGTTCTCCTGCAGTACGCGGAGCACCTTGGCCTGGGCCGCCAGGGACATATCGCCGATCTCGTCCAGAAAAAGGGTACCGCCGTCAGCCTGCTCGAACTTGCCCTTATGCTGCTTCTGAGCTCCGGTAAACGCGCCCTTCTCGTGACCGAAGAGCTCGCTCTCGATAAGCTCGCTCGGGATAGCCGCACAGTTGACCTCGATAAAAGGCATCGACGAGCGGTCGCTCTTCTCGTGCAGCCAACGGGCTACGAGCTCCTTACCGGTACCGTTGGCTCCCGTTATGAGCACCCTCGCATCGGTCGGGGCCACCCGGTCTATCATATTCTTGATACGGACTATGGCGGGCGACTCGCCTATGATCTCCTGCACTCCGCCCACTTTCTTCTTAAGAGCCTTGGTCTCGCGGACCAGCGTACTCTTGTCCGTGGCATTTTTCAGAGTGATAAGTATCCTATTCAGATCCAGCGGCTTCTGGATGAAATCATAAGCCCCTTTCTTTATACACTCCACGGCCGTATCTATGGAGCCGTGCCCGGAGATCATCACCACAGGGGCCTCGTTGCCGCTTTCGGAGAGCTTGTCCAGCACCTCCACCCCGTCCATGCCCGGCATCTTGATATCGCAGAATATCACATCGAAATTGCCGGCCGCTGCGGCCTCCAGTCCCGACGCGCCGTCCTCGGCCAGCGATATCTCATGTCCTTCAAACTCCAGTATCTCCTTTAGCGTGTTGCGGATACTCCGCTCGTCATCTATAATAAGAATCTTCATAACCGTAAAATCAACTATCGGCAAATATATACAATTTTAATGCCTATTTGCGAGGAATTTTGCAGGAGTTCGGGAAGTAGTGACTATATTTGTACGATTATCGGTTATGGAACAGTTTATAGTATCAGCCAGGAAATACAGACCGGACACTTTCGAGTCACTCATAGGCCAGGAGAACATCGCCAGGACCTTGAAGAACTCCATCCTGCGCGGGCAGCTGGCCCACGCATACCTCTTCTGCGGTCCGCGCGGAGTCGGCAAGACCACCACCGCCAGGATCTTCGCCAAGTCCATCAACTGCCTCAACCCGGGTCCCGACATGGAGCCGTGCGGCAAGTGCGAGTCCTGCATGTCCTTTTCCGAGGGCCGCTCCTACTGTATCCATGAGCTGGATGCCGCCTCCAACAACTCCGTGGACGACATCCGCAACCTCACCGAGATGGTCCGCATACCGCCCCAGATCGGCAAGTACAGCGTCTACATCATCGACGAGGTCCACATGCTCTCCTCCGCCGCGTTCAACGCCTTTCTGAAGACCCTGGAAGAGCCGCCGGCCCACGCCATCTTCATCCTGGCCACCACCGAGAAGCACAAGATACTGCCGACTATCCTGTCCCGCTGCCAGACATTTGACTTCAACCGCATATCCGTCCCCGACATAGTGCGCAACCTGGAGGACATAGCCTCCAAGGAAGGCATAGCTATCGACAGCGCCAGCCTGCACGTCATAGCCGTAAAGGCCGACGGAGCCATGAGGGATGCCCTGACCATATTCGACCAGATAGTGGCATTCTGCGGCAAGGACGTGAAGTACGAAGATGTGATCCGGGATCTCAACGTACTGGACTACGAATATTATTTCAAGATCATAGACAATTCTCTGGCAGGAGACTACATATCCTCCCTGCTGCTTTTCGACGAGATACTGTCCAAAGGCTTCAATGCCCTGTATTTCGTCTCGGGCCTGAGCTCGCACCTGAGGGATCTGCTCGTATGCCGCAGTTCCGGCAGCTCGGCCCTGCTCTCACTGCCTCCTACCCTGATTGACAGGTATAGGGAACAGGCCTCGCGCTGTTCCGTGCCGTTTATCTTCTCGTCCCTGAACATCACTATGGGCTGCGAGGCGGCATACCGCCAGAGCGGCAACCAGCGGCTGCTCATAGAGTTCGCCCTGATGCGGCTGGCCGAGAAAGCCCTGCCCCAACAGCCCGACGCAGTACCAACTCCGCCTGTATCCGCACACTCAGCGGCAGAAAAAGCCACCCCGGCACAGACGGCATCCCCGGCTCCCGTACCGGCTGTCACTCAGACAGAGCCGGTTCCGTCATCACCGGCAGGACCTCCCGTAACCGCCAGGACCACTGTAGAGGATTCCGCACAGACACCTCCGCAGCAGCCCCGCGCTGCCGGGACAGCCTCCGGGATAAAAGTACCTGGTCTGAGCCTGAAGGACATGATGAGCCGGGCCAAGGAGAACGAGACCTCCGGGAAAGACAGCGCGGAGATCCTCAGCGATGAGCCGCTGACATTCGAAGGCATAATGAACGCCTGGCAGAGTCTGGCCGAATCCTGGAAGGCGGCCGGCAGGGGCAGCATGTACACAGCCATGACGCTGCACAGTCCGGGCATAGATATTGACAGCGGCACATTGACCTTCTACGTCAGCAATGCCGCACAGCAGGACTTCATCAGGGAGAAAAACCTCTCCAAGATGGAAGCCACCATGCGGAGAACATTAAGGAACAGAACAGTGAAAATAGATGTCCAGATCTACGAGTCCGGGGACAGCGGATCTTCCAAGAAGGCCTCTGCGCCCTACATGCCTACGGACAAGGCCAAGTTTCTGGCAAGCAAGAAGCCGGAGCTGGGAGAACTCGTAAAGGACCTGGACCTGGATGTCAAATAACGAGAATATGAGACTTTACAGCGACAATCTGATTAAGAAATACGGAGCGAGAACCGTCGTAAAAGGCGTATCCATCAACGTGGAGCAGGGCGAGATAGTCGGACTGCTCGGGCCCAACGGAGCCGGCAAGACCACCAGCTTCTACATGATTACAGGACTCATCAAGCCCAACGCCGGACGCATATTCCTCAACGACGAGGAGATAACTGACCTGCCCATGTACCGCAGGGCGCAGAAGGGACTGGGCTACCTGGCACAGGAGGCCTCCGTCTTCCGCAAGATGTCGGTGGAGAACAACATCATGTCGGTAATGGAGTTCTCGCATTTCTCCAAAAAGGAGCGGAGGGACAGGCTTGAGTCGCTTATCGACGAGTTCGGTCTGGCGAAGGTCCGCAAGAGCTACGGTATCCAGCTCTCGGGAGGCGAGCGGCGCCGCTGCGAGATAGCCCGCGCCCTGGCCATCGACCCCAAGTTCATCCTGCTGGACGAGCCGTTCGCCGGAGTGGATCCCATCGCCGTTGAGGACATCCAGCACATCATCGCCAAGCTCAAGACCAAGAATATCGGAATCATCATCACCGACCACAACGTCCATGAGACCCTGGCCATCACTGACAGGGCCTACCTCCTGTACGAGGGCAGCATCCTGGAGAGCGGTACTGCCGAGGAGCTGGCGGGCAATCCCGAAGTCCGCAAGAAATACCTCGGCCAGAACTTCGAGCTCCGCAAGGCCGTCCTCCGTCCCCGCGACAATTAATTAAAGTAGGGAAATAGTCTCTGCGGCTTTCTCGAGCTGCCAGCGGGTGGTGGAAGTGGCGCCGCAGATGCCCACGATGTCATCCGGGCGGAAGATGCCGGCAGGGATTTCCTCCGCACTCTCAACTTTATAGGAGCGCGGATTGACCGAGCGGCAGAGTTCAAAGAGCACCTTGCCGTTGGAACTTTCATGACCGCACACGAAGATAATCACCGAGCAGGAGGCCGCGAATTCGCGCAGGGCCTTGTGACGGGATGAGACATTGCGGCAGATGGTATCGAATACCTCCAGGCCGGAAGCAGCCTTCCGCAGGCGAGCGGCGACAGCAGCGAACTCCTCGGGGTCTTTCGTGGTCTGGGAGAACAGGGCCAGCGGACGGGACGGGTCTATGACACCGGACAGGAGCTTTTCCTCCAGATCCGCCATGCTCTCCACCACCACGGCATGACCGTCCGTCTGGCCTACCAGACCGTTGACCTCCGCATGTCCGCGTTTGCCGAAGATTATCACCTGACCGCCGGCACTGCTGAGTTCCCGATACTTGGCCGCTATCTTCTTCTGAAGTGCAAGCACTACCGGGCAGGAGCAGTCGATGAGGCTTACCCCGGATGCCTCGGCCAGTCTATAAGTGGACGGCGGCTCACCATGTGCGCGGATAAGTACTGTAGAGCCTCTCAGGGAGGGAAAATCCGCGTACCCGACCGTCTTGAGCCCTATGTGCTCCAGACGGCGGATCTCCGCGTCGTTGTGGACTATCGCCCCGAGCGAATACAGACTCCCGTGCCCGTCCAGATAGTCCTCCGCAACCGATATGGCCCTGCGCACTCCGTTGCAGCACCCCGAATGCCCGTCTATAATCACCCGCATAGATTACGCTCCTTCAACAGATTACGGAACCACTCCAGCTGGTCCTCCACAGTCATGTCACTGTTGTCCAGCAGCACCGCATCCCCGGCCATACGCAGAGGGGCCGTCTCACGGTGGGTATCGATATAGTCCCGCTCGCTCAGATTGCCCAGAATATCCTCATAGGAGACACTGTGCCCCCGTGCGCTCATCTCCTCGTAGCGGCGGCGCGCCCTTACCTCGGGTCTGGCAGTCATGAATATCTTGAGCTCCGCATCCGGAAATACAGCCGTGCCGATGTCCCTGCCGTCCATCACCACTCCCTTGCCGGCTCCTATCTCCCTGAGCCTCCTGTCCACATACTCACGGACAAACGGAAGCGCCGCCACATGACTGACTATCCTTGATATCTCCAGAGTGCGTATCTCCTTCTCCACATTCTCCCCGTCCAGCCAAGTTTCGCTCCTGCCTCCGGGCCCGGATGTCCGGAATGAAATATCCACCGGGCTGCCGTCCACAAGCAGTCTCCTGAGCGCGGTCTCGTCCACGACATTGTCTCCGGACACGCAGCCGCCGCGCATGGCGAAAAGCGCCACGGCCCTGTACATGGCCCCGGTATCTATATACACATACCCCAGTTCCCTGGCAATGGCTTTGGCAAACGTACTCTTACCCGTGGACGAGTATCCGTCTATGGCGATAATGATGCGTGAAGTCATACTACAAAAATAAATTATTTATCTAAATTTGCAGCAAATTAATTATTCTGGAAAATGAAAAAAATACTGACAGTACTGTTCACAGTCTTGACGGCGGTCGTGGCCTCAGCCCAGGGCTCTCCCGGCATGGATATGGAAATCAAGCAGTTCCAAGATAAAAAAGTAGACTCGGGAAGGGAATATTACGGAGACATCCCCGCCCGTATCACCAAAGTCGTCGTATCGGGAGACAACTCCATGACGGACCTGCTGTTCAGGAACTCCGTGGAGGAAAGCTGGAACATCTCACCTTACGAGTTCTGCGATCCAGAGGAGTTTGACCGGATCAAGACCGACACCAATTACTATTTTCTAGTGCGCCTGGACAAGATGCACCGCAAGGCTGACTCCCCGGCCATGGAATTCGTATGCTTTCTGAAAGGCAATGAGAAAGCCGGCGACAACCTCTCACAGATGCCGGAGCTCATAGCCCTGCCCCTGTTCCCTGACAACGATGACAACGACCGGATATTCACATATCTTCCGGCCTACATGAACATCATTCAGACCTATATCCAGAAAATAGTGGACGGCAAGGTCTACCCCTCCAAACGCGGAGAGATACATCTGGGGACCATGAGCAAGTCCAGGAACAGCTCCATCCTCTTCAACTCCGAGGACATGGCCTACCATGCTCCCATGCAGAAGTTCGAGCAGATGTTCAGGGGCAGGGCCAGCACCGTGCCTCAGGAGGAAATTGACCTGGCCATGAAAGAGGCGGCTCCGAGGACTCTCGTATCGCTTGTCGTTGCCCCGGGGGCCGACAGCAATGGCTCGTGGTGCTACAAGATGCTCATCAGCGCGGATACCTATGAGCTGTACTACTTCAAGAAACACAAGATATCCCCCAAGAAGGGTCCCGGCTTCCTGAAATCCGACCTCAAGCGCATATCCAGGCTGGTGACTCCGCACTATACAATCCGGTAATCCGACATGAAATTTGCCTTCAAACGCAGCCTTTCCCCCGTCGCATACTGCGCCCTGCACGTAAAGACAGGCACCCGATATGAAGAGAAGAACCAGGGTGGACTGGCTCATTTCACGGAGCACCTCCTCTTCAAGGGCACAGAGACCAAGAGCGCAGGTACGGTCAACTCCTTCATCGAACGTCTCGGGGGCGAGCTGAACGCATACACCACTAAGGAAGAGACGGTAATCCACGCCACAGTCCTTAAAGAAGACCTGCGCAAGGCCGTGGGCCTGCTGATGGACATAGCCTTCCGCTGTACCTTCCCCGACAGGGAGATCGAGAAGGAAAGAGGGGTCGTACTGGAAGAGATCAACACCTACAAGGACTCCCCCGCCGAGCAGATATACGATGACTTCGAGGAATACCTGTTCGAAGGCACTCCCCTGTCCATGCCGGTGCTGGGCAAGGCCAGATACCTCAAGAAGATAGACCGGGACATAGTCTGCGCTTACTACCGGAAGATGTTCCGCCCTGAGAATATGTATTTCACGATAGTGGCCGGCATAGAGGAGAGCAGGGCCAGGGACATGGTCTCAAAGGCTCTGGAGACATACTGCACTTCCGCGTCAAACGGACTGGAAGACGGAGAGGGCGAGGCCATTGCAGGCTCCGGACAGCTCGTAGTCAATCCCCCGTTTACAAGATCCGTCTCACGTCACAGCCACCAGGCCCACTGCGTTATGGGCGCAAGAGCCTGCCCGGCATACGACAGGCGCAGGATTCCGCTCAGCCTGCTGGTCAACATTCTGGGCGGACCAATGGCCAATTCAAGGCTCAACCTGATTCTCCGGGAGAAATACGGCCTCGTCTACAGCGTAGACGCCTCCTACGGACTGTACACCGATGCAGGAGCCGCCACCATATATTTCGGCTGCGAGAAAGCCAATGTACAGAGATGCCTGACACTCATCGAAAGAGAATTACGTTCCCTGAGGGAAGAACTGCTGTCTCCAAGAGCACTCAACAGCGCAAAGAAACAGCTGCTGGGCCAGATGGCCATAGCCGCCGACAACGGTGAGGCGCAGGTACTGTCGATGGGCAAGAGCCTGATGACCTACGGAAGGGTGATCAGCAACAGGGAGACAGCTGAACTCATCAGCGGCATCACGGCGGAGGAGATAAGGGACACCGCCGCCGAGGTGTTCAATCCCGAGAATATGTCCAGACTGCTTTATATCTGAAAACCGCCATATGAATCCCGCCAGACTGAAAGAGGCCCTGTCCTTCATAGAAAGAGAGACCCACCTGAGGACCAAATCCTACCGGATGCTCTCCGACGGAGTTCAGGGCGAGTTCCTTCAGGCCTTCTCCCTTATGGTAAGGCCGGAAGCCGTACTTGAGATCGGCACGTTCACCGGGTACGCCACGCTGTGCCTGTACAGAGGCCTGAGAGAGAACGGAGTGCTGGACACCATAGAGATTGACGACGAGCTGACTGACATCTACACAAGGGCATTCAGTATCGCCGGAGCGGACAGGATATGTCCCCATCTCCAGGACGCGGCGGTACTTATCCCGAAACTGGACAGACTGTACGACATAGTGTACATAGACGCGGACAAAAGGCTGTACCCGGCCTACTACGACATGGTCTTCAACAAAGTGCGGCCGGGAGGATATATTCTGGCTGACAACGTGCTGTGGAGCGGAAAGACCGCCCCTGACGCTCATTCAGGAGACAGACAGACGACTGCCATCATGGAATTCAATAAAAAAACAGCCTCTGACCCGAGGGTCGAAAGGCTGGTTCTTCCAATCAGGGATGGTTTAGCCCTGATACACAAAAAATCGGATAGTTTTTTCTCAGGTCAGTTTTAGTACACTGTCATCTTACTCCTTTACACGCTCACCATAGCTTCTGTCAACAGTGTTGACGCGGATCTTGTCGCCCTGATTGATGAACAGAGGCACCATGATCTCAGCACCGGTCTCAAGAGTAGCCGCCTTGAGGGCGTTGCTGGAAGCAGTGTCGCCTTTTACGGCAGGCTCGGTATATGTGACCTCAAGCTCCACGTAAGTGGGAAGCTCGCAAGTAAGACATTTCTCCTCATCGGCCAGGAACATCATCTCGACATACTGTCCCTCTTTCATAAGGTCGGCGTTCTCCACCATCTCCTCGGGAATGCTGACCTGCTCGTAGGTCTCGGTATGCATGAAGTTGTAGCCCATATCGTCTTTATACAGATAGGTGTAGGGTCTGCGCTCCACACTGATCGGGTCAATCTTCTCTCCGGCGGTGAAGGTCCTGTCAAGGATCTTGCCGTTCTCCAGGTTGCGTAATTTTGTCTTCACGAAAGCCGGACCCTTACCGGGTTTCACATGCTGAAACCATATAATCGATACGGGTTTCCCCTCATAGTTGAAATAAAGTCCGTTCTTGAAATCTGCAGTTGTTGCCATAAATTCTATAAACTTCTCTTATATATTGTTTCGCAAATATAATAAATTTTTAATTCTGTTCCGATTTTATTTTTTAATAGTTTCCACCATCTGTCTCAGCACCGTGCGGGCTCCGAAACGGGCGGCGGCGGTCTCAGACTCCTTCATGCTCTTCAGGAAGGCAGGCATATCGTCCTTGGAGAGCGGTTCGGCAGGAGGCGACTCCATCTTGAGCGGATTGATAGGCGTTCCGTTCTTCCATATGCGGAAATCCAGATGCGGCCCGGTAGAATAGCCGGTACTGCCCACATAGCCTATCACCTGCCCCTGCTTGACCCTCTGCCCCACGCTGATATTCTTGCCATAGCGGGACAGATGCAGGTATGCCGACGTATATACTGAATTGTGCTTTATCTTCACCATATTGCCCTCAGCTGTCTTATAACCTTTGTAGACCACCACTCCATCTCCGATGCTCATCACCTCTGTGCCCGTCGGAGCCGCGTAGTCTATACCGGTATGAGGCCTGACCTTACGGGTAATCGGATGCCGTCTGTGATAAGTGAAGCCCGAACTGATCCTGATGTAGCTCAGAGGAGCACGGAGGAAGGCCTTGCGCATACTCTCCCCTTTCTCATTCCAGTAATAATTGCCGCTGCCGTCATCGAACCAGTAGGACTTGTAGGCCTGGTCTCCGTGCGTGAACTCGGCGTACAGGACCCGCTCCACATTCAGGATCTCTCCGTCGCACTCGGACTTCTCGTACACAGCCTTGAAGGAGTCTCCTTTCTGAAGGCCGAAGAAGTCGATGCTCCAGGCATATATGTCCGCCAGCGAGACAGCCAGCAGGGCCGGAGCCCCGGCGTCTATTATATCCTGCCACAGGGAGTTCTCTATATTCACTTCCACATAATCTATCGAGCTGACGATATCCTTGTCCTCCACCCTGACCGAAAGAGAGTCGCGCAGCGTAAACACTACGTAGGAGGCATTGTCCTTCTCGTAGACCACCTGGGCCAGAGTATCCGGCTCGCCGGGCAGATAATATGCGTGGTAATGATAACCTACTTTTATCTGACGCATGTCAAAGACCCCTTTGGACAGGGCATCCAGGGCATAGATATCACTCTGGGAAGCCCCCAGCCTGGTCATAAGCGTCGAGAAGAACTCTCCCCTGCGGATATTTCCCTCCACCTTACGGTACTTGGAAAGCGGGATGCCGTACTCGTAGACCTCATCCTCAGAGACAGTCTCCGCCCTCTTATCTGTCCGCACCGCAACGTTCTGCTCCGGGTAAGACGGCTCCGCATCCGTAATGACGGCTTCTCTTCCGGACGGAGCCGGAATCAACCTTACAATCCAGACTATGATGAGAATGAGAAGTTCGACGGCAACAGTGGACAGCACTCCTATCACGACTCCTTTGAAAAGTCTGTCTGTCAGCACTCTTTCTTTTATCTCCTGAAAATTCATGATACAAATGTAGAAAAGAATTTCAAATTGTGGAAAAAAATGTAAAAAAGTGGAAGTTTGTGTAAGATTTTAGTTATTTTTGCAGGAAATAATCTGACAGCGCAATGACAAAGTTCATCGGAGAATACAAAGCCAAGGTTGACGACAGGGGAAGGCTGGTCTTTCCTTCTGCGTTCAAGGCCCTTATGGACCCCGATGAGCCGATGCGCCTCGTTGTGAAAAAAGACCTTTATTCCCCCTGTCTCGACATCTATACTTACCGCGAGTGGGAAAGAGAGTCCGAGGACATCAAGTCCAGACTCAACTTCTTCAATCCCGAGCACGCCACTTTCTGGAGAGGATACATGAGCGGAAGGGCCGTTGTCGAGCCGGACGGGAAACTGGGCAGGATATCCATTCCCCGACAGCTTCTGGACAGCATAGGTGCCGGGAAAGAAGTGATATTCGCCGGCAACGACCACAAGATTGAGTTATGGGCCAGGGAGAGATACGAAAGCTCCCTCATGGACGAGAACGCCTTCGCTGCTCTGGCCGAAAAGATACTAGGATAATCTGTCAGCCATGCCTGAATCTTACCATACACCCGTCCTGCTTGAAGAAAGCATGGATATGCTCGGGATAAAGCCCTCAGGAGTATATGTGGACGCCACCCTCGGCGGAGGCGGTCACAGCCGTGCCATACTCTCGCGGCTGGGCGAAAGCGGCAGGCTGATTGCATTTGACCAGGACCCGGAAGCCGTAGTCAATGCCCCGCAGGACTGCCGGACAACGGCTGTACGGGCCAATTTCCGGTTCATCCACAACTACATCAGATATCTGGGCTACGACGGCGTGGACGGCATCCTGGCCGACCTCGGCGTATCCTCCCATCAGTTCGACACTCCTGAAAGAGGATTCTCATTCCGGTTTGACGCAGACCTGGACATGAGGATGAATACCTCCTCCGGGCAGAATGCGGCGGACATCCTCAACAGCTATGACGAAGAGTCCCTCGCCGGCATTCTCCGCCTGTACGGGGAAGTGGACGGCAGCCGGAAAGCCGCCTCCCTGATCTGCTCGGCACGCGCCCGGAAACCGATTGAGACCACAACAGACCTGAACAACGCTCTGGAAAGCATCCTGCCCGCCATCGCTCCCCACAAGTTCCTGGCCAGAGTATACCAGGCCCTGCGGATCGAGGTCAACGGCGAGATGAAGTGTCTGGAGCATCTTCTGACCGGTATCGGCAAGTCCCTCAGACCAGGGGGCACGGCCGTAATCATAACATATCACTCCCTCGAAGACCGTATGGTCAAGAATTATTTCAAGACCGGGAATGTAGAGGGAAAAGACACCACCGACCTGTACGGCCGCAGAGACTGTCCCTTCGATGTCATTACCAGAAAACCCGTCCTCCCCGGGGAAGATGAGATAATGCGCAACACAAGGGCCAGAAGCGCGAAACTGAGGGCCGCACGGAAAAAAGCCGTATGAAAAAGGAGATTCTGGAAAACGTACTGGGAGGACAGGTACTGGCCAGGCGCGGCCTGACAAAGAACTGGAAATTCATCATCTACATATTCATACTGGTGATTGTCTACATCAGCATCCATTTCTGGACACGCAACACCATGCAGAGAATCGCCCGCAATGAGGAGACTCTGCGCAACCTGCGATCGGAATATCTGGGCAAATACACCAGGCTGCTGTATTCAGGGAAAAGAGGCGAGATAGAGCAACTGCTCGAGCAGAGCGGTCTGGAGCTTCTGCCCCCGGACACTCCGCCCACGAGAATCAATCTTAAGGAGGACTGACGCATGGCCAGGACAAGTACTTTTACCAGATTTCTCTACGTATACCTTGTCTTCCTTCTGGCAGGACTTGGAGCGATAGTCCGCATCATCCTCGTCCAGGTCAACAAGGACAGGGTCACGCTGGACGACATCTATAAAGAACAGGTACTGGAGCCGTCCAGAGGCAGCGTCCTCTCCTATGACGGACGCCCGCTTGCGGTATCCATTCCGGTCTACGACCTGCACTGGGACTCCAAAGCCATGCCGGACAGCGTCCTGATGCCCAAGATAGACTCCCTGTCCCGCTGCCTGTCGGCCATGTTCAGGGACAAGTCAGCCAGAGCCTACAGGAACGAACTGCTCAACGCCAGAAAGACCGGCAAGAGATATCTTAAAATAGGCAACCGTAAAGTGGACTTCGGAGAGCTGGCCGAGATCAGACGCTTTCCCGTATTCAGACTCGGACAGTTCAAGGGAGGGCTCATAGTTGACACTGACAGCGAGAGAGTCAATCCTTACGGAAAGCTGGCCAACAGGACCATCGGTTATCTCAACGCCGACGGAGGAGGAACCGGCATAGAGTTCACCTATGACTACAAGCTGCGCGGCGAGAAAGGCGTACAGACCGTACACCGCACTCTCGGAGACCAATGGATACCCGTCAACGGAGCTCCTGCCCGGCCGGCCGTGGACGGATACGATATCAGGACGACCATAGACGTGCGCATACAGGAGGCGGCCGAGACCGAGCTGAGGGAGCAGCTGGCCAGGAGCGACGTGTTTGAAGGCGGAACCGCCATCGTAATGGATGTCAGGACAGGCGCCATAAGAGGTATCGCCAACATGTTCAAGAAGAGCGACGGTACTTTCGACGAGTCCTACAACTACGCCATCGCCCACGCTACCGAACCTGGCTCCACCTTAAAGCTGGCAGCCCTGATGGCCATGATCGAGGACGGCTGCATCACTCTGGACACTGAAGTAGACGCAGGTAATGGAATATGGCATTACGCCGGGCACTCGATTACCGACACTCACAGAGGCGGCTACGGCAAGATTACGGCTCTTGAGGCATTCGAGAAATCATCCAACATCGCGTTCGCCAAGATGATCATCGAGGCCTACGGTGACGATCCGGCTACTTATGTATCCCGTCTGCACAACATGAAGCTGCTCGAGAAACTCAACCTTGACATAGGAGGAGAAGGTTATGCATACATCACCAGTCCGGACGACCCGCAGTGGTCAGGCTCCACTCTGGCCAGCCTGGGATACGGATACGCCCTGACTGTCACGCCCATGCACATCCTGACATTCTACAACGCCGTGGCCAACGGCGGCAAGATGATGAGGCCCTACTTCATCGAGGACTTCGAGAGGGACGGTATCGTGGAGGAAAGTTCCGGCCCTACAGTCGTAAGCGGATCCATCTGCTCCAAGAGCACGCTCAAAGCCGTCAGGAAGGCCCTCAGGGGTGTGGTTGAGGAAGGTACCGCCAAGATATGCAATGACAGCAGATACGCCATAGCCGGAAAGACCGGCACGGCCAGAGTGGCCATAAACGGCCGGTACGAGGACAGCGAGGGCTATCGCAGGCATCAGGCATCATTCGCCGGATATTTTCCGGCCGATGATCCGAAATACTCCTGCATCGTGGTGCTGTACACAGGCAAGACCAGAGGCAACTTCTACGGAGCCACCTGGGCAGCCCCGGTATTCAAGCGCATAGCGGACAAGATATATACATCGCATCCGGAATGGAACCAACCGCTTCACTCCGCCGGAAAGACTCCCCTGGACAATCCCAGGCTGGCCTCGGGACTGGCCGGGCAGAAAGGTATGCCGACGGACTACATGCCCATGCGCACAAGGCCGGTGGAAGACGGCTGGATACACGTCGAGATGGACAGAAGCACCGGAGAGCAGCTCATCAGCTCTCTGACCATAGAACAGGGCATCGTCCCCGATGTGGAGGGAATGGGCCTCAAAGACGCTGTATACCTTCTGGAAAATGAAGGCTACAAGGTCGTCTTCAATGGCTCGGGCAGAGTCTCGTCACAGAGTCCCGCCGCCGGAAGCCCGCTGGAAAAGGGGAAAATGATCACACTGACATTGAAACAGTAAAGACATGAGACTGGACAATATATTAAAAGGTATAGAAGTACTGGAGACGGCCGGCTGCCTGGGCAAGGATATCACAGACGTGGCTTCCGACTCCAGACAATGCTCTGTGGGCAGTCTGTTCATCGCCATAGACGGATTCGAGAGCGACGGGCACGCATACATCCGGAAAGCGGCCGAGGCCGGAGCCTGCGCCGCAGTCTACAGCAAGCCTGAGGCCGCCGAGGAGATTGCATCCCTCGGACTCACTGGTGTCCGGGTAGCGGACTCCAGAGCGGCCGCGGCCGACATCGCCGGCAATTTCTTCGGACATCCGAGCCGTCAGCTGAATCTGGTCGGAGTCACCGGCACGAACGGCAAGACCACCATAGCCACCCTGCTCTACCGCCTGTTCTCGGGGATGGGCTACTGCTGCGGCCTGCTGTCCACCATAGCCAATTACGTCTGCAACGACCGTTTCGAGACCACCAACACCACCCAGGATCCGATAACCGTCAACCGTCTCCTGCGCATGATGGCGGACAGGGGCTGCGAATACTGCTTCATGGAAGTCAGTTCCCATGCCCTGCACCAGGGCCGCGTAAGGGGCCTGCACTTCAGGGGCGCGGTATTTACCAACATCACCCACGACCATCTGGACTACCACAAGACCTTCAGCGAGTACATCCGCTGCAAGAAGCTCCTGTTTGACTCCCTGGAGAAAGACTCATTCGCCCTGATAAACTCCGACGACAGGAACGCCTCCATAATGGTCCAGAACACGGCTGCCAGGGTCTACAGATACTCCGAGGGCAGCATGGCCGAGTTCAAGGTCCGGATAGTGGAGCGCAGCCTGGAAGGATACCTGCTGAATATCAACGGGACCGAGGTGTGGACCCGGTTCATCGGAGACTACAACGCACACAATATCTGCGCGGTGTACGGAGCGGCCCTGCTGCTGGGAGCCGACAGGGAGGAGGTGCTGAGGAGCATCAGCGCGATGGGGCCCGTACCGGGCAGGATGGAATATTTCAAAGGACAGAGGGGGATAACGGCAGTAGTAGACTACGCCCATACCCCGGACGCACTGGAGAACGTGCTCAGGACACTCCGGGAGATCAGCGGCGGTGCTCCCGTCATAGCCGTCTTCGGCTGCGGCGGCAACAGGGACCGCACCAAACGTCCTGAGATGGCCGCCATCGGAGCCCGCTACGCAGACCGCCTGGTCATCACCTCAGACAACCCCCGCTTCGAGAAGCCGGAGGACATCATCGGAGATATGAAGGAAGGGCTGGATGCTGAGGGCATGGCCAGGTCCATCTTCATCACTGACCGCCGGGAAGCCATCCGCACGGCCATAATGACAGCACCGGACGGAGCCATCGTACTCGTAGCCGGCAAGGGGCATGAGGACTACCAGATAGTAAACGGCGTGAAATCGCATTTTGACGACAAGGAAATCATTAAGGAGGCACTATGATATATCATATATTCGAACATTTTCAGTATCTGGACTTCCCCGGCTCGGGAATCATGCAGTACATCTCAGTGCGCTCCATCCTGGCCAGCATCACTGCGATAGTCCTGATTCTCTGCTTCGGAAAGAAGTTCATAAAATACATGCAGCGCAAGCAGCTCGGGGAAGAGATCCGCGACCTGGGTCTGGAGGGGCAGCTGGCCAAGAAGGGCACCCCCACGATGGGCGGCGTACTCATCCTCGGTGCGATACTCATCGCAGTACTGCTGTTCGGAGACCTGACCAACATGTACATCCAGCTGCTGCTGATAACTCTCGTATGGCTGGGATGTCTCGGATTCACGGACGACTACATCAAGGTCTTCCGGAAGAACAAGGAGGGAATGCCCGGCAAATACAAGATCGTGGGACAGGTAATCCTGGGACTAGCAGTAGGAATCACGATATGCGTGCACGAGGACACCATCAGCACCCTGACCACCATACCGTTCGTCAAGGACAACGAGTTTGACTACGCCTGGCTGGCCCTCGGCAGCGGCAAGACCAAGGAACTGCTTCAGGTCGTCATATACATACTTGTCATCATATTCATCATCACGGCCGTATCCAACGGCACCAACCTGACCGACGGCATGGACGGACTGGCAGCGGGAGTCACGGCCATAGTCGGAGCCGTCCTGGGCATCCTGGCGTATTTCTCCGGAAATGTCATCTATGCCGAATACCTCAACATCATGTACATCCCTGACTCAGGCGAGATCGTGGTGTATATGTCGGCCCTGATAGGAGCCCTGCTGGGATTCCTATGGTATAACTCCTACCCTGCCCAGGTGTTCATGGGAGACACCGGCAGCCTTGCCCTGGGAGGCATCATCGGAGTGGCTGCGGTACTTATCCGCAAGGAACTGCTGCTGCCCATACTGTGCGGCATATTCCTGGCCGAGTCCCTCTCGGTCATCATCCAGAGACTGTATTTCAAATACACCAAGAAAAAATACGGCGAGGGCCGCAGAGTGTTCAAGATGTCCCCGCTGCACCACCACTTCCAGAAGGAAGGAGTACCAGCCCTGATAAAAAAGCCGGCCAGGGCCATACCTGAGGCCAAGATAGTCATGCGCTTCTGGCTCATCAGCATCATACTTGCCATTTTAACGATAATTACATTAAAAATACGATAAATATGAAACGGATTGTAGCACTCGGAGGCGGTGAGAGCGGCGTAGGAGCCGCCGTCCTCGCAAAAGTAAAGGGTCTGGACATCTTCCTGTCCGACAACAGCTCCTTATCGCCGGAAGCGAAGGCTACTCTCGACAAGTACGGCATAGCCTATGAAGAAGGCGGTCACAGCAGCGACAGGATTCTCAATGCCGATGAGATAATAAAGAGTCCCGGGATACCGGACACGGCCCCGATAGTCAGCAAGGCCATCAAGGCCGGCATACCGGTAATATCGGAGATAGAATTCGCCGGCAGGTATGACCGCGCCAGGAAGATCTGCGTCACCGGCAGCAACGGCAAGACCACGACCACCTCGCTCATCTACTATATGCTCCGCAACGCAGGCCTTAACGTAGGCCTGGCCGGCAACATCGGCAAGAGCTACGCCTATCAGGTGGCGACCGAGGATTTTGACATCTATGTACTGGAGCTCAGCAGCTTCCAACTTGACGGCATGTATGACTTCAAGGCCGACATAGCCATCATCCTCAACATCACCCCCGACCACCTGGACCGCTACGGCCACGACATGCAGAACTATGTGAAGGCCAAGTTCCGTATCACCAGGAACATGTCCGAGCAGGACTGCTTCATCTTCTGCGACGACGACACCGTCACTGTCGGGCACATCAAGGAGATAGTCCTGAGGGCCAGGATGCTGCCATTCTCCGAGAAACATGAGGTAAAGGAAGGTGCGTTCGCCGACGACAAGAGCATAACCGTGCGTTACGACGGTCAGGAATGCATCCTGCCCACGGAGGAACTGTCCCTGAAAGGCAAGCACAACATCTACAACTCTATGGCCGCAGCCATAGCCGGTAAGATCATGAACATTACCAACGATGTCATACGGCGGAGCCTAGCCACATTCAAGAACATCGAGCACCGGCTGGAGAATGTAATGAGCGTAGGCGGAGTCCTATATATCAACGACTCGAAGGCCACCAACGTCAATTCCACCTGGTACGCACTGGAATGCATGGACCGGCCGGTGGTATGGATCGCCGGAGGCACTGACAAGGGCAACGACTACTCGGAGATAGCCGATCTGGTCAAGACAAAGGTAAAGGCTCTGATCTGCCTCGGAAAGGACAACCGAAAACTGCACGAGTCATTCAGTCCAATACTCGGGACCATTGAAGACGCATCCTCGGCCAAGGAAGCCGTGGAGAAAGCCAGCAGACTGGCCCAGGACGGAGACGTGGTGCTGCTCTCCCCCTGCTGCGCCAGCTTTGACCTGTTCAGGAACTACGAGGACAGGGGACGCCAGTTCAAACAGGCTGTAAGAGAACTTTAGTATGAGTACTGTACTGGAAAATAGAATCGGCAAGTTAAAAGGCGACAGGGCCATCTGGGTGATCTTCCTTCTCTTCGCGATGATCTCCCTGGCCGTGGTATACTCCGCCTCCAGTGCTCTGGCATACCGCGGTGACACCACACCGTTCAGCATCATGCTGCGCCAGGCGGGATATTTTCTGGCCGGATTCCTAATGGTACTGCTATGTTATAAGATACCGCTCAGACTTTACCGCCGTGGCTCCTACTGGCTCATGGCCGGTTCCATAATACTTCTTGCCATACCGGTCATAACCCATCAGCTCAGGACCATCACCATAGCCGGCATAAGCATACAGCCCTCCGAGATAGCCAAGATAGCCATCGTCCTGTACCTGGCCAGGGTGATTGAGGTGTCCAGGTTCGACACTTTCAAGGAATACGCATTGAAAATACTGCTGCCGCTGGGCATCGCCTGCCTGCTCTGTCTGATGGGCAGCGTCTCGGCTACCCTGATTATCTGCTTCGTATCCTTCATCATCCTCATCTGCTCCAAGATACCAAAGAAGTTCGTACTCTGGACCGTTCCCATCGTGATAGGAGCCGTAAGCCTTGTATTTGTAATCCACACATTCACAGGCGTATTCTCCAGAATAGACACGTTCACTGCCAGAGTGGAGAGACACTTCAGCGACGATGAGGAAGAGATGAGCGCGGCTGAGCTGCAGGAACTCGAGGACAAGCAGTTCCAGGAGAGACAGGCCAGGGAAGCCATCCAGCTCGGCGGCATACTGGGCCGCGGTCCGGGCAACAGCATAAAGCGCGACATCCTGCCCAACGCATACGACGACTACATCTACTCGATTATAGTAGAGGAATACGGACTGATAGGAGGAGCCTTCGTGATATTCCTGTATCTGTGGTTCTTCTACCGCTGTCTCAGGATTGCGGCATCCTGCAGGAAAGACTTCTCGCTCATCACCGTCCTGGGGCTGTCCACACTGATAACCCTCCAGGCCTTCCTGCACATCTTCGTCAACACGGGCATCATCCCCGTCACGGGCCAGACCCTGCCGATGATCAGCCGCGGAGGCTCGTCGCTCATCATCATGAGCAGCGCGTTCGGCATCATCCTGTCAGTCAACAGGACTATCGTAATCAAGGACATGAAACTCAAAGCACAGAAGGAGGCACAGTCATGCAGCACAGAATCATAATCAGCGGAGGAGGCACGGGAGGACATATCTATCCCGCCCTCTCGATAGCCGGGGCTCTCAAAAAGATAGAGCCCGACATAGAGATACTGTTTGTCGGAGCGGAAGGGAAAATGGAGATGGAAAAAGTTCCCGCTGCCGGTTACAGGATAATAGGCCTGCCGGTGGCCGGACTGCAGAGAAGACTGACGGCAGCCAACCTGTCCGTGCCGTTCAAGGTACTCAAAAGCGTCTGCAGGGCCGGCAGAATCATAAAGGAGTTCCGCCCGGACGTAGTGGTGGGGGTCGGCGGATATGCCAGTGCGCCCATGCTCTGGAGGGCTGAGGCAAAAGGCATCCCCACCCTCATACAGGAACAGAACTCCTATGCGGGACTGACCAATAAGATCCTGGGGAAAAGGGCCCGGAGGATATGCGTGGCCTACAGCGGCATGGAGCAGTTCTTCCCCGCTGACCGCATCCTGATGACCGGCAACCCCATCCGGGACAACATGCACCCCTGCACGGACGAGGAGAGACGGGCGGGACAGGAGATGTTCTCCCTGGATCCGTCCCTGCCCACAGTACTGATAGTGGGCGGCAGCGGAGGCTGCGGCACGTTCAACTCCGTAATGAGCACCGCGTGCCGGAAGAACCGAGGCAAATTTCCGTACCAGATAATATGGCAGAGCGGCAAGGGATATGCTTCATCCGTCACGGGACTGTTCGGTTCTTTGCAAGGAACTGTTGAAAAAGACGGACTCAGGATATGCGGCAACGTCCGCAACTGCGACTTCATATCCCGGATGGATCTGGCTTTCGCCGCCGCCGACATAGTAGTTTCCAGAGCCGGAGCCGGAACCATATCGGAACTGTGCGCCGTAGGCAAGGCCACGATATTCGTCCCCTCTCCCAATGTCGCCGAAGATCACCAGACCCACAACGCCATGGCACTGGTAGACCAGGACGCCGCCTCCCTGGTATGCGATGACAGAGCCGCCGACGACCTTATCCCGGCCATAGAGGAACTTCTGGCCGACAGGCAGAGGATAGCGGAGCTCGAGCGGAATATCCTCAGGCTGGCCAGGCCGGACGCGGCTGCGGTCATAGCCGGAGAAATACTGGCACTGATAAAATAGAAAGGACATGAGCAGATACAGTCACGTATATTTCATAGGAATAGGAGGCATCGGCATGAGCGCGATAGCCCGGTACTGCCGTCATGCCGGACTCAATGTATCCGGATACGACAGGACACCGTCTCCCGTGACCGAGGCCCTGGAGAAAGAGGGCATCCCGGTGCATTTTGACAGCAATGTATCCCTGATACCGCCTGTACCGGAGGAGACTCTGGTCATCTACACACCGGCCGTGCCCTCCGACATGGCGGAGATGGTCTATGTCCGCGAGCACGGCTACCGCATAGTAAAACGGGCAGAGGCCCTCGGAGAGATAACCTCGGGCAAGCGGTGTCTGGCTGTCTCCGGTACTCACGGCAAGACGACCACCAGCACCATGCTGGCCCACATCCTCACAGAGTCGGGCGAAGGCTGCACGGCGTTTCTGGGCGGCATCTCCAAGAACTACGGCACCAACCTTCTGCTGAGTGACAACGACGTCATCGTAGCCGAGGCCGATGAATTCGACCGCTCGTTCCTGCACCTGCATCCTGAAGCTGCCGTGGTCACATCCATGGACGCCGACCATCTGGACATCTACTCCGACATCGATGACCTGCGGCGCACCTTCGTCAAGTTCGGACTTCAGACCGGAAAATCCCTGGTGATTAAAAAGGGGCTTGAGGAACGGTTCCGTTCGGCAGGAGCACGCGCGGAGATCCTGACATACGGAAAAGACGGCGACTTCTACGCCTCGGATATCGTATCGGACGGCACTGGACGCATGTTCTTCACCCTCAACACCCCGTCAGGAGCCTTCAGGGACTTCCATGCCGGAGTGCCCGGACTGGTCTACATCGAGAACGCCACGGCAGCAGCCGCGATGGCCATGCTGCACGGAGTGCCCGTGGAAAGCATACGCAAAGCCATCTCCACATTCAGCGGAGTTGTGCGGCGTTTCGACATAAGGCTCAACATTCCGGGCCATACCTACATAGACGACTACGCCCATCATCCAGCCGAGCTGGCGGCCACCATAACCTCCATCCGGCAGATCTGGCCGGGACGGAGAATCTGCGGCATCTTCCAGCCTCACCTGTACTCGAGGACAAAGGACTTCTACCCGGAGTTCGCCTCCAGTCTGAGCCTGCTGGACTCTGTCATCCTGCTGCCCATATATCCGGCCCGCGAGGAGCCCATACCCGGAGTGTCGTCGGATATGATACTCGACAGGATCACCCTGTCCGACAAGAAAACAGTGGAAAAACAGGATCTGCTCGCCGAGATCGGAGACAGGGACACGGATATCCTCGTGACCTTCGGGGCGGGAGACATAGACCGGTTCGTAACACCCATAGAGAGCCTGCTGAAAGAAAAATATGCTTAAGAAAGTCGTCACATACATCCTCCTGGGTATCGCAGTACTGATATTCTGCGGATACTTCGCAGCCGCATCCATCCTCGCACGGAAAGGTGCAAGAGAAGTCATGTGTACCGACGTATCGGTGCGGATTCTGGACAGTGCCGTCAACCGGTTCGTCTCTTCCGGTGACATAAGGAGCATCCTGACCTCATCCGCTGTCACTCCGATAGGCCGCCCCAGAGACGAGATCAACCTGCACGACATCGAGAACCTGCTCAACAGTCGCAGCGCAATCAGGAAAAGCGACGCCTCCCTGGCCAACGACGGCATACTGGACATCAGCATCACCCAGAGAAGACCCGTCATCCGCATACAGACAGGCAGCGGAGCCTTCTACATCGATGACACAGGATATATCTTCCCGTGGGTCAGCACATTCACATCATACGTACCCATAGTCTCAGGTCACATCCCAGTCCGTCTGGAGGAAGGCTACAGGGGAGTGCCGGAAGAGACCGACCGAAAGTGGGTCGGACAGATTATCAGCCTGGCGCTCTGGCTGGACCGCCACCCCGTATGGAACTCGCTGATACAGCAGATATACGTGGAGGACAACGGAGACATCGTCTTCTACACGTCCGTGGGCGACCAGAAGATAATTTTCGGTGCGGTTGAGGATATTGATTATAAATTTGCAAAACTGAACGCTTATTACAGACAGATAGTGCCCGCATACGGATGGGAGAAATACTCCACGGTCAACCTGAAATTCTCGGACCAGATAGTGTGTACGGCACGCAATAAGAAAGACATGATAAAAAGTACATCGATATGAGCAGCAGATACATCACAGCCATAGACATAGGCACGTCCAAGGTAGCGGCCATAGTCGGAGAGAAAACATCGGCCGGAATCCGGATAGTAGGCTACAGCGAGGTGCCCTCCGACGGTGTGGTCCGCGGAGAGATACTCAAGAGCCAGAAGACAGCCAACGCAGTCTCCGCAGCCCTGCACAATGTCAGGGAACAGATCCAGTCCATACCCGAAGCCGAGAATTACCGTATCAGAAAAGTTTACACCAACATCTCCGGACAGAACATCAGATGCGTCTCAGGCACTGTCCACAGAGAGCGTCAGAACCCTGAGAGCAGCATCTCCAGAGATGAGATAGACTCCATGCTCAATGAGATGTACCTGATGAGAGTGGAGCCTTCCGAGCAGGTACTGTACGTAGCTCCTCAATGCTACAACGTGGACGAGCACATGGGAGAGACCGACCCGGAGGATATGGACGGCCGGGAGATAGACGGGGAATACAAGGTCTTCATAGGCAGGGCCGCAGCCGTAAATCACTCCAAATCCGCCTTTGACCGGCTCAACCTTGAGGTCAGGGAACAGATTCTGACCCCCATGGCATCAGGAGCAGCCCTGCTCACGGAGGACGAGAAAGAACTGGGCACTGTCCTCGTGGACATCGGAGCCGGTACTACAGGGGTGCTGGTCTATCAGGCCGACATCCTGCGCTATGCCGCTGTAATTCCGTTCGGAGGAGACTCTGTTACCGAAGACATAAGCCAGACATGCAGCATCTCCAGAAAGAACGCCGAACAGTTGAAGATACAGAAAGGCACATGCATCAGCGAGTTCGCAAAAGACACTGTGCTCACCATAAAGGAAAGCGGCGTAACAGTGAAAGGCATTCCGTCGAAGCAGCTGAGCTCCGCCATAGAGGCACGCGTCTGCGAGATTCTGGCCACGGTAAGGCACATCATAGAGATATCCGGTTTCAAGAACAAGCTGCGCAGCAGGGCTGTAATCACCGGCGGTTCCACCAACCTCCCGCTGATCCAGCTCCTGGCGAAAAATATCCTGGGAATGGATGTCCGCATAGGATTCCCCGACAGCAGTGTAATTACCGGCAACTCCGTAGAACAGGTGTTCCGGCCCCAGGCATCCACCGCCGTAGGCCTGATAATCGAGGGATTCCGGCTGGAGGAGCAATCCGGAGACGACGACATCTACGATGATGTTCCTGAAGCATCCGGGACCTGGAGTGAGGCTTCCGAAGAGCTGTTCCCTGAGCCGAACGGGACAACCGGTTCAGGCACTGCGACAGGCAACGGCGCCGGACAGCCGTCCCGGCCCGGACAGACACAGAAGAAGAAAACCAGGAATCCGTGGGAATCATTCAGAAGCCTGTTTGACGGCACGGATGCGGACGACGAAGCATAACATTTCTAAAAGTAAAAGACATGAACGATTATATATTGCCTGACGGCATCACTGAGAACAAGGCCATCATCAAAATCATAGGCGTGGGCGGAGGAGGCTGCAACGCCGCCACCCGCCTGTACGGAGAGGGCCTGGAGAACGTGGAATTCATGGTATGCAACACGGATAAGGCCGCCCTGGACCTGTCCCCCATACCGGAGAAAATAGTGCTCGGCACCAATCTGACCCGGGGTGGCGGAGCCGGAATGGATCCCAAGGTGGGGCGGGAAGCCGCTCTCGAGTCCATCGATGAACTCAAAAAATCCCTCGGCCCGAACATTCAGGTGGTATTCATCACCGCCGGAATGGGAGGAGGGACCGGTACGGGCGCGGCTCCGGTAATCGCCCAGCTGGCCCACGAGGCAGGGATACTCACCATCGCCGTCCTCACCTACCCCGAGGACAGTCAGATAGGATTCTCCCAAAAAGCATACGAGGGCATCGAGGAGATACGCAACTACACCGACTCGATAATCATAGTGGACAACCAGAAAATGTACGACTTCTACGGTGACATGGAAGTGACTTCCGCCTTCGAGAAAGCCGACAACGTGCTGGACGCGGCTGTGCGCGGTATCTATGAGATCATCACCAAGCCGGGATACAAGAACGTGGACCTGCAGGACGTGAAGACAGTGATGCGCAACAGCGGCATGGCCCTGGTTGGCACGGGCATCGCAGACGGAGAGGACAGGGCCTTCAAGGCAGTGGAAAGCGCATTCACCTCCCCCCTTCTGAAGGACTTCGACGTGGAAACCGCCAGGAACCTCATCGTCAACATCACCTACAGCCGTACCAATCCTCTTAAGATGCAGGAGCTGAACGACATCAACGACTACATCACCAAGCGGATAGGTAAGAGCCTGAAGACAAAGAAAGACGGTCTTGACATCGACGACAGCCATCTGTCAGACGGCTCGATAAGCGTGACCGTACTGGCCACCGGCATCAAGGTCAACAACACACCTCCCCCGACCACACCGCTGGGTGACGACGAGGACACGGTCGAACTGAACGGCAAGACCGACAACGGTACCATAACCTTGTCCGCCGGAAGCACGGACACTCTGGACGAGACGCTCAGAGAACTGGACACCGAGCATATCTTCTACTATGAGCCCGACTGCAATGTATCGGATCTTATGAGCGAGACCGCCCTGGCACGCAGGGAAAGACTGCGCAGGCAGAACTAATCGACTATCAGCATCGCGTCACCGTACATACCGAAACGGTAACCTTCCCTCAATGCCGTCCTGTAGGCGTTCATGACATTGTCATAGCCTCCGAACGAGGCGGCCGACATCAGCATCGTGGAGTTGGGAAGATGGAAGTTGGTGACTATGGCATCCGGTATGGAGAACTGATACGGAGGGAAGATAAACTTGTTGGTCCAGCCGTCAAAAGGCTTCAGTTGCTTGGTAGTGGTCACCGGTGTCTCTATCGCACGGATTACCGTAGCACCGACTGCCAGCACCTTGTGCCCGCTGTTCCTGGCGCTGTTGACAGCCTCGGCTGTATCTTCGGGAATAATCACCCTCTCCGAGTCTATCTTGTGCTTGGACAGATCCTCCACATCCACATTGCGGAAATGCCCCAGTCCCATGTGCAGGGTTATGAACTTGGCGTCTATACCCTTTATCTCCATGCGCTTGAACACCTCCCTGCTGAAATGCAGGCCGGCCGCGGGAGATGCCACTGCCCCTTCGTTGGCAGCATAGATGGTCTGGAAACGCTCCACATCGAAAGGTTCCGAATAAATATACGGGCCTGTAGGCTTTACCGGAGGCATACCGTCCCTTTCCCTCTGAGCCTGACGAGCCACGAAGACATATTCCGGCACCGGTATCTCGCCCATCGAGTACAGAGTGCTCTTGAACTCGTCGTAGGATCCGTCAAAAAGAAAACGCAGGGTACGCCCTCTGGAGGTCGTGTTGTCTATGACCTCGGCCACCAGCGAGTCATTCTCCCCGAAGTAAAGCTTGTTGCCTATCCTTATCTTCCTGGCCGGATCGACCAGCACGTCCCACAGACGCTGGTCCTTATTCAGTTCCCTGAGCAGGAAGACCACTATCTCCGCCCCGGTCTTCTCCTTGTTGCCCTTGAGCCTTGCGGGGAACACCTTGGTGTCATTGAACACGAAGACATCTCCCTCGTCGAAATAATTTATGATATCCTTGAATATCTTATGCTCAATGTCTCCTGTGGAGCGGTGCAGAACCAGCATTCTGGACTCATCCCTGTACTCGGCGGGATAAGGCGCGATATTCTTCCTGTAATCCAGGTCAAAACTAAATTGTGAGAGTTTCATATATCCTTTATACGAAATTTCTAGTAAAAAGTTTCAAAATCACTTATTGAAAGTGCGTTTTCCAGGCTGAATCCGCCCGAGGCTGTCCTGACAAGACCGGACAGATGCGCCCCGCTGCCCAGAGCCACACCCAGATCCCTGGCAAATGCCCTGACATACGTTCCCTTGCTGCACTGAACCGCCACTCTGAGGACAGGCGGCTCATAAGAGAGCACCTTCGTACCGTATATGACTATCCTGGCCGCCTTCAGCTCCACCTCCTCACCCAGACGGGCCTTCTCGTATGCCCTGATGCCGTCCACGTATTTGGCCGAATACACCGGAGGCAGCTGCATCTGCTCTCCCAGCATACCCTCCAGGGCACTCTCTATCATATCCGGCGTTATATGCTCATACGGATACACGGCATCCACCTCCTTCTCCTTGTCGAAGGACGGCGTCGTCGCGCCGAACGTCACATCCGCCACATATTCCTTGCGCTCAGCCTGCAGGGACTCGGAGACCTTCGTGGCCTTGCCGACACAGATCAGAAGCACCCCGGTAGCCAGCGGATCCAGCGTCCCGGCATGACCCACCTTCACATTCCTGAGTCCGTAACGTTTCTGCAGTCCGAACTTTATCTTGCGCACGGCATCAGCCGACGTCCAGCCGTAAGGCTTGTCTATCACGGCCACATAGCCGTCCGGATACAGTTCCGGGGCCAGGGAAGTACCGGCCGGCGTCCTCCTGTCTATAACCGAATACGCCCCCATCCACTACTGCTGTACTGATGAACCGCAAGGAATCTTATTGACCCTCCTGAGATGTCTCCCTCCCTCAAACGAACTTTCCAGAAACTTCTCCACAATCCTCTTTGCCAGCTCCACGGATATGAAACGGGCGGGAAGCGAGAGGACATTGGCGTCGTTGTGCTGACGGGCCAGGGCCGCCAGTTCCTCATTCCAGCAGAGAGCCGCCCTGATGCCCTGATGCTTGTTAAGCGTCATGCTGATGCCGTTCCCGGAGCCGCACAGGGCAATCCCCTGCGACACCTCGCCCTTCTCGACACTCTCGGCCAGAGGGTGTGCCACATCCGGATAGTCCATACTTTCAGGTGAATGCGTCCCGAAGTCCTTGACCTCATAACCTTTCTCTTTCAAAAATTTCTTAAGCTCCTCCTTCATCTCGAAGCCCGCATGATCCGATGCTATTCCTAACATAATGACAGTGAATTAAAATAACCGCCAAAATTAGGAAAAATGAGTATATTTGCAGATAAATTTTTAAGAAAATGAGCAAAGGCAGGGTACTCGTCACAGGAGCGGCCGGATATATAGGCTCCCACACAACAGTAGAACTCATCAACGCCGGATACGACGTGGTAGGCGTAGACAACTTCTCCAACTCATCTCCCGATATGCTGAAAGGCATAGAGCAGATAACCGGCAGGCCGCTTCCGTTCATGGAACTGGACTGCAGCGACAGGGATCAGTTCGCCAAAGTATTCGAAAGGTATCCCGACATAGCCGCGTCCATACATTTCGCCGCCTGCAAGGCCGTAGGAGAGAGCGTACAGCAGCCTCTTAAATATTTCGAGAACAACCTGCGTTCCCTGCTCTACCTCATAGAGCTGTCCACGAGAGACGGACAAGGAAGAGGCATCGTATTTTCATCATCATGCACGGTCTACGGCGAGCCGGACCCTGAGAACCTGCCCATAAGCGAGAACGCTCCCGTAAAGCCTGCCACATCGCCTTACGGACGCACCAAACAGATGAGCGAGGAGATTCTCCATGACTGCGTCACCGCCTACCCGTCCCTCAAAGTCATCGCGCTCAGATATTTCAACCCCATAGGCGCACATCCTTCCGCCCTCATCGGCGAGATGCCCCTCGGCGTACCGCAGAACCTCGTGCCCTACATCACCCAGACCGCAGCCGGCATCCGCAAGGAACTCAGGATATTCGGAAACGACTACCCTACTCCCGACGGCACCTGCATCCGCGACTACATCTATGTCTGCGACCTGGCCAAGGCCCACGTAGCCGCCGTGGACAGGATGCTGCAGGTCAAGGACTCGGACAGATACGAAATCTTCAACCTCGGCACAGGCACCGGACTCTCCGTACTGGAACTGGTCAATCATTTCATCCAGGCCACCGGAGTCAATCTGCCTTACAGCTACGCTCCCCGCAGAGCCGGAGACATAGTGAAGGTATGGGCCAATCCTGAAAAAGCCAACAAGGTCCTGGGCTGGAAGGCCGGCACCCCCATAGACGACGTACTGCGCTCGGCATGGAAGTGGGAGAAGAAAGTAAGAGGAATTCAATAGACTGAGGATGGATCAGCAACTGAAAAAAGACAGCCTGGAGCTGCTCACCAAGGAGAGCGAGCGTTACCGCCTGGAACGGCTCGGCTTCTTCCGGGATATCCGGGAAGAGGCGGAGCTGCTGGCCTCCAGATTCCCCCCGAAAGAAGACGAGACCTTCGCCCAGTGGAAAAGCCGCTGCCTTAGAGAGTACTATCGGCACAAGGGTTTCAGTGCGTTCTGCAGGGACAACATAGACACTCCCGGATTCGAGATGCTTGTACGCACCCTGATAAACACGCATCTCCAGAATGTATTCAACTCGTCCCCCAGAACCGAGACCGACAGATTCCTGGCTCCCGACCTGGACACTGTCTCCTACGCCATGCCTCAGTCCTTGTTTCAGGAGCTGTACACTATTTATTTCTCGGCCATGCCTTCTTTCGGCAACACCTCGGAACTGGACCGGTTCTGCGGTAACATAGCCGGAGAGCGCTTCCCCGTAGACGAGTCCCGGATTATCGGCAGCCTGCAGGAGAACGACAGTTTCTACTGGGAGAAATTCTACGCCAAGCTCCGGCCCATAGCCGATGCGTTCTCCTACCAGATGTCCGGTCTGTCCGGCAACGACAGCACCCACGACCTCTGGAGCGACACCTGTATCAGCGTCAACAGGGCAGTAGTAGAACGCAGGCTGAAAGAACCGGTGAACGCAAGAGCCGTCATTTCCTATTCGGTAGGCACTATCAAGAACAAGAACAAGGAACTGCTCCGCAACAGGGCGAAAGCCCCGGTGGACGTGGACTCCCTTCAGTACAAGCTCACCATTGAGGAAGAAGAGAGATATTTCAACAATCCGGTCACAAAACCGGAGAATTTTCCGTCACAAATTCCGAGTCTGCGCAATTATATCGACTACACGGACAAAGACTCTATACAGGGCTACTTCATCGTGATATTATATAATAAGGAGCACCCCCTTCACGATGAGCTGGTAAAGGGCTACGAGGACAAGATAGAGCGTATGTTCGAGCACTATATCGACGGTCTCTCATACGAGGAGATAGTGGCCAGACACAGCGGAGTGACCGGTGACAGGGAGACAGCCAAAGAGTGCGCCAGACTGCGGCAGGAGACAAAACGTCTGAAAAAGAACTTACTTGACAGGTTCCATAAAATGATGGAGAAGTACAGATGAACAGGCATATAGACATAGACACCCTATCAAGGTACCTTCTGAACAGGCTCACTCAGGACGAGGAGACAGCCGTTCAGGAGCATCTGCGGCATTGTCCTGAATGCGCCGGCAGGCTCGAGGCCATGAGGAAGCTGCGCAATGGTTTTTTCGAGGACACAGAGTCTCAGGACAGAAAATCCGTTATATTCCGGATAGTCCGTTCACGCTGGACAAAGGTTGCCGCAGCCGTCATCATCGTAGCCGGGATCGGACTGTTCACGGCAGAGACAGTACGCAACAGAAGCAATGTACTGGAGCAGCACGAGATCGTCAACGGAGACAATCCGGACAACGAGGTATTCGCCGTAGACACCTTCGACAAGGAGGATTCGACATACTACCGCAAGAAATACGGAGACGATTTTAAATTCTGACAAGTTTTTAAAAACGGGTAAATTCACACCCGTTTTTTTATTTCCCCATATATACTCCGGCATCTGCCTATATTCGCCGTCTATGGAATACGACGAGACGGTATATGCCTGCGCCATAAACAGGATATTCAATTACCACTGCCGCGAGGCCAGGCTTCTGACGGACATGCTGTCCTCTCCGGGAGAACTGTTCTCCATGTCCAGGGCCGAACTGTCCGGAATCCTGCACAGCCAGCCCTTGATTGACGCGGTCCTGGACAGCAGCCACCTCAGAAAGTCCGAGGAGGAGGTCCGTTGGGCCAGGAAACACGGAATACATATTATATATATACGCGACAGGGAATACCCTTCAAGGCTCAGGGAATGTCCCGACGCACCCACCGTACTGTTTCACAAGGGCTGCGCAGACCTGAATCCGGAACGGGCCGTAGCCGTAGTAGGCACCAGAAAGGCTACGGAATACGGCAGATCGCAATGCCGCAGGATTATAGAGCATTTCGCACAACTGAGGCCGAAGCCCCTTATCATAAGCGGTCTCGCATACGGGATAGACATCTGCGCGCACCTGTCGGCCATGGACTGCGGCCTTGATACTGTCGCCGTATTGCCCACCGGGCTGGACACCATCTACCCTGCGGCACACAGAGGCCATGCGGTAAGGATGCTCTCGCACGGAGGGCTCGTCACCGATTTCCCGATGGGCTCTACCCCACTGCCAGTCACGTTCCTGCGCCGCAACAGGATCATCGCAGGCATGTCCGACGCGGTTCTGCTCATCGAGTCGGCCGCCCGGGGAGGCGGCATGATCACCGCATCCCTCGCACAGTCCTACTCCAGGGAGGTGATGGCTCTCCCTGGCCGCATCACCGACCGGTACTCCGAGGGCTGCAATGCTCTTATCGACAGAAATGCGGCCGCCATCATCTCATCTCCGTCCGGACCGGCACATTCTTTAGGATGGGATATCACTGATAACGAAACACATACCGAAAACCTCAAAAAAATCTTTGACAGCAGTGACTACATCAAACGGAATATTTTACTAGCTTTAGCCGCTGATTCTGTCCTGGACCGCGACGCTCTGATTGAGAAAGCGGGAGGAGACCCGTCCGCAGTGCTGCCCAGACTGACGGAACTGGAGCTGGACGGTACGGTCAGGACAGACATATACGGCAACTACTGCTTGACTGGCGGATGATAGACACACATACACATCTATACGACGAGGCCTTCGCCGAAGACTATGCCGGGTCTCTTGACAGAGCGTCGGAGGCCGGCGTGGAGCATTTCGTCTTTCCGGGCATAGACTCCTCTGTCCACGACCGGATGATGGAGGCTGCGGCCCGGTCGGACGGAAGAGCCAGCGTCGCCACAGGCCTTCACCCCACATCCGTAAAAGAGGACTGGAAGCGGGAACTGGACTTTGTGGAGAACAGACTCACCGATGGAGGATGGTGCGCGGTCGGAGAGATCGGTCTGGACCGCCACTGGTCCGACGAGTTCATCCACGAGCAGGAAGAGGCCTTCCTCACCCAGATGCGCTGGGCCTCCGAAGCCGGCCTGCCCGTCATAATCCACGTGCGGGAAGCCTTTGACACCGTGTTCCGCATAATGGACAGGCTCGCGGAAGAAGGCCTCCGGATGAAAGGCGTATTCCATGCTTTCTCAGGCAGCATCGAAACTTACAGAAGGATCAGAACTTACGGTGACTTCCGAGTAGGCATAGGCGGCGTACTCACCTACAAGAACGCCGGCATAGCAGGGACGGTAAAAGAGATTCCCCTGGAAGACATAGTGCTGGAGACAGACTCGCCCTGGCTGACCCCGGTGCCTTTCCGTGGAAAGAGAAACGAGTCCGCCTATCTGCGCATCATCGCCGAAAGGCTTGCCGATATAAAGGGTCTGTCCCTGGAAGAGGTGGACCGGGTCACTACAGACAACGCAAAATCACTATTCAACATCAAATAACACTATGCAGGACAAGACTTCGATATTGCTGGTGTACACCGGCGGGACAATAGGAATGAAACAGGACCCGGTATCATTTGACCTCAGGCCGTTCGACTTCTCGCAGATCCTAGAGGAGATGCCCGAGCTCAAGAAGTTCGGATACCGCATCGACACTTACTCATTTGACCCGGTCATCGACTCCTCCGACGTGGACATAGAGTTCTGGAAAAGGCTCACAAGACTGATTGAAGAGCACTACGACAGCTACGACGGCTTCGTCATCCTGCACGGCACGGACACCATGTCCTTCTCCGCCTCCGCCCTGAGCTTCATGCTCGGAGACATCGAGAAGCCGGTCATATTCACCGGCAGCCAGCTTCCCATCGGGATGCTGCGCACCGACGGCAAGGAGAACCTCATCTCCTCCATAGAGATAGCGGCCTCCAAGGACAAGGACGGTCATCCGATGGTGCCGGAAGTCTGCATCTACTTTGAAAGCCAGCTCTACAGAGGCAACCGCACCACCAAATACACAGCCGAGAACTTCAGGGCGTTCCGTTCCGCAAACTACCCCGTACTGGCAGAGGCCGGCATCCACATCAAGTTCAACACCGCCTTCATCCGCTATCCAGAGACCTGGGGCAAGCCCCTCAGGCCCGTCTACGACCTGGATCCGTCAGTACTTATTATAAAGGTCATTCCCGGCATGAAACGGGAACTGCTGGACTCTCTGGTCAGCATCGAAGGTATAAGGGCCATAGTTCTCGAGACCTACGGCTCGGGCAACGCCCCTTCCGGCAAATGGTTCACCGACTGCATTAAGAAAGCCATTGACCGCGGCCTCATCGTACTGAACATCACCCAATGCCAGGCCGGCAGGGTGGACATGGACGCCTATTCTACCGGAAAATCCCTCAAGAACATCGGTGTCACCGGAGGCGGAGACTGCACCACAGAGGCCGCCGTGGCCAAGTTATTTTTCTTACTAGGCCAATACACTGATAATAAGATTATTATTGATTTACTCAAAAAAAATATTAGAGGAGAACTCACAGAAGTGTAGATTTTATGAAAAATAATTTCTAATTTTGGCCGTAATTTTCATGGAGAGGTGGCCGAGTGGTCGAAGGCGCGCGCCTGGAAAGTGCGTAAACTCCAAAAGGGTTTCGCGGGTTCGAATCCCGCCCTCTCCGCAAACTTATTTTAAAATTTGTTTAATAAACTAATCAAAAATTGTATGAAAAAAATCTTCATGTTTTTGGCAGTTATGGGTCTTATGACTTTCACTGCTCAATAC
>CALVDG010000012.1 GCA_944326255.1 uncultured Bacteroidales bacterium
GATACCTCACGCCAAACGAAAAATTTAAACAAATTATTAATCAGAATTCTGTTGCATTTGCAAGTTGAATTCAGCTGGACAGACCCCGGAGTTCCGCATATCCATAAAGGGAATGACTTCTCCTGAGGGAGCGAGCGCGTTCAATCAATGGCTTTCGCACAAGAGGGTGGAGTCTTTCGTGGAGTATCTGAAAACCAGTATGGGTGTCTCACTGGCTCCCTCCGTGCTTGATACGGCTGGTATAGGAGTAGACTGGGACGGCCTCGCAAGATGTATAGAGCAGTCAGAACCCTTCCGTGGGTCTGATGAGGCTTTGTCAATTATCAGAGATACACCTATATGGATAACCGAGGACGGGAAGGTGACCGGTGGCCGTCTGAAGTCTTTAAAGGATCTTCGTGGCGGGGAGGTGTACAGATATCTGATGAACGATATCTTCCCTTCTCTGCGCCGTGTCTCAGTGGCTCTTGAGTACAGCCCGGAACCGCTTCCGGCGATAAAGACCGTCAGCCCGATGCCCGTACAGTCAGTGCTCTATACTGCTCCTGTACTTGAACCGGTTGTCAGAACATCCTCTTTCCCCGGACCGGATCCTTACTATCGTCTGGCTCTGAAGACCAACCTTCTGGCCGACATCGCCCTGATGCCCTCGCTGGAAGTGGAGTACCTCATCAACGAGCAGTGGTCTGTGGCGGCGCACGGAGCCGTGGCCTGGTGGAGCAACGAGCCTGCACATAAGTTCTATCAGATATCGACTATCTATCCCGAAGCCCGGTGGTGGTTCAAGACCAAGGCCCCCTGGCACGGACATTATCTCGGACTCTTTGCCGGAGGTACGTGGTATGACCTTGAGAGAGGAGCCAGAGGCTATCAGGGTGAGGGCGGCTTCGTAGGACTCAGTTACGGTTACATGTTCCCGATATCCAAGAACCTGTCTTTTGAGGCCGGTCTCGGACTCGGATATCTTTACACCAAATACAGAGAGTATCTCCCTGTGGATTTCATGGGCGGCACCCATTATGTGTACCAGCAGACTTCGGTACTTAACTGGTTCGGTCCGCTCAAAGTCAAGTTTGCGTTAGTATGGCGTCTGTGGGACACCAATAAAACGAAAGGAGGTGACAGATGAGAAGTACTGTAATAGTGAGGACGGCAGTATTCGCGGCAGTGCTCATGCTGTCGCTCAGCGGATGCCGCAAGGAACTGTGCTACGACCACAGTCACTGGAATGTCAATGTGCTGCCTGAATGGGAGCTTGCCTGGGAAAGGGACTATGGCCGTGATTGGGAGAGTGCCTGGGATTTTCCCGGTGGCATCGTCTATGACAGTCTGCGTCCGGTACCGGGTACAGGTATTGCCGCAGTGGTCTATCGTGAGGACAATACATATTCAGAAAGACACCTTTCCGGTGATGGAGGGGAACTGCCGCTTGGAGAGGGAAGGCAGTCGATACTCTTCTACAATGACGATACAGAGTATATCGTATTCTCGTCCATGAATTCATATGCGGAGGCTACGGCGACAACCCGTACACGCACCCGCTCCACTTATACGGAGGTCCATGGTGACGAGAGTACGGTCAACTCTCCTGATATGCTCTACGGTGCCTGGATTGAGGACTTTGTGGCCGACTTTTCACCCAATGCGGAGCCTGTGGACATGCCTGTGACATTGAAGCCGCTGGTGTACAAGTATGTGATAGTCTATGAGTTTGCAGCCGGTATTGAATATGTGCAGCTTGCACGCGGCGCGCTGGCCGGTATGGCCCAGTCGGTATATCTGCAGGACGGACGCACCGGTTCGGAGAAGGCCACGGTGCTTTTCGACGAAGCGACAATAGACCAGGAGCGTGAGGCGGTCATAGCGGTAGTCAGTACCTTTGGAGTGCCCAATTATCCGGACATATACTATCCGACCAAGGATCCTGAGGAGATTGCAGGGCCTTTCGGACTCAATCTGGAACTCATGCTTCCTAACGGCGGTATGAAGAGTTTTGAGTTCGATGTCTCGGATCAGATGTCAGACCAGCCCCGCGGAGGTGTAATACGGGTGGGCGGTATCGTAGTGGACGAGTCGGACTTCCCGACGGAAGGCGGTGGCTTTGATGTGGACGTGGACGGTTGGGGAGAGTACGAGGATATAGAGTTACCATTATAAGAAATAATATCAACATTAATTCAACTAAATTCAAATTATTATGAAAAAAGCACTTTTTGCAGCACTGGCCGGCGCAGTGGTACTCGCGGGCTGTGCAAAGACTGAGGTTGTAAAGACTTCAGATTCAGTGAACATCAGGTTCGACAATGCCTACGTAGGCAATCCCACAAAGGCAACGATCAATCAGATCACCAAGGATCAGTTTAACAACTTCTACGTTCTCGCCTACACAAATGAAAACGCAAATTTCTTCAACAATGAGAGAGTGTACCAGGATAACGGTGTGTACACTTATGATGTTCTGAAGAAATGGGCGCAGAATGCAGGCTATCATTTCGCAGCTTATTCCAACGGTGGATACAATGCGGAAACCGATGGTAAGTTAGAGGGTGTCACATTTGCAGACGAATCTCTGGTAATTGCTGATTATACAGTGAAGAATGCTGATAGAAGAGACCTTGTCGTTGCTATCTCCACAACTGATCTTGAAAGCAACAACGAGCCTGTTGGGTTCACATTCCAGCATGCTCTTGCCATGGTTAAGTTCACTATCATCAACGGCCTTGGAGACAATGCCATTGAGATAACTGATTTCCAGGTTGTAGACGTGCCCAACACAGCCACAATGACTCTGACAAAAGACGCTGCTTCTGTGGCATGGGGTGCAACGACTGCAAACACAACATTTACGAGTGAGGACTTTACCAGCGTTGCCAACGGAGAGGGTGAGTCCGATGAGTTTGTCGTAATACCCTCCGGTGCTCAGACAAATCTTCGGATTACCTTCACTGCAACAGTAACACCTACTAATGGTGGAGACGCTTCAGAGGAGACCCTGACAGCTACTATCGAGAATTATGACTGGAAGCCTGGATTCCGTTATAATTATGAGGCAACCATCACAGCTCAGGATATGAAATATATTGAGTTCGCAGATCCTGAAGTTACTGACTGGGGTGCTTGGCAAGATGTGGCAGAGGATATTGACTAATTTTATAGATTGACCGGCCGGGCGGGGTTGAATGTCCCTTCCCGGTCCCTAACTAAAACACAGTCGCGATGAAACAAACATCCATGATATTGATTCTGAATGCCGCAGCCGCTCTGTTCCTGTTGGAGTCCGCGTCATCGTGTGCTAAAGTCAGCATTGACAGTTCCGGACAGGCAGGGCGGTATATAGGATTCACATCTGCGGTTGAGACAAAGGCACCTCCAGTGGAGTCATCTGATGATATGGCAGAGTTTGCTGTCTGGGCTGCTTACTATGCGGAAGGCTCGTTGGATGATGTGCCAATGAGAGGTATAAAGGTGTACCGTGACAATCTCGGTGCCTGGATGTACGACGATCTACAGCCGTGGCAGGAGGGAGACTGGCATTTTGAGGCTTTCTATCCGCATCCGTCAGTATTGGAGGTCTCGGAGATAGTAGAGGGCAAAGATGCGATGGGTATAACATTTACAGCACCGAAAACCGAGGAGCAGACAGGTCTCGAGGGGCTGACCATTGAGTATTACTACGGTCCGACAGCCTCCCATGACCTGATGACGGATGAATATACACGCAGCTATACGATTGCATCTCCGGATGCCAGTCCGGTACAGTTCACGTTCGAGCACCTGCTCTCACGTGTCGGTATAGCAGTCAAGTCCACAAGTAATGATGTGAGGCTCACATCTCTTGTCTTCAAGGGGATGAGTGTCCTTGGTGCATATAACACGCAGGGAAGTCAGGGAGAGTGGCGGCTCCTGACCTCGATACCTGAGCTATCCAATGTCCAGCCTGGCAGCTTTACTGCTGACCTGTCTGACATATCCGCCCCTCTTCCGTCCGACGGTACGGCAGTCGATGTCCTCTCCGATCTTCTTCTGATACCACAGACTCCAGGTGACTCGGAGAACGGGTTGACGCCTATAGTCGTGGAAGTGAGCTACACCATGGGGGAGGCTGCTCCTGAGACCAGAACACTGGCCCTCCCGTCCTCCACACCTTGGCAGCCCGGCCGCCACTACCGTTATACCATTACTCTCGGAGGCTCGGATGTCAACCTGACAGTCAATATAGTGGATTGGAATGAACTTAGCTACTCTGTTGAATTCTAATAGTGGAAACGGTATGAGAAAAGGATATTTTATACATAGGTTATTGGTAGCGGCCCTGGCTGTTCCACTGGTGTCGCTTGTCTCCTGTGAGAGGCATCTGGATGTATCAGGAGAGGCCTCGTCCGTGCAGATCAGCGTAGACCTGCCCGGCAACATGGGCGTCGAGGAGAAACCGTGGACCAGGGCAGATGGAGACTATGTCAATGCCTCTCAGTATGAGGGCGTCCGCACACTAAGGATTATCGTGACTTCAGGTCCGGCGGAGGACAGGACTATCCTATACAACCAGAAAGTGGAAGGCCTGACGAATGTAGACACTTATACGACGACTATCCCGGATCTGCCGCATGACAGCCTGACCTTTTTCGCCATTGCCAACGAGGAGAGTCTTGACATGACGTATGATGACGAGACGATTCTGTCCAATCTGGCGGAAAACCACAAACTGTTGTTCTTGGACAATGCCGACCCGAAGCATTTTCCGGCCCGCGGTCCTGATATTGTCGGGCACGGTATACCGATGTCCGGCTCTACCGCCGTGCGTCTGACTGGTGACATGTCAGTCAGGATCGACTTGTACCGTTCTGTGGTGAAACTGGCCCTTGTGGTGGAGAATGCGACAAAGAGTCCTGTAACTCTGCGGGAAGTCTCGTTCGGAGAGTTTTTTGGAGACTGCTATTATATGTTCCGCGATGTGAATCTGGATGTCCCCGACGAGATACAGTACACTGATATGGTGTACGAGAACCTAAACATCGTGATTCCCGGTGCTAATGATGAAGACCCTTCTGTAAGGCCTTATACGGATACGCTCTCTGCGTATTTTTATCCTACTCACCCTGCCTTTGAAGGTGGGAACAGTCCGTTTACATTAGGCCTGACGACTGGAAGTGGGGCTTATCCCTCTCAGGTGTTTGCTCCGAACAGAACCTTTTTTATCCGCAATACACAGGTCAATCTCCGGGTGCGTATCACTACCGACGTTGGTATCGAGATTGATTTCGAGGTCGCTCCCTGGGATGAGTACGAAGTAGAAGTACCTACGTTTGATTGATGAAAGTAAATAGAAATAAGTAGGCCATGAGAAATATAATAAATACAGTCTTATCCGCAGCGTGTGCGTTGATGATATGCGGCTGCACTTTTGACGAGCGTCTTACCCAACCGGTGAAAGAAGGCGTTCCGACGACAGTTCAGTTGGGCTATAGTGTCGACGGGGCTTTGCCCATGACCAGGGCAGAGCAGGATGCCTCCTATGAGAATGACGTGAACAATCTCTATATCTTCGTGTTTGACTCCAACGGCAGCCGTGTGAGAACTACCGATGATAACGACAATGACCGCAGCTTTTTCCAGGAGAGCGACATGTCTATAAATCACGGAGACGGTACGCCGGGCAATCTCACTAACGGAACCATCAGATTCAAAGTGGGCTCTGTCCTCGGCGCCACCATCATCGGTATAGCCAACCTTACGACCGAGACTACCACTACCGCCTTCCGTGTCACCAAAGAGGATATGGATGCCATCACTACCCTGGATGAGCTTTCCTCCTATGTGATGCGGATGGAGGATGGCAATACCATAGAGCGCAATGCCCTTTTCATGATGACCGGCTATGCTGTTGACAACGCTACGGGCCGCACTGACATCGATATAGTCGGAAATGAGGGCGGCACCACCGAACTCTCCTGTTCTATACGTCTGACCAGGGTGGATGCGAAGATCAGAGTCAACATTACATCCAGTCCTAAGGATCCGACATGGAGCAATTTCTCATTTGAGCCGAGGACATGGAGGGTGATGCGGGTGCCTTCCCAGACCTTGTTGCTGCCCTATGACCAGACCAGCGGCAAGACCGTGGCCGGACCGTGGCTGGATTCGGAAGGAGTCGCCTGGGACGCGACTGTGAACGCGGAGTATTTTGACACTCAGGAAAGGCCTTTCGAGACGATGGACAGGACTGAGGACGACAATACCCAGTACTATACCGGCGGCAGCTTTGTCTTCTACATGCCGGAGAACAGAAAGAGATTCAGGGAAGAGATAACAGTGACCGGCAATGAGGGTTACGCTCTCAGGGAGGAGAGCAACACTGTGAATGAGGTGGACGGAAGCAAGCCCGGACAGATATACACCAATACTGACTTCAAGTATGCCGACCCCAATTCCACTTATCTGATACTGACAGGCTATCTTTCCTACACTGCCCAGAACGGTACGGTGGTCAACACCGATGCCCGCTATATAGTGCATCTCGGTTATTACTCGAAAGACCCGAACGATTATGACACCAAGCGTAACGGAGACTATACCTACAATATCAAAGTGACCGGAGTCAACAGTCTTCAGACAGAGGTGCTCAACGGGGCGGAGGACAGAGAGGACAGGCCCGGCTATGAGGGAGATGTGGTCTACAGCAACAACGAGATATACTATCTGGACTCTCACTATGACCGCTGTCTGTTGGAGATACAGCCTTCTGACGTGACTGACGCCATGACCTGGAGTGTCAAGACTCCCTTTAGCTCAGGTGTTCATGCAGTGGGAGAAGATTATGTCGGAGTTGAGGACTTCCGTTGGATAAAGTTTGCCATCAATAAGAAGTATGGTATTCCCCACACGAGGTATGCCAAGTATCCCGGTGATGATAAATATGACCCTGATTGGAAGCCCGTGTCGGCAGATTTGAATGATGTTCCGCAGTTGGTGGACATAGACCAGCTGATAGAGTACCTCAAGCTGGTCAAGAAGGATGACCCCTCAATGTCCCGGATATTGGCCGATGGAACTACCGACGGCCATGTCTGTATCACTGCCTTCGTGGAAGAGAACCTGTACTACTACGATCCTGTCAATGACCCGTTTAGGCAGAATCCTCAGCCTCAGCTATGGCATGATTGCGTGGACCGTGACGACCGTATGATGCATATCGTAGTGCCTGAAGACGGTATGAGCGACGGATATTACAGTCCTGACGGCAACACCTCCGTGGTTACATCACTTTACTCTTTTATCCAAAAGTCCATTCGAACAGTGTACAACGCTGAGAATAGGTCACTTCAGACTGCCTGGGGACTTGAGTCCGTGATGGAGGGCTCGGACAATGGATATCAGGGGCGCCTTCCGACCGGGAATGTCAGCAGTGCTCAGGGAAGTTGGAATTATAACCGCAACGGTCGTAGAAACAGTCTTACATGGATGGAAGGCAAACTATGGACGGACGTGGTACGGACATCCGAGCGTTACGGCCTTAATTCGGGTTACGAATATGCCACTTACGCCTGCCTGCTCCGTAACCGCGACCTTGACGGAGACAATGTTGTGGACGGAGATGAGGTCAGGTGGTATCTGGCGGCGATAGACCAGCTCACAGACATCTTCCTCGGTGAGTGGGCCTTGGATGAGGCCTCCCGTCTCTATCCCTATGACCCCAAGAACGGACAGTATCCTCCGACCGGTAAGGTTTACTGGCACTATACCTCCAGCAGTCCTGATGGAGGCAACCCCAATGTTCTGTGGGCTGAGGAGGGTGCATCCCGAGGTTCATTCGGTTCGTCAGCAGATGTAATAACAGATGGCCGCTATGCGTACAGATGCGTCCGCAATCTCGGAATAGATATTGATAAGCCGGATACGGAACCTGAAGACCTGGTGGATGTGACTGCAAACGGTGACGGGACTTATACCATTGACCTTTCGCGTATGAATCCCAAGTCTCTGCGCACTTCCTCTGACGGAGGAATACCGCTTCCGGATGGAGATGAGAAAAGTCTCAACAACCGCCCTTATACCAAGTTTATCGTTGGGGCAGATATTTATGGCGCTGATGAACCTTACGACAACGTCATTACTTTTTATGACGGAGATAAAGATATTCTCTATAGTGAGGCTGGTTTTAGGTGGCAAAATTCTGGTTATTGGGCTCAGTTCCAGCCACCGAACAACCCTTGCCCGGCCGGCTATAGAATCCCCAATCAACGCGAGCTTCTTATCATGAGCTCCAGACTGACCTCAGACCAGTGGCCTCTTTATAAGGATGAGACTACTGTTAGATACGAATGGGAACGGTTGGGATTTGCACATTGGGATTGGGTCGCATATCCTGATCCGCAGGAAGCCAGGTGGCAGGAATACTATATGTGCCAGACTTCCTTCTCCATGAACGGTATGGGGCCTTATAGTAATGGATTGAGGGAAGGCTTTATGTGGGGCTATTCCAACGGCGTATTCATGCTGCAGAACAAAAGGACGGAAGTCGGTTACGTCCGCTGTGTCAAAGACACCAACTGATAGGGCGGCTATGTGCGGCCCCCCCCCGGCTGACGGCACATCCCGTATAGCTTAACCATAGGGCGACCCTTCCGGCCGCCCTTTTTCATATCCTCTCTGCGTGTCCTGGCACTTTCCCTTGTGCCGGAAGTATAAAAACGTAAATTTTCTCATACGTTTTTTGATTTTCGTTTTTCGGAATGATACTGTATGTAGCTTTGCGAAAAGTTTGATTTTGTAAACTGATTGATTAACTTTGCAAAATGGAGTAAGATGGAAGTTGTAAGGAGAGTAAAAGTGTTCAGGTCTTATTACAAAGAGTTTTATGTGGCGCAGACAGATGCTGTGAGGGAAAAAATAGATCAGGTGATAGAGTTGGTGAAGTACTCGGAAATCATCCCTGCGGTGTATCTAAGGAAAATCATCAATGTCCCAGGTCTGTACGAGATAAGAGTCAGGAATGCAGGAAATATATACCGTATTTTCTGCTGTTTTGACGAAGGCTGTTTTGTGATACTGTTTCATGGATTTCATAAACAGTCGCAGAAGACACCGTCTTCCGAGATTAAAAAGGCGAAGCGTATAATGAAAGAATACTTTGATACTAAAAGATAATTAAAGATGGAAGGAGAGAAAAATAAAGCGATAATGAATTGCGGCGATGATTATGATGATATTCTTGACATTCAATATGGCCGGAAGGGCACACCGTCGCGTGACCGATTTGACCGGGAGGCAGAGGCATTTATCCTGGCGGAGCGGCTGAAGGAGGAACGCCGTAAGGCCGGTCTGACGCAGGAGCAGCTGGCGGCGAAGATAGGTACGAAGAAGTCCTATATCTCCCGCATCGAGAACGGGAAGACGGACGTGCAGCTATCGACTCTCTTCAAGATATTCCAGGGGCTGGGCAAGCGGGTCAGCATCACCATCCTGTAGTGCAGGCCGCGCCCTTCATCCAGCACCACGCCGTCAGCAGCAGAAACGGGGTGGTCGGCAGCAAAACCCACGTTTCGGTGCCGTTAGTGCCGTTAGTGCCGTTGCGGAAGCCACTGTCAGTCTGTAGTGGGTGATATTTCGCTAAACAGCAGAAATTAAGAGCATTATGCTGCTCGCTGGAATTACAGATACAGAGGTACACCTCGCAGTCTGTTTTGCTGTAATGGCTACAACTAACTGTTGCATAGGTGTTTGTGCATATCTCTCTAAAACAGACTCAATAGAGAAAATTCAAGATGGATTATTTACCCCGTCCTGCAGCATACTCAGAAGCGGATTCCGAGAAACAGTTGCATTCCTATCGTCTCAGTCTGTAATTGTTGATATTAAGACAAATTGCTGTAATTCAGTGGATTGTGTAGGATACTGAAATTACAGACACTGAGGTGTAGGTCACTGTCTGTATCGATTGAGATTGTGTAAATTGCTATGTAAAAGAGCTTTATGAGAGATGCTTCAAAACAGACAGAAGACAGGATGGAAGGAAAAGGGGCTGATGCAGCATATTGTGTGAGACTTAGTAACTGAGGCCAGACTTAGTAGTTGAGACCGAACCACCAGAGCGGAAGGATGTTGCCGGAGGAGAACTCGATGCCGTCCCTGACGATGTAGCCCTTTTCGGCGGAGGCGAGCTGCTTGCGGCCTTTGGACTTGCCGCCTGTTTCGAAGGTGCGGCTGCCTATCCGGAAGTCGGAGATGGCGGAGGATATGACCTGGTTGCGGACCCGGGTCTGGTTCAGGAAGAATGTCTCGCGGAGGCTGCCGGTGTCTGATTCGCTTTCCGCGAGTGCGTAGATAAGGTTAGGATTGTCCAGATAGACTTTTTCGACTTTGCCCAGTCCGCGGATGCCGCCGGTGTCGTCCCTGAGCTGCGCAATCATTCCTGCGTCCTCGATATATTGGAAGTAGTCCGGCATCTGGTTGCGTCCGGCTCCTATGAGGTCTGCGAGTTTACTCATGTTGGGCTTGAAGGGGACACTCTTGGCTATGATGGCAAGCAGTTTCTTGAACTTGCGCCCCATGGAGGCCGGCAGGTCGGCGAAGACGGGAATGTCGTTTTCCAACGTGATGTTGATAATCTGCCGGAGTTTTTCTTCGAAGCCCGGGTCTCTGGAGAAAGGGTAGTAGCCCCGTTTCAGATAGTCCTCGAACAGCAGCAGGGGCGTCTTTATGTTGAAGGTCTCGGGTTTGCCGGCAATGATGTCGTCAAGAGTGAGGACGGGTACCCGTACATCGTGGTAGAGATGCAGGTATTCTCTGAATGACAGTCCGTAGAGATGGTAGAGAACGGCCCTGCGGCTGAGGTCCGACGTGCCTTTTGTCAAGTCCAGGACGGAGGAGCCGGAGAATACCACGTTCAGTTCGCTGTAGTAGTCGTAGATGAGTTTCAGCTCCCTCGACCACTCCTTGTATTTATGGATCTCGTCGATGTAGAAATAATGTATGCCCCGCTGGACCAGAAGCCCGGCGAGGTCGAGCAGGCGGTGGCTGCTGAAATAGATGTCGTCTGCATTGACATACAGCACGTCGTCCGGGTTCATATCCTGCTTGATGTGCTGCAGCATCAACGTGGTCTTCCCGACGCCCCTCGGCCCTTTGATGCCAATTATGCGGTTGCGCCAATTGATATCGGAGTAGAGGTATCTGTTGAAGCCTGTGTCTGTTTCGCGCAGCAGTTTCTTGAAGTGGGTTATTAAAGTTTCCATGCTGTAAATTTTTTACAAATATAGTGAAATTGCACTTATGAAGTGCAAAAACGTGAAAAATTTGCACTTGTGAAGTGCAATTTAGAGGTTTCTCCGGCGGCCGAGGAAGTAGTAGAGGGCGATGGCGGCGGTGGTGAGGGCCTCTGAGACGGCCATGGCGAGCCAGATGCCGGCGTCACCGAGCAGGCGTGGCATGATAATGAAACTCGGGACGATGAAGACGAGGCCGCGCAGGCAGGCGAAGAGCATGGCGGGCTTCATATTTTCGAGACTCTGGAGGAGGCCGATGGAGGCTACGTTGGTGACGTAGAAGATGTAGCCGAGGGCGAAGAGGGGCAGGCCGTCAATGGCGATGCGGGCGGCGTTGCCCTCCTGGCCGATGAACAGGCCAACGAGGGGGCCGGGCAGGAGCATGAAGAGCATCATGCCGACGAAGCCGCAGACGATGGCGGTGATGATGGCCAGGCGGCTGGCGGACGATACCCTGTCCATCTTGCCGGCTCCGTAGTTGAAGCTGATAATCGGCTGTGCGGACTGGGCCACGGCGTTGCCGAACATGAAGACGAAGGGGGTGTAGTAGCAGGCCACTCCGAAGGCACCTACGCCGTCATCTCCGAGATATCGCATGAAGACCTGGTTGCCCATAAACATGAGGACGGCGATGGTGGCCTCACCGAGCAGGGCGGGGGAGCCTATCTTGCACTGATAGCCGATGTTGCGCAGACTCAGGCGCATACTCTTGCGGCTCATTTTCAATTTGATCAGGCGCACTATCCTGGCCCGCAGCAGCAGATAGCCGATGCCCATGCAGCCGCCGATGACGATGCTGATGCCGGTGGCTATGGCCGCGCCCTTGACGCCCATTCCGAGCGGGAAGATGAAGATCCAGTCGAGGACGGTGTTGATCAGAGCCGTTACGACCGAGCACCACATGGCGTACTGCGGCGCTCCGTCCAGGCGGATGATGAAGAGCGACACCGAGAGCCACATCTGGAAGGGCAGGGCCGGGACTATCCACAGCAGATAGTCCAGTACGAGGGGCATCAGGTGCTCCGAGGAGCCGAGCATCCGGGCCGTAGTCTCGGGAAAGGTCATGATGAGACCTGCGACCAGCGCGGCTATGATGGTCACGAAGAGTATGGCCTGGGTGACATTGAGCCGGGCGGCCTTGATCTTGCCGCGGGCCAGGTGTATCGAGGCCACTACGGAACTGCCCGCTCCGGCCATCAGCCCGAGACCGGTGAATATCATCCATACAGGTACACAGATATTGACGGCGGCTATACCGTCGCTGCCTACTCCATGCCCTATGAAGATACCGTCGATGGCTGTGACCGCCGACATGCTCACCATCCCCAGCAGTGTGGTTACGAAATACTTACCGAACAGGGACGGGATGTTTACTGTTCCGAAATCAATAGCATCGCGCTGCATAAATCCCGAATTAATAAAGTGCGGCAAAGGTGGGCCAAAATATCCGCAACTGCCGGGCTGTTACAGTTTGCGCTTGATCTCGACAATCTGGTAGGCCTCGATGGTGTCGCCGACCTTGATGTCGTTGTAGCCGTCGATGTTCAGACCGCAGTCCATGCCGGCTGCGACTTCCTTGACATCGTCCTTGAAACGCTTGAGCGAGCCGAGCGCACCTGTGTAGACCACGATGCCGTCGCGGATGACACGTACCTTGGAACTGCGGGTGATCTTGCCTTCCTTGACCATACATCCGGCGATGGTGCCGACCTTGGATATCTTGAAGGTCTCGCGTACTTCGGCGGTGGCGGTGACTTCCTCTTTCTCTTCGGGAGCAAGCATACCCTCGATACCGCTCTTGACCTCGTTTATCGCATCATAGATGACGGAGTAGAGACGGATCTCGATCTCCTCTTTCTCAGCCAGACGGCGGGCGTTGGCCGAGGGCCTTACCTGGAAGCCGATGATGATGGCGTTGGATGCGGCGGCCAGCAGGACATCGGATTCGGAGATGGCACCGACGGCCTTGTGGATTACGTCCACATGTATCTCCTCGGTGGAGAGCTTGATGAGGGAGTCGGAGAGAGCCTCGATGGAGCCGTCCACGTCTCCTTTTACGATGATGTTGAGCTCCTTGAAGTTGCCGATGGCGATACGGCGTCCGATCTCCTCGAGGGTAATGTGTTTCTGAGTCCTCAGGCCCTGGATGCGCAGGAGCTGCTCGCGCTTGTTGGCCAAGTCCTTGGCTTCTTTCTCATCGCCCATGACGTTGAATGTCTCGCCGGCCGTCGGGGCTCCGTTGAGTCCGAGTACGGAGACAGGAGTGGAGGGGTCTGCCTCGGATACTTTCTGTCCGCGCTCGTTGAACATGGCCTTGACCCTGCCGTAATAGCTGCCGCTGAGGATGATGTCTCCTACGTGGAGGGTGCCGTTCTGTACCAGGACAGTGGCCAGATAGCCGCGTCCTTTGTCGAGGGAGGACTCGATGACCGTACCTTTGGCCATGCGGTTAGGGTTGGCCTTGAGCTCAAGCAGGTCGGCTTCCAGCAGGACTTTCTCAAGGAGCTTGTCCACGTTGGTGCCCTTCTTGGCCGATATCTCCTGGCACTGATACTTGCCGCCCCAGTCCTCCACCAGGATGTTCATGTTGGCAAGCTGCTCGCGGATGCGGTCGGGATTGGCTCCCGGCTTGTCTATCTTGTTGATGGCAAATACCATGGGAACGCCGGCCGCCTGGGCATGGTTGATGGCCTCTATGGTCTGGGGCATGATGGCGTCGTCGGCGGCCACGATGATGATGACCAGGTCGGTGATCTTCGCTCCTCGGGCACGCATGGCGGTGAAGGCCTCGTGACCCGGAGTGTCGAGGAAGGTGATGCGCCGGCCGTCGGGCAGCTGGACATTGTATGCTCCTATGTGCTGTGTGATGCCTCCGGCCTCTCCGGCTATGACGTTGGACTTACGGATGTAGTCCAGCAGGGATGTCTTACCGTGGTCCACATGACCCATGACGGTGATGATGGGAGGACGCTCTACCAGATCTGCCGGATCGTCCACTTCCTCCTGGATCTCGCTTTCCTCATCGGCGGAGACGAACTGTACCTCGTAGCCGAATTCCTCGGCCACCAGCACCAGGGCATCGGCATCGAGACGCTGGTTGATGGAAACCATCAGGCCCAGGTTCATGCAGGCCTCGATGACTTTGGTCACCGGGATGTTCATCATGACTGCCAGATCGTTGACTGTCACGAATTCGGTCATCTTTAGTATTCTGCTCTCAAGCTGCTGCTGCTCGCGGGCCTCCTCCATCTTCTGGGAGATCATCTCGCGTTTCTCTCTCTTGTGCTTGGAACTCTTGGTCTTGCCCTTGCCTTCGGTCATACGGGCGTAGGTCTCCTTGATCTGCTTCTGTATCAGATCCTCGTCTATCTCCACACGTACAGGCTTGGGTTTCTCCTTGCGGTTCTTCCTGTCCTTGTTGTCACCGCCTTTCTTGTTGCGGTTCTTCTGACTGCCGGAGTCCACTTTGGTTATGTCCACCTTCTCGCCCTGGCCCTTGATGCGCTCGCGCTTGCGGTGGCCGTTTCTGTCGCCTCCTGAAGTGTGTTTCTTCTCGAAGGCGGACAGGTCTATCTTGCCGCTGATGACAGGACCGGCAAGTTTCTCGACCTTTGTCTCGATGTGCTCCACCTCGTGTCTCTCGGGATGCTTTTCCGCGGCATTGTCTTTCGCTTTTACCTCCTTTGCCGTCTCCTTGGCCGGGGTTGGCTTGGCAGGAGACGGTGCAGGCTGGGGCTTCGACGGCTTTTTGTTCAGGTCTATCTTACCGAGAATCCTGGGGCCGACATGACCGGTGCCGTTATCAGCGACGGCCGGCTCCGGCTTTGCCTTGGGCTCTTCCGGAGTCTTTTCTTCCTTTACCGGAGCCGGAGTCTCCGCAGCCGGAGCGGCGGCCTCCTGTGCAGCCGGAGCAGGAGCCGGTTCAGGTCTGCGGGTGTCATCATCTTCTTTCACGGGCGCAGGATCGGCCTTCTTCTCCGTGATGGCGGGTTCAGGAGTGGAAGGATGATCGATGGTTGTGGTCTTGATGATGACCTCGTCCTCAAACGGTTCCTCTTCGGGTTCCTGTTTCTGGGTCTCTTTCTTGGTGATTTCCTTAATCTTGATGGATATTTTCGCAGACTCCTCCTTTATGCGCTGGTCTTTGGCATACTCCTTCTTGAGAAGCTCGTATTCCTCACCGCTGATCTGCGCACTGGGATGGGCCTCCACCTCATATCCTTTCTTGCTGAGAAACTCCACCAGAGTTCCCAGCCCGATATTGAATTCCTTAAGTACTTTGTTGATTCTTATTTTCTCTTGTCCCGCCATATATCACTTATTTTAAATTATTGTTCAAATTCAGCTTTCAGTATCTTCTGTACTTCCACCACTGTCTCCTCATCGAGGTCGGCTCTGTGGCAGATCTCCTCTACGGGAAGCGCGAGCACGCTCTTCGCGGTGTCGCAGCCGATGCCCTTGAGGGCGTCGATGATCCACTGCTCGATCTCGTCGTTGAACTCGTCGAGCATTACGTCCTCTTCCTCTTCACCGCCTTCGCTGTCCCTGAATACGTCTATCTCGTAGCCGGCAAGCTGTCCTGCAAGCTTGATGTTGCTGCCGCCCTTGCCGATGGCCAGGGATACCTCAGAGGGACTGAGGTTGACGCGGATGTGCTTGGTCTCCTCGTCTATGGACATGGATGATATCTTGGCCGGACTGAGTGCCCTCTGGATGAGAAGCTGGGTGTTGGAAGTCCAGTTGATGATGTCGATGTTCTCGTTGCGCAGCTCGCGGACGATGCTGTGGATACGCGAGCCCTTGACACCGACGCACGCTCCTACAGGGTCGATGCGCTCGTCGTAGGACTCGACGGCCACCTTGGCTCTGTCACCGGGGATGCGCACCACTTTCTTGATAGTGATGAGTCCGTCGAAGATCTCGGGCACCTCCTGCTCGAAGAGTCTCTCCAGGAAAGCGGGAGACGTACGCGACAGGGTGATGACGGGGGTATTGTTCCTCATCTCCACGCTCTCGATGACAGCCTTTACGGTCTCGCCTTTCTTGAAGTAATCGGAGGGAATCTGCTCCGACTTGGGCAGCACCAGCTCGTTGCCGTCCTCGTCCATGACCAGCACTTCCTTTTTCCATACCTGATAAACCTCGCCTACCAGTATCTCATGTATACGGTCCTTGTATTTGTTGTAGAGATTGGCTTTCTCGATGTCGGCGATACGTCCCTGAAGGTTCTGGCGCAGGTTGAGGATACCCCTGCGGCCGAAGTCCGACAGCTTGACCTCTTCCGGGAAATCCTCTCCCACCTCGTATGAGGGATCGATCTTGTGGACTTCCTCAAGCGATATCTGGGTGTTGGGATCCTCGACTTTCTCGACCACTTCCCTGTTTCTCCAGATCTCAAGGTCGCCCTTGTCGATGTTGATGATGATGTCAAAGTTGTCGGCCGAGCCGTACATCTTAATCAACTGGGTGCGGAAGATGTCTTCCAGCACGCTCATCATGGTAGGTCTGTCGATGTTCTTGAGCTCCTTGAACTCGGCAAACGTACTTATCAGGTTTACTTCCATGTCGGTTGTTGTTAATTGTTATCTATATCATTTTCATTATTGTCGCAGTTGTCTCCGGCAGAGCTGACCATCAGGGAGAAATCCTCCTTGTCCCGGTCCAGTCCGGCTTCTATGAAGCGGCTCAGGGCCACGCAGTCATCTATGCACACCGGTCTGTCCAAAGCCCTGAAGAACACTTTTATGTTGTTGGCCTTGTTGACCTTCACGTCTACGAGGACCAGTCTGTTGTCCTCCATGTACTTTTCTACAATCTGTTCTATGGTGCGTTTCTCAATCATCTGATGCGGTTTTACGGGAGTGGCTAATAAGACGAAAGGGACTCGCCGTCCCTTTCCACTATCCTTTATCGCGACAAAAGTAATGGTTTTGTGCTGATAATCCAAAAAAAATTATTTTCTTTGCACAATTCTTTAATAGTGAAATTAGACTTATAATGGAGGTAAGTGCAAAACAGATAGCTGAGCATCTTGGAGGCGAAATCGTCGGAAATCCCGATGTGACAGTCTCTTCCGTGGCTCGTATAGAGTCCGGCAAGCCCGGGACGCTCTGTTTTCTGGCCAATCCCAAATACGAACATTACCTTTATACCTGTAAGGCCAGCATAGTTCTCATAAACAAGTCTTTTGAACCAAAGGAGGCCGTATCGCCCACCTTGGTGAGGGTGGACAATGCCTATGAGGCCGTTGCATCGCTTCTGGACCTGCTCAACACGATGAAGGCCGCCAGACGCCGCGGCAGGGCCTGGTCGTCTCATGTGGCGTTCTCGGCAAGGCTTGGAAAAGGTGTATATGTGGGAGCCAATGCCTATGTGGGCAAAAAGACAACGGTAGGCCGTAATACGCAGATATATCCTTTAGTATATATTGGAGAAGGTGTCACAATCGGCGAGAACTGCATTATATACCCGGGAGTGAAGATATACAGGGGCTGCAGGATAGGCAACAACTGCATCATACAGGCGGGGGCTGTCATAGGCTCTGACGGCTTCGGGTTCGCTCCTACGGAGGACGGTTCATACAAGAAGATACCTCAGACCGGAATCGTCACCATAGAGGACAACTGCGAGATAGGGGCCAATACGGTGATAGACCGCTCTACTATGGGAACGACGCTTATTGAGAAAGGCGTGAAGCTGGACAACCTGATACAGGTGGCTCACAATGTGGTGATAGGCTCCAATACCGTGATTGCCGCGCAGTCCGGTATCGCCGGCTCCACCAAGATAGGCCGTTCGTGCATGTTCGGCGGTCAGGTCGGCATAGCCGGTCATCTCAATATCGCGGACGGTACCAAGCTTACGGCACAGGCCGGGGTGCAGAGTGATATAAAGGAAGAAGGGAAGGTATATATGGGTAGTCCGGCATTTGAGCATATAAGCTTTATAAGGGCATACGCCCTGTTCCGCAGAAGCGGTATGAAAAAGTAATTTAAACTGAAACTTATGTCAGACAGACAGAAAACTCTTAAGAAAGAATATATATTTGAAGGAAAGGGACTGCATTCGGGACAGAATGTGAGGATGAAGCTTTCTCCCGCTCCTGTCAATCACGGTATCAGATTCCTGAGGAAGGATCTCGGTGACAGAGCCGTTATAGAGGCGTTGGTGGATTATGTCACATATACCCAGCGCGGAACTACCCTTGAGAACGGAGAGGTCAGGATATCTACTCTGGAACACCTGATGGCCGCTTTTTATGGTCTGGGAGTGGACAATGCCCTGGTTACTGTAGATAATTTCGAGGTGCCCATACTGGACGGAAGTGCGCTTCCGTATGTCAGGGCCATACTTCCGGACGGACTGGATGAGCAAGATGCGGAAAGGCAGTATTTTGTGGTCAGGGAGCCGATTCATTACAAGGATGAGAAGTCCGGCTCGGAGATAACCGTCCTTCCGGCGGAAGAGTTTTCCGTGGATCTGACTATAGACTTCAATTCTCACGTTCTGGGCGTTCAGAAGTTCCATTATGACGGCAGTACTGATTTCGCAGGGGAGGTGGCTCCCTGCCGTACTTTCGTGTTTTTCCATGAGATAGAGTTTCTCTTCAAGAACAACCTTATAAAGGGAGGAGACCTGGACAATGCTCTGGTGATAGTGGAGCATCCGGTTCCGGAGGAGGATCTGGCCCGCATGGCCGCGCTCTTCAACGTGGAGAAAGTGGACAGGCTTCCCGAGGGCTATCTGGACAATGTCCGTTTACATTTCCCGAATGAGTGCGCCCGGCACAAGCTGCTGGATCTTCTCGGGGACTTCTCTCTTGTCGGCAGACGCATAAAGGGTCATGTGACGGCGGATAAGTCCGGTCACAGGATCAATACTGCCGTGGCACAGATTATGCGGCGGGAGATTTTAAGAAACGGTAATAATTAAACAAGATATGATGCAATTTTCGTCAGTTCATCCCAACGCCAGGATTGCCGCAAATGTGGAGATAGGCCCCTATTGCTACATTGCGGAGAATGTGGAAATAGGCGAGGGATGTGTTATCGGTCCTCATGTGACTATTTTCGACTATGTTAAGATAGGTAAGAACTGCAAGATATTCCCCGGTGCCGTCATCGGAGCCATACCTCAGGACATGAAGTATTCCGGTGAGGTCACATGGGTGGAGATAGGCAACAATACGGTCATCCGCGAGTGCGCGACCGTCAACCGAGGAACAGCCGCAAGCGGAAAGATGCTTACCAAGATAGGCGACAACTGCCTGATCATGTCCTATGCGCATGTGGCTCATGACTGCCGTATCGGCAATCACGTAATCCAGGTCAGCTATGTGGGACTGGCCGGAGAGACGGATGTGGACGACTGGGCTATCATCGGAGGCGGCTCGCTGGCCCATCAGTTCACCCGCATCGGTATGCATGCCATGATCCAGGGCGGTTCCAAGATAGCCAAGGATGTTCCGCCCTATGCCCTCGTGGGACGTTCTCCTCTGTCTTTCTGCGGACTCAATAACGTAGGACTCCGCCGAAGGGGATTCACCAACGAGCAGATAGACCGTATCCGCGAGATATACCGCATCATCTACAACAGCGGACTCAATCGCAGCGATGCCTGCGTAGAGGTGGAAAGAGAGGTCCCGCCCTGCATAGAGAGGGACAATATTCTCAACTTCATCCGTGCCTCCAAGAGAGGAATCGTCAAGTACTCAGATCTCTCAGCCGATGACTAGTGGCGGATATGCGGTGGTGACCACTGCGTATTTCCCTCCGGTGGAGTACTTTATGGCCGCAGCCGCGACAGAACATCTCCTTATAGAGGACAGTGAGTCCTATGTGAAGCAATCATACAGAAACCGTTGCAGGATATATGCCTGCGACGGTATTTTGTCTCTGACTGTTCCCGTGTCCGCTCCGGACGGAGACAGAGGAATAAGGTCGGTCAGGATAGATTATTCGAAGCCCTGGCTTCAGCAGCATGAGCGGGCCCTGGTGTCGGCTTACCGCACATCGGCGTTTTTCGAGTATTATCAGGACGATATATTCGCTATTCTGGATTCTCGTCCGCGGACTCTTTTTGAACTCAATACGGCTCTTACAGTCAGGATGCTGGAACTGCTGGGACTCAGATGCCGGGTCTCCTTCATCGGAGAATATCTCCAGGAGTATGGCCCGGATGTTCTGGATCTGCGGGATGCCATACATCCTAAAAAAACGGTCCCGGAGATGTTCCGGAACCGTTTCAAGTCTTACTATCAGGTGTTTTCTGAAAAATTCGGGTTCATACCAGGACTGTCGGCACTGGACCTGCTCTTCAATGAGGGACCGAATGCCCTGTCCTTTCTCTAGAATCTCCAGCCCAGCGTCAGAAGTATCTTCCAGTCGCGGAATCTCTCGCTGGTAACCGGGGCTTCAAAGGTCTCGTAACTGTCGTACAGCAGGTAGTTGTTGTCGCTTTGATTGCATTGCTGCTGGTAGGCCAGATCAATGAAAAAGCCGGACAATGCCCTGAATCCGATACCGGCTGATGCGTAGTGGCGGCTGAAGTCAAAGTCTCTGTCAGGGGAACTGTAGTAGTTGTAACCGAGTCTCAGCGCCAGTTGGGGAATGGGCCAGGTCTCTATGCCGGCCCGGACATTGTTTACTGCCTGGTAGTATGTGGAGATATACTCGTTGTCGTATTGAAAGGCGTTCCTGTTTCCGTTGTTGTCGGACAGGAATATGCCGGAGTAGTCCGTCCTCTCGTAGTCCACGGCCAGGGCCAGGAATCCTCCGAGGGTGTAGCCCACTCCCAGATTCCACCTGAACGGGGAAGTTAGCCGGTAGGAACTCTCGCCCAAGGGTGAGTCAAGGGCGGCGCGTCCGAGGCCGGTATTGCCGTTCATGCTTTCCATCCAGGTCTCGTTGAGGTACATCCAGGTAGGAGTGGAGATGGAGCCGCCTATGGTCAGGCCTGCCACTGGACGCACTATGAAGCCGGCCTCTACACTTACGCCGAGTCCGGACGTGGTCATGCGGTACTCGCGGGTAAAGTCTGTGAACCCGGTGTCAAACAGATCTGGGTCGCCGGCAATCTCCGAGATGGATGTGAACTCGTTCATCCAGATGCTCTGGAGGGTAAGGTTCACTCCGAAGAAGAAGATATCGCTGATGTTTCCGGAGGCGTTGATGATGATGTCCTCCACGTAGCCTGTCCGCTCTCTGTAGTAACTCTGATTGAGTGAACCCGGTATGTAGAACTTGCCGTCTTTGTCAATACTTTCCGTAGCACCTCTGAACAATCCGTTGGCGACAGTGTCCACAAGACCCGAGTTCCATCCCAGAACCCAGGAACTCGGATTGCGGTAGAAAGGCAGTGTAGGGTCGTTCTCGGGCATTGTAAGGCTGTTGGCGTCAATTCCGGTCATGCCGTATGCCAGGCTGCCCAGGTAGCTGGATGAACTCTGTATGCCGCTGCCGGAACTCCGGTAGGCGAAGTTGTTGGACTGATTTGCGGTGATGGCGAAGTTGAAGTTGAGCAGTCCTCTGGTCCTGCCGGTCTCGAAGGAACCGACCCAGCCCACGTTGGACAGGGACAGGCGGCTCTTGTCGGCCCGCGCGGAGTTACCCAGGAATGAAGTATTGGTGATGCTGGAGTAGACGGACGGGGTGAGTGTAATCTCGGTGTACCGGTATACTCCGGAAGCTGCCGGGTTGTACGACAGGGCTCCGAGGTCTCCTCCGAGGGCTGTCATGGCGTTGCCCATAGCCACGCTGCGGGCCGTACCGTCGTAGAACTGGCTGGAGAACAGCAGCGCGTTGTTGTAATACTGCGGTGTTATCTGTGCATATGCCGACAGTACACTTCCTAAAAGTGCAGTGAATATGATAAGTCTCTTGTACATTGTCCTGATGGTCTAAAGTTATCTTCTTACGCTCCTGACACTGCCGCCGCTGCTGCGTGAGCCTCCGCTGAACGATGACCTGCTTCCGCCTGTACTGAAAGAGGAACGGGATACGCTTCTGGTTGCGGAGCTGTTGTTGAATGTCCTGGACGAGGATGTGCTCCTGTTGAATACGGTGTTGTTGGTACGGCTGTAGCCGTTGGACCTTACAGTTGATGTGGCCGTCCTGTTGAATCCGGTGCCGTTGAGGCTGCCGCTTACGGTCGCTGTGCCACGACGCATCTCAAACGGATTCCTGAAAGATGTGGCTGTAGAGGTGGCGGCTCTTCTGTAAGAGGAGTTTGTTGTCCTGTATGACGGGCCGGCAGTCCTGTTGAGCGATTCGGCCCTGACAGCGGTTCTTCCTGTCTGTACATATCTGTTTCCGGAACTGATGTGGCCTACAGGCTTGAAATTCCCGACGGCAGTTGTCCTGCCGCTGTTTACGGATACGGCAGTTCCCGTATTGGATACTCTTGTGGCAGTGGTCTTAAGCGAAGTGACTTTCTGTGCGGTGGCTGTGTTGCCCCTGACGACCGATACAGTAGGCCTTACAGTGGAAGCGACCGTCCTGCCTGAAGTGACCGCCTGGCGTACAGTACCTGCGTTACGTACAGTGTTGGTGTTCCGCACGGCAGTTCCGGTCTGACGGACAGTGTTGCCTGATGCAGTGAGCCTGCTTCCGGAGAGACCGGCTCCTGTTCTCAGGCTTGTGCCGGTGTACCGCCTGTCATAGTGTATGGCTGGCTGATATGCCACGGGGTATCCCCACGGACCGTACCAGGGGTCATACCATCCGCCCCAGTAGCCGCCCCACCACGGGCCGTACCATCCCCAGCTGTTCCAGGCGAAGCTCCATGTCCAGCCGTAACTGGGATACCACGGGTCGTATATGCCGGGGAACCAGGGCGAGTACCAGTTGTACCAGTCAGCCCAGCTTGAGTATCTGCCCCATGGGCCGAACATGTCCCAGTAACGCCAGTCCCAGTACGAGCAATAGGTGTCGTAACCGAGCAGATTGTATTCGTACCAGTTGTCCACGTTGATGTTGAGTGGAACTGCAGTGGCCGTGGCGGCTGATGTTATGCTGTTTGTGCCGTTTATACTAGCAAGCATTATGGTGTCCGAGAAACGGGCTGCTTCCTGTCTTGTCTTCTCGATGAGGTCCTGCATCTCCTGACGGTCCTCGGCCAGCTGCTGGCGGGACTCCTTGTCAGGTCTGTAATATATGCCGTCTTCGAAAGCGGAAGAGGCATAATAGGATGATGTTCCGCAGGAGGACAGCAGCGCTGCGGAGCATATGGAAAGGAAAATCAAACTTTTTTTCATACCTACCTCCTTGTTTTGTCAATAATTACTACTTTTGCATACAAATTAACAAAAATCATTCCATTTAAACAATACATTAATGGCAAAAGAAGTTACAAGCAAGGAGGAGAATTACTCCCAATGGTATAACAATCTTGTGGTAAAGGCTGATCTGGCGGAGAATTCCGCAGTGAGGGGATGTATGGTCATCAAGCCTTACGGCTATGCTATCTGGGAGAAGATACAGGGACAGCTTGACAGGATGTTCAAGGCTACAGGACATCAGAACGCATATTTCCCGTTGTTCATACCTAAGTCCTTTCTCAGCCGCGAGGCGGAGCATGTGGAGGGATTTGCAAAAGAGTGCGCTGTGGTGACCCATCACAGGCTCAAGGCCAATCCCGACGGTCCGGGAGTGGTGGTGGATCCGGATGCCAGACTGGAGGAGGAGCTGATAGTGAGACCCACCTCTGAGACCATCATATGGAACAGTTACAAGAACTGGATAAAGTCATACAGGGATCTGCCCATACTGATCAATCAGTGGGCCAATGTGGTGCGCTGGGAGATGAGAACCCGCCTTTTCCTCCGTACCGCAGAGTTCCTGTGGCAGGAGGGACACACGGCCCACGCTACGGCTCAGGAAGCGATGGAGGAGGCTCAGAGGATGGTGCAGGTCTATGCCGACTTCGCCCGTACCCACATGGCCCTGCCGGTAGTGGTCGGCCACAAGTCGGAGCACGAGCGTTTCGCCGGGGCCCTCGATACTCTCTGCATCGAGGCCATGATGCAGGACGGCAAGGCCCTGCAGGCCGGTACGTCTCATTTCCTCGGACAGAATTTCGCGAAGGCTTTCGACGTTAAGTTCGCCGACAAGGACGGCAAGCTCGATTATGTATGGGCTACTTCATGGGGTGTGTCCACCCGTCTTATGGGTGCGCTCATCATGGCCCATGGAGACAACAACGGTCTTGTGCTGCCTCCGGCCATCGCCCCGATACAGGTGGTGTTCGTACCTATATATAAAGGTCAGGAGGAACTGGACCGCATGGTGGCTTACATGAAGGATATCGCTTCCGAGCTGGAAAAGGCCGGCATATCCACCAAGATAGACGACAGGGACAATGTCCGCTCAGGCTTCAAGTTCGCCGAGTGGGAGCTCAAGGGCGTGCCTGTCAGGGTCGTGATAGGTCCGCGTGATCTGGAAAGGGGAGATGTTGAGATCTGTCGCAGGGATACGTTGGAGAAGTCGGCTGCTTCCCGCGAGGGACTGGCCGGTCATATCAAGGAACTTCTGGATGATATACAGGCCAATATCTACAACAAGGCATTGGCGTTCAGGGATTCCAAGACAGTCAAGGTGGATACATGGGATGAGTTCAAGGAGCGTATTGAGGAGGGAGGTTTCCTGCTCTGCCACTGGGACGGTACGACCGAGACGGAGATGAAGATTCAGGAGGAGACCAAAGCCACTATCCGTTGCATCCCTATTGACAGCTATGTCTGCGAGGAGCCGGGCAAGTGCGTTTACTCCGGCAGGCCTTCACAGAGAAGGGTGATTTTTGCAAGATCATATTAAAATATCCGACAGATAATGAACAGTGATGACTCAAGCCCCCGGGCCAAGATAATCAATCTGCTGAATGTCAAGTCTGTAATCAAGTCACAGATATTTGACCAGTGCCTGGAGGTCTTCGGTGTGCTCAAGGATGTCCTGAGCGAGATGAGCAATGACTTGAACGATATGCTGGAGAACCACGGTGCCAGACGGGTGCGTCTGGAATACCGGGACAGGGGCAAGTTCGAGGCTGAGCTGAAGTTTGCGGACGATGTGCTGATATTCAGCCTGCATACCGATGTGTTTGAATTCGACAGGGATCATCCGGTATGGAAGAATCCATACGCGAAGAACAACCCGTACAATACTTACTGCGGTGTGATCAATGTGTACAACTTCCTGTACGACTCCATGAAGTACAACCGCAATGACGACCTGGGCTATCTGGTGGCCAGGATGTTCATCAATAAGGACAAGGCATTTTTCGTGGAAGGCAAGCGGCAGAAGCGTCAGATTACCGACCAGTTCGGCAAGAGCACTCTGACCAGGGACGACCTGGTGGCTTTCGTGGAGTCTGCGATTCTGTATACTCTTTCATTTGACCTGCTGGTTCCCCCTTATGATATGGTGAAGGAGGCGACTGTGGGAGAGATGAATGTCAAGATAGAGTCCTCCAGGATGAAGACAGGCAAACGCCTGGGTTACAAATATAATTCCGACGACGTATTAAACTCTGAAAATCATGAATAGAAAAGCGATTATCTGTATCGGCCTGCTCTTGCTGCTGACCGCCGGTGCGATAGTGGCACAGGCCTCTGACAGAAAGAAGGACAGTGACAACGATATCACTTATAAGGAAATCAAGGAAGTCGAGATAGATCCGTCCGCACTGGATGATGCCCAGAAGGTGTGTCTGGACGTAGTGTCCTCGATAGACGAGGCTGCGGTGGATACGACAGAGAAGAAAGAGCCGCCCAAATACTGGACCAACGGTATCCTGACCCAGATAGGATTCTCCCAGACATCCCTGACCAACTGGGCTGAGGGCGGATCGGCCAATATCTCCCTGAACGCCCTCATAGATGCGAACGCCAACTATGCCAAGGACAATATGATATGGGAGAACAGGCTGAAGCTCTCCTACGGATTTATCCAGTCGTTTGACAAGGACACTCCTTTCAATCAGCAGTTTGACAAGAGTGATGACCGTATTCAGCTGGACAGCAAGTGGGGCTGGCAGTTGGTGGACAAGCTGTATTTTTCGGCTCTGTTCAACTTCAGGACGCAGATGACTCCGACTTATACATTCGATACTTCTACGGATCCTGCCACCAGGACGCTTCAGTCAAAATTCATGGCACCCGGCTATGTTTCGCTCGGTCTCGGTATCAATTACAAACCGTTCAACTTCCTGTCGCTCAACCTCTCGCCCGCTACGGGCAATCTGGTGGTGGTGACTGAGGAAAGCCTCCGCGAGACATACGGCAATGCGATAGACCAGCCTGTAAGGGCTGAGTTCGGTGCCCAGTTCAAGATGGACATCAACTATGCCTACAAGATATTCAAGATATCGTCTGCCCTGACCCTTTTCTCCAACTATCTGGAGAGTCCTGACAATATCCAGGTTTACTGGGATGTGGACGCATCTCTGGCCCTTACCAAGATACTTACGCTGACTCTGAGAACCAATCTTATCTGGGACGAGAACATCAGGATAGCCGATGCAGAGGGCAATCTGGCTCCCAGGGTGCAGTTCAAGGAGATTGTCAGCCTGGGTCTGACCTGGACATTCGGCCAGTATGTAAAGCCTGAGTAGACATGACGATTGAGCGGGAATTTGACTCTGCCCTGGAGTCCCTGTCGGGCGGAATGCTGGATGGGCACCGCTATCTGCTCGGTGTGAGCGGAGGCATTGACTCCATGTGCATGGCGGAACTCTTTCTCCGCTGCGCTCTCAGGCCTGATTTTGCATTGGCGCATGTCAATTTCTCTCTGCGCGGTGAGGAAAGCGACGGGGATATGCGCTCAGTTCAGGCCTGGGGCGAGCGCAACGGTGTGAAGGTGTACACGAGAGTGTTTGATACGAAGACCTATGCGGCGGAGCATTCGCTGTCCACGCAGATGGCTGCGAGAGAGCTCCGTTACGGATTCTTTTCGGAACTGATGGACTCCGATGGATTCGATTTCCTGTCTATAGCTCACAATCTGGACGACAGCATTGAGACAATATTTCTCAATATTGCCAGGGGAACCGGTCTTAAGGGCCTTTCCGGCATACCGGTGCGCAACGGCCACATCATCAGGCCGCTTCTGGGTGTGTCCAGGGCGCAGATAAGGGAGTATGTGGAGCGCAACGGCATATCGTACAGGGACGACCACACCAATTTTGAGTCGCACTACGCCCGTAACCGGGTGCGCAACATCATTTTTCCGGAATTCCGCAAGATCAATCCATCGTTTCTGGATACAGTCCGCCGCGATTCGGAGTATTTCCGTCAGGCATCGGAGATTATGGATGACTTGCAGAAGGATGTTTCTGACCGTGTTTGCCGCAGGGACGGAGATGTACTGCTGATAGATGCGGCAGGTCTTACCGCCAACCGTCATTACGGCTACTGGCTGTATATGATTCTCCGCGACTACGGGTTCAACAGCACTCAGGTGTCTGACATCGAGCGTTGTCTGCGCACGGGACAGCCCGGAAAACTGTTCCGCTCCGGAAGTCACGAGCTGGTGCTGGCCAAGGAAAGCCTTAAAGTATATCCGCTGCAGGAGGAAGAGGACACGGAGTTTCTTATCGAGAGCCCCGGTGTGTACAACTTTAAGGGGACACGGTTCCGGATAGACTTCTTCCCCAAGCCGGCGGACTTCAATCCGGTCTCGGACGGCAGTTCGCTGTACTTCGCGGCCGACCGTCTGCGGATGCCCCTGCTCTGCCGGGGATGGAAGCCGGCTGACCGCTTCAGGCCGTTCGGTATGAGGCAGGGCTCCAAGAAACTCAGCGATTTCTTCACCGACCTGAAGTTGGACCGCGTCCGCAAGCTTTCCCAGCCGGTGATACTCGACGCCGCCGGACACATCGTCTGTCTGCCCGGCCTCCGCATCGATGACCGCTACAGGATAAAGGCCCCGACAACCGCAGTCGCCGGAGCCTTTATCATCCGTTAGCAATCCCTGTTTATTCGAAAAGGTAGACGTAGGGGAGGAGGGCGTAGATGCCGGCCTCGGCCTTGATGGACCCGTAGATCTTCTCTATGAGTGTCTCGGGCTCGGACATGGCCTCAACGGTCTCTGAGGTAGTGCTGATGTTCTCCATCAGTTTGTCCAGACTGGTCTGTACTGTCGGATAGGAAACTACACGGTAGCTGTCCAGTCCGGCGGATGTCGCCGCATAGTCCAGAGCGTCGGTAAGACCGCCGATCTCGTCGGCCAGATTGATGCCGAGAGCCTCATTGCCGCACCATACGCGGCCCTGTGCTATCTCGTCCACTCTCTCCTTGGAGATGCCGCGTCCGTCGGATACGATGGTGATGAACTTGTCGTAGATCATCTCTATCTGTTCCTGTGTGGCCTCGGTCTCACGGCTGTCCAGCGAACGGGCGGGAGAGTACATGTCGGCGTGCCTGTGCGAGCGGACGGTCACGGGGTTGATGTGGGCGATGTCCTTGAATGTCTTCTCGAAAGACGGAATCATGCTGAATACTCCGATGCTGCCGGTAAGTGTGGAGTTGTTGGAGTATATCTTGTCGGCGCCGGCCGAGATCCAGTAGCCTCCGGAGGCCGCCATGGTACCGTACGATACTATCAGGGGCTTCTCCTGCTGGAGCAGCTCCAGTTCAGTACGGATGATCTCGGCGGGCTGTACGGCTCCTCCTGGAGAATTGACCCTGAGTACTACGGCCTTGATAGTGCTGTCGCTGCGGATGTCCCTGATGATGGGTTGGAACTTCTGGGCCGTGATGCCGTCCCCTTCGACATTGATCTGTCCGTCAGCATAGATGACGGCGATTTTGTCCTTGACCTTATAGTCTGTCTTGAGGCGGGCCTTGGCGTATTTGTCCAGGGTAATCATCTTGACATCCTTGATCTTCTCTGCTCCGGAAAGCATTCTGAGCTGGTCTTCCATCTCGTTTACCGTGTAGACGCCGTCGATGAGACCGGCATTGAGCATGTGCTCTGCCGTGTTCAGCTCCAGATTGTTGACCATCCTGTCCAATGCGTCCGGCGTGATGCCTCTTGACCTGCAGATGCCGTCTCTGACTGTCTGCCAGAGAGCGTCTACCATGGCCTGGTTCTGCTCACGGTTGGCCTCGCTGATGTTGTCGGCGATAAACTGTTCGCCGGCTGATTTGTATTTGCCGTGACGGATGAGCTGCATCTCCACACCGAAGCGGTCGAGGATGTCCTTGAGGAAGAATATGGTGGTCGAGACTCCCAGGATGTTGTTGGAGGCGAACTCGTCGGAGTAGATCTTGTCAGCCACTGACGCAAGGTAGTAGCCGCCGAGGGAGAAATTCTGTCCGTATGCGATGACCGGCTTGCCGGAGGCTCTGAAACGCTCCAGGGCTCCGCGCAGCTCCTCCATGTAGGCCAGTCCGCTGGAGTAGGCGCAGTTGGTCAGATAGATGTACTTGATGGCCGGGTCCTGGGCAGCATGGTCTATGGATTTGACAGCGTCCAGAATGCCCAGGGATGACGTGCTCCCTGAGTAAGGAACTATAGTGCTGAAATCCAACGGCTCGGAAACAGTCTGCTCTCCTATGGCGGAGCTCAGGTCTATTTTAAGCACTGAGTTGGGATAAACGGTGACGGGTTCACTGGATGACATGAGGCCTCCGACAAGTCCGCCTATGATTCCAAACGTCAGGAGCATCAGGAATCCGAACGCGATGAGCGAGCCGATAAAGGCCGCAAGAAGATTTTTCAGGAATTTCATAAGTAAGATGTTGTTTAATTTAGAACAAATGTAATCAATATTCGGGATAAGACAAACAAAACTGCACCGCAACGGAAAATGTATTATCTTCGCAGCCGGAAATAATAATACAGTTATGTATAAGATACTAAGGAAGAAATTTCTGACGCCGGCCATCTGCCTTATGGAAGTGGAGGCGCCGCGTATCGCGCGTTCTGCGCGTCCCGGTCAGTTCCTCATAGTGAGGGCCGGGGAGAAAAGTGAGCGGATTCCGCTGACCATCTGTGATTATGATTCGGAAAAAGGCAGCGTCACCATAGTTACTCAGGAGGTTGGTGCCTCTACCAAGAAGATATGCCATTATGAGGAAGGCGAGTCATTCGCCGATGTGGTAGGTCCTCTCGGCCAGCCCTCAGAGTTTGTACACAGTACAACCCAGGAGCTTGCGGGCACTCGCTGGCTGTTCATAGCCGGCGGTCTCGGTACGGCTCCGGTCTATCCGCAGGCGAAGTACCTGCACAATGCAGGCGCTTATGTGGACGTAATCATAGGCGCACGCAACAAGGACCTCATCATCATGGAGGATGAGATGAAAGCGGTGTGCGATCATCTGTATATCTGTACGGATGACGGCTCTGCGGGGGAGAAGGGTGTCGTTACCGCAGTCATGGACCGTCTGCTCGGAGGCGGGGAGAGATATGACCAGGCCGTGTCCATAGGGCCTATGATCATGATGAAGTTCGCTACCCTCAAGGCCAAGGAGTATAACCTGCCGCTAGTTGTCAGTCTCAATACCCTCATGGTGGACGGTACCGGTATGTGCGGAGCCTGTCGCGTGACGATTGCCGGCAGGACAAAATTCGCCTGTGTTGACGGTCCTGAGTTCAACGCATACGACGTGGACTTCGAGGAGGCCATGAGACGTCAGGGCATGTACCGGGACATAGAGAGGGAAGATGATCACAAGTGCAATATAGGACTTCATTAAAAAGGAGGAATGAGCAATGGCAAATAAGATACCCAGAGTGCCGGTAAGGGAACAGGATCCGGCAGTCAGAGCGCACAATTTCGAGGAAGTGTGCTACGGATACAATGAGGAGGAGGCTCTGCTGGAGGCTTCCCGCTGTCTGCATTGCAAGAACCCGCGCTGTATGGCGGCATGTCCGGTCTCCGTCAAGATACCTGATTTTATCGAGAGGATAGTGGCGCATGATTTTGCCGGAGCGGCTGGCATCATCGCCCAGGACAGCTCTCTGCCTGCGGTATGCGGCCGTGTCTGCCCCCAGGAGACCCAGTGTGAGGGCTCCTGTGTGCTGGGAGTCAAGGGCCAGCCGGTGGCTATCGGAAAACTGGAGCGTTTTGTGGCTGACTGGAGCAGGGAATGCGGCAAGGTCTTTCTGGACAAGGCTCCGTCCAACGGTATGAAAGTGGCTGTTATCGGCAGCGGCCCGTCCGGGCTGGCCTGCGCCTCTGACCTGGCGAAGGCCGGGTATGAGGTGACTGTCTTCGAAGCCCTGCACAAGGCCGGAGGAGTCCTGCAGTACGGTATACCGGAGTTCCGTCTGCCCAAGCAGAAGGTGGTTGAGCATGAGGTGGACAACCTCAGGAAACTGGGAGTGACGATAGAGACGGATGTGGTTGTGGGCAGAACTGTGACAGTTGACGAACTTTTTGACAAAGAGGGCTTCAAGGCGGTATTCATCGGCTCGGGAGCCGGTCTTCCCAGGTTCATGGGAATCCCCGGGGAGAATCTCAACGGGGTGTTCTCGGCAAATGAGTTCCTTACCCGCAACAATCTCATGCACGGTTACGATCCGGAATACGACACGCCGGTGTTCTCCGGAAAGCACGTCGTGGTGGTCGGCGGCGGCAATGTGGCCATGGATGCCGCACGTACTGCCCTGCGCCTGGGCTCTCGGGTGACAATAGTGTACCGCCGTACCGAAAACGAGCTGCCCGCAAGGCGCGAGGAGGTGCATCATGCCAAGGAGGAGGGCATAGAGTTCCGTATGCTCACCAATCCGGTGGAGATTCTCGGAGACGAGAAGGGCTGGGTGCGCGGCATCCGCTGCATCCGTATGGAACTAGGAGATCCGGATGAGTCCGGCAGACGCTCTCCGGTGGAAGTCAAGGGCTCGGAGTTCGACATAGAGGCGGATACTGTCATCATGTCTCTCGGAACGTCTCCCAATCCCACGCTGCCACGCTCGACACACGGGATAGAGATCAACCGCAAGGGCTGTATAGTGGCCGATGAGAGCGGCGTGACCACCAGACCCATGGTCTTCGCAGGAGGTGATGCCGTGACGGGTGCCGCGACCGTGATACTTGCCATGGGTGCCGGCCGCCGGGCCGCCGCAGCCATCCGCAAGGCCTTGGAACTACAGAAATAATTTCTAACTTTGCCCGGATAAATGTATTAAACCTAATGAACGACAAGTTGAAAATCGTTGTCCTGGCCAAGCAGGTGCCGGACACCAGAAATGTAGGAAAAGATGCGATGAAGGAGGACGGAACCGTCAACCGCTCCGCATTACCTGCCATCTTCAATCCGGAGGACATGAATGCCCTTGAACAGGCGCTCAGGATCAAGGACCGTCTGAAGGACGTGGAAATCCATCTGTTGACTATGGGTCCCGGAAGGGCCGCAGATATTGTCCGTGAGGGCCTCTTCAGAGGTGCTGACGGAGGAGTGCTGCTGACAGACAGAAAGTTTGCCGGAGCAGATACTCTTGCTACATCATACGCTCTGTCCCAGGCAGTCCGCAAGATTGCTCCGGACATGATCATCGCCGGTCGTCAGGCTATAGACGGAGATACCGCCCAGGTAGGTCCCCAGGTGGCCGAGAAACTGGACTGGCCTCAGATAACCTACGCCGAGGAGATACTGTATATAGACAACAGCCGTGTTACTGTAAGAAGAAGGCTGGAAAGGGGGATCGAGGTAGTATCCTCCCCTCTGCCTGTACTGATAACAGTGACGGGTACCGCAGCTCCGTGCAGACCCCGCAACGCCAAACAGCTCCTCCGCTACAAAGGAGCCCGCACGGTGTCCGAAGAACAGGCAGCAGGCTCTGAATACGCTGCCTCCGGCAAGTGCTCCGAGCATTTCCAGATACCCGAGTGGGGTTTTGCAGAGATAGGCGGAGACGAGAAGAGCTACGGTATGGCCGGCTCTCCCACAAAGGTCAAGAAGATAGAGAACATCATCCTTCAGGCCAAGGAGTCCAGGACTCTCTCCGACTCCGACGCGGACATAGAAGGGCTCGTCAAGGAGCTGATATCCAGTCATACAATCGGTTAACAAAAGGAGGAAACAGTCATGAACAATATTATAGTATACTGCGAGACGGACGGTGGCCGTCTCTGTGATGTGAGTCTCGAGCTGATGACCAAGGCCAGGGATCTGGCCGCTGAGCTTTCCTGTGATGTGGAAGCCCTTCTCATAGGTCACAATGTGAAAGGCCTGGCCGCTGAGCTTTATGCCTACGGTGCCAAGCTGGTGCATCTGGCGGATGATCCCCGTCTGGAGCATTTCCGTACATTGCCCTATGCGGCCATAACCATTGACCTTTTCCGCAGGGAGAAGCCCCAGATAGCCCTCTTCGGAGCCACTTCCGTGGGCCGTGACCTTGCACCCAGGGTATCCAGCGCTCTGCACAGCGGTCTTACCGCAGACTGCACCGCCCTGGAGATCGGAGATCATCAGGACAAGGAGAAGCAGTACCACAACCTTCTGTACCAGATCCGCCCCGCATTCGGAGGCAATATCATAGCCACTATCGTCAATCCCGAGCACAGGCCCCAGATGGCCACTGTGCGTGAGGGCGTGATGAAAAAGGCCCCTCTGGCATCACCTGTCGCAGGCAGCATCTCGGAGATAGACGTCAAGTCCATCATTAAGGACAGTGACCTGACAGTGGAGATCGTGGCCCGCGAGATAGAGGAGCGCAAGATAGACATCAAGGGTGCCCAGATCATCGTGGCAGGAGGATTCGGAGTCGGCAGCAAGGAGAATTTCGACCTGATATTCGAGCTGGCCAGGACCCTCGGCGGAGAGGTGGGAGCATCCCGTGCCGCTGTGGATGCTGGCTTTGCGGACCATGCCCGCCAGATAGGACAGACAGGCGTGACGGTACGTCCCAAGCTCTTCATCTCCTGCGGTATCTCAGGTCAGATACAGCATACTGCCGGCATGGACCAGTCCTCGATGATCATCTCGATCAACAGCGATCCGGAGGCACCTATCCACAAGATAGCCGACTATGCTATCGTGGGGGACCTCAATGTGGTGATTCCCAAACTCATCAAGTTCTACAAACAAAACAGCAAATAGAGTCATGGCAAATTTTTATACAGACAACAGTGATTTGAAGTTCCAGCTCTCTCATCCGTTGATGAAGAAGATCGTGGAGCTGAAAGAACAGGATTTCAAGGACAGCGGAGTCTATGACTATGCCCCCTGCAGTGTGGAGGATGCCATCGACTCATACGATAAGGTGATGGAGGTCATGGGCGAGATATGCGCCGACACCATCGCCGCCAATGCCGAGCAGGTGGACCACGACGGTCCTGTCTGTGAGAACGGCCGCGTTACCTACGCAGCCGGTACTGCAGAGAACCAGAGAGTGCTCACTCAGGCCGGTATGTACGGCATGTCCCTGCCCCGTCAGTACGGTGGACTCAATTTCTCCCTCGTGCCTTATGTGATGGCGGAGGAACTGGTGTCCAGGGCCGATGCCGGATTTGCAAACATCTGGGGTCTTCAGGACTGCGCCGAGACCATTCACGAGTTCGCCTCGGATGAGATCAAGGCCGAGTTCCTGCCCCGTATTCCTCAGGGCGACACTTGTTCCATGGACCTGACCGAGCCCGATGCAGGCTCAGATCTTCAGGCAGCAATGCTCAAGGCGGAGTGGAATGAGGAGAAGGGCATGTGGATGCTCAATGGCGTGAAGAGATTCATCACCAACGGCGATGCCCAGATTAAGCTCGTCCTGGCCCGCTCAGAGGAAGGTACCCGCGACGGCCGCGGCCTGTCGTATTTCGTACACGACCAGAAATGGGGCGGCGTTACAGTCCGTCGTATCGAGAACAAGCTCGGTATCAAGGGCTCTCCTACCTGTGAACTGGTGTTCAAGAACGCTCCTGCCAAGCTTATAGGCGAACGCCGCATGGGATTGATCAAGTACGTGATGTCCCTGATGAACGGGGCCCGTCTCGGAGTGGGTGCGCAGTCAACAGGTATATCCGAGGCTGCTTACCGTGAGGCTTACAAGTACGCCTGCGAGCGCCGTCAGTTCGGCAAGGCAATCATAGAGTTCCCGGCTGTGTACGAGATGCTGGCCGTGATGAAGGCCAAGCTCCAGGCTTCCCGCGCCATTCTGTACGAGACCACACGTTTCGTGGATATATACAAGTCTTACGGCTTCATCGCAGAGACCCGTAAGCTGACACCGGAAGAGCGTCAGGAGATGAAGAAGTATCAGCGCTACGCCGATATGTTCACTCCCGTGCTGAAGATGATGTCCAGCGAGTACTGTAACCAGAATGCCTACGATGCAATACAGATTCACGGCGGATCCGGTTACATGAAGGAGTATCCCGTGGAGCGTATCTACCGCGACGCCAGGATCACCACTATATATGAAGGTACGTCCCAGCTGCAGACTGTGGCTGCCATCCGCTATGTTACCACCGGCGCATATCTGGCCAAGATACGTGAGTACGAGGCTGAGGAGACCGCTCCTGAGTTTGCTACTCTCAGAAAGACACTTGTGGATATGGCTGCCCAGTATGAGCAGGCCTGCGCCATCGTACACGGACATGACACCAATTATATCGATTTCCATGCCCGCCGTCTTGTTGAGATGGCCGGTCATATCATCATGGGATGGCTGCTTGTGCTGGATGCTCAGAGATGCTCCGACTTTACCAAGTCGGCCCGCGTCTTTATCGGCAAGGCCAGAGCCTGGAACCAGGAGAGGTATGACTATATAGCAGGATTCACCGATGAAGACATGGCTGATTTCCAGTAACAGAATGATATGAGCAGAAGACATATTCTGATATTTGCGCTTTCCCTCATCAGCGGCACGGCTGTCGCGGATGAGGGAATGTGGCTTCCGTCCCTTATCTCTGAGAGGATAGAGGACATGCAGGCCAAGGGTTTCGAGCTTTCGGCCGAGGACATCTACAGTATCAACCAGGCATCCCTGAAGGATGCTGTCGTGCTTTTCGGCAGAGGCTGTACCGGTGAGCTTATTTCCCCGGAGGGACTGCTGATTACCAACCATCACTGCGGCTATGCCCAGATACAGCAGCACAGTTCCGTGGAGCACGATTATCTCCGTGACGGCTTCTGGGCCATGACCCGCGAGGAGGAGTTGCCCAATCCGGGCCTGACCGTCAGCTTTCTGGAGTATATGGAGGACGTGACTGAGCAGGTGCTGGACGGTTATGAGTCCGGGATGACCGAGGAGGAGCGGACGGAACTTATTGAGGCCAACGCCGACCGTCTGATAGAAAAGGCAGTTGAGGCCGGAGGCGGACTGAGGGCTTCCGTGGAGTCCCTGTTCTACGGCAACAGGTACTACATGTTTGTCTACCGGGAGTATTCCGACGTGCGCCTGGTGGGAGCACCTCCCTCGTCCATAGGCAAGTTCGGCGGCGACACAGACAATTGGATGTGGCCCAGGCATACCGGAGACTTCTCCATTTTCCGTATCTATGCCGATAAGGACAACAATCCGGCTCCCTACTCGGAGGACAATGTGCCCTACAGGCCCAAGCGTTATTTCCACATTGCGGCCGGAGGCATAGAGGAGGGTGATTTCACCTTTGTCTACGGCTTTCCTGGCAGCACCCGCGAGTACATCATGTCCGAGGGTGTCCGCTATGTGTCCGAGGTGTCCAACCCGTTCAAGATAGCCCTGCGTACTATGCGCCTGGATATTCAGAAGCGGTATATGGATGCCGACCAGGCTGTGCGTATACAGTACTCGTCCAAGAACGCGGGTGTGGCCAATGCCTGGAAGAAGTGGCAGGGCGAGATGCGCGGCATCAACCGTCTCGGCACAGTGGAGCGAAAGCGCGCGTACGAGGCCCGCTTCATGGAATGGGCGAAAGGCACGGAATACGAGGGCATCATCCCCGCTCTGGATTCGCTTTACGGATTGTATGTGCCTTATATGTGCGCCCTTGAGTATTATTATGAGGCTCCGAGGACAATCGAGCTTACTAATTTCGCCTCAAAGGTTATGAGGATTGCCGAAGACGGTGGCTCGGACTCGCTTCTCAGAGCTGCTGTGGAGGCTTTCTACAAGGACTATTATCTGCCATTGGACAAGGCGTCCTTCATAGCGGTGATGAACTACTATAAGGATCATGTTCCAGAGAATTTCAGGCCGGAGTATTTTGACAGTACTTTGTCCGCTTACGGCAGTGTGGAGGCCTGGGCTGATTACATGTTTGCCCATTCTACCTTTACCGACCGGGAATTCGTGTCAGCTATGGGGATTGCGGAGGTATCCGTTCTAAATGACGATCCGGCTGTGGAGTTCAGCCGCGAGTTCTCTTCGTGGGCAGAGGCAGAGATATATCCTCATGTGGACAGACTCGGCAATGAGATAACTCTGCTTTACAGGGATTATATGCGCGGTCAGATGGAGTTTGAGCCGGACAAGGCCTTTTATCCGGATGCCAATCTGACATTACGTGTAGCCTACGGCCACATCAAGGGCTATTCTCCGGCAGACGGAGTGGATTATCTGCCGTTCTCGACCATAGACGGCATCATGGAGAAGGACAATCCGGAGATATTCGACTACAATATACCGCAGAGATTCCGCGACATAGTGGCAGCTGGCGATTATGGCCGCTGGGGCAGCGACGGCTCCGTACCAGTCTGCTTCATCGCCACTAACCACACTTCCGGAGGCAACTCCGGCAGTCCGGTCATAGACGGCAAGGGCCGCCTGATCGGCATCAACTTCGACCGAGTGTGGGAGGGCACCATGAGCGACATCGAGTTTGACCCGGATTTCTGCCGGAACATCAGCCTTGATATCCGCTATGCCCTTTTTGTCATTGACAAGATTGGCGGTGCCTCACACCTCATCGACGAGATGACTATCGAGACCGAATAGTGCTTGCCGGATTCTGGCTTCTGTCAGTTACAGCAGGGTACGCATCTGGACGGCCATTTCCGAGGCCTTAGCGGCTGCGGCTTCTGCGAAGTCCTCGCCTGAGGAGGCGTAGATGATGCCTCTGGAGGAGTTGACCAGCAGGCCGCAGTGGGAGTTTAGACCGCAGCGGGCCACTTCTTCGAGCGAGCCGCCCTGTGCGCCTACTCCGGGCACCAGCAGGAAGTGGTCGGGACAGTAGCGGCGTATCTCGGTCAGTTTCTCGGGTCTGGTGGCTCCGACGACGAACATCAGCCGCTCGCGGGAGTCTCCGAATTCGGTATCCACGTTTCTGACGGTATCACGTATCATGCGCTCATACAGAGGCATACCGTCGGACAGGGGCAGGGTCTCAAACTCCTCGGCCGACTTGTTGGAGGTCATGGCGAGGACTATGCCCCAGCGTCCGGAATGCTTGAGGAAGGGCCGGATGGAGTCGCTTCCCATATAGGGGGCCAGAGTCACTGCGTCAAAGTCCATGGTCTTGAAAAAAGCCCTGGCATAGCGGTCGGCGGTGTTGCCGATGTCTCCGCGCTTGGCGTCGGCGATGATCATGATGTCGGGATGCTGCGTCCTGATGTAGCGGACGGTCTCTGCAAGCTGTTGCCAGCCAGTGACACCTTCGGCCTCGTAGAAGGCGATGTTCGGCTTGTAGGCGACTGCGTACTTGGCAGTAGCGTCGATAATTGCTTTGTTGAAAGCCAGCATGGAAGTGTCTCCGTGACGCTCCTGGACGCAGGCCGGAATCTTCTCCGGGTCAGTATCCAGACCCACGCAGAGGAAGGAGCCTTTGCGCCGGATATTGTCGTAAAGTTCAGTGTAATTCATCTTGGTATTGTATTTAAGTCAAGGTGCCGGAAACTCAGCGTCTTCCGGCACCCGTCAATGATTTGTCAGCTGTTAGAAATACTTGTAGAAGAGTGCTATGGACTCCATGCCCTTCTCCAGCTGAGACAGCAGATAGCTCTCGTTGGGAGAGTGAATCGTGTCCCGCTCAAGTCCGAAGCCTATCAGCAGCGGGTCTGCCTTGAGTATCTGCTGCATCTCTGCCAGGATGGGGATGGATCCGCCGCCACGGCTGGGTACCGGTTCGGTGCCGTAGACCTCGTAGATGGCCCTGGATGCGGCCTGGTAGGCAGGGGAGGAGATGGGAATCAGGAATCCGTTGCCGCCGTGGTGGGTGGTCACCTTCACGCGCACACCCTTGGGTACATGGCTCTCGATGTGTCTGGCGAAAAGCTCTGCGATGCGTCTCCAGTCCTGGTTGGGCACCAGACGCATGGATATCTTGGCGTGGGCGGTGGTGGGGATTACGGTCTTGGCACCCTCACCGGTGAAGCCGCCCCAGATGCCGTTCACATCCAGGCAGGGCCTGATGCCCGTGCGCTCCGGAGTGGTGTAGCCCTTCTCGCCGTCCACCTCGGGGATGTCCAGGAACCGCTTGTACTCGTCCAGATCGAAAGGTGCGCGTCCCAGCAGCTCGCGGTCAGCCTTGGAGAGTTCCACCACGTCGTCATAGAAGCCGTCGATGGTGATGTGTCCGTCGGCATCGATGAGGCCGTCAACTATCTTGCAGAGGGCATTGAGAGGGTTGACCACAGCTCCGCCGTAGTGGCCCGAGTGCAGGTCCTTGTTCGGTCCGGTGACTTCGATCTCCATGTAGGTCAGGCCGCGCATACCGCAGTTGATGGAAGGCACGTCCTCGCCGATCATAGTGGTGTCGGATACGAGCATGATGTCGCAGGCGAGCAGGTCCTTGTGCTCCTCAGCCCATGAGGCCAGGGAAGGAGAGCCGATCTCCTCCTCACCCTCGAGGATGAACTTGATGTTGTGTCTCTGTAGTCCGTTGCGCACCAGGTATTCGAAAGCCTTGATGTGCATGAAGGACTGGCCCTTGTCATCGTTGGCGCCGCGGGCGTAGATGGCTCCGTCGCGGATCTCCGGCTCAAAGGGGGCGGACTTCCACAGCTCGATAGGATCTACCGGCTGCACGTCGTAGTGTCCGTAGACGAGTATGGTCTTCAGCGAGGGATCGATGATCTTCTCGGCATAGACTACCGGATGTCCGGTGGTGTCGAACACCTCGGCTCTTTCCGCACCGGCTTCCTTGAGCAGTTCGGTGAGCTTGCGGGCGCAGCGGTACATGTCCTCCTTGTGCTCCGGCTCCGAACTGACGGACGGTATCCTGAGCAGGTCAAATAATTCATTCAGGAATCTCTCCTTGTTGGCCTGATAATAATTTCTCATGACAGTATGGTGTTTGTTAGTTGTTTGTATTCTTTTGCAGTTCAGCGATGACGGTCTCTGAGCCCGTGACCTTGTCCCCGACCTTGACGTTGACCTTAGTCCCGAGCGGCAGGAAGACATCGGCCCGCGAGCCGAACTTGATGAATCCTATTTGCTCTCCGGCCTTGAAGTGCCTGTCGTATTCGGCGTAGCATACCACGCGGCGGGCGAAGAGACCGGCAATCTGTCGGCACAGCACCTCAGTCCCGTCCTCGTTTCTGAATACGATGGTCGTCCTCTCGTTCTTGGTGGAGGACTTGGGATGCCAGGCGGCCAGGTAGCTGCCCCTGTGATAGCGGAAAAATGATACGGCTCCCGACACTGGGGCCCAGTTGATATGTACGTTGAAAAATGACATGAACACCGAGATCTGGAGCCGGCGGCCCTGGAAGTACTCGGGTTCCTCGACCTCCTGGATGATGACGACCTTGCCGTCGGCCGGAGCCGTGATCAGATGAGAGTCTCCGGTAGGTGTTCGCTTAGGGTCGCGGAAGAAGCATAGGAAGAATATGGCGAATCCTACGGGAATGAAGGTCAGTATCCAGTACAGCACCGGGGGCGCTCCGAAGTAGAATGACGTGCCTCCCAGTATCAGGGCAAATACCAGTGACATGATGATGAGCGGCCAGCCTTCCTTGTGAATCTTCATATAGCAGTAAGGTTAAAGTCCGGATAATGTGATATACAGGACCGAGACCGGAAATGCCAGCAGGGCTCCGTCGAACCGGTCCAGCAGCCCTCCGTGCCCGGGCATGATCCTGCCCGCGTCCTTGACTCCAAAGTTACGTTTTAATTGTGACTCTACCAAATCTCCTATCGTGGAGCTGATGTTGACCAGCAGGGCCAGGATGAGGCAGTGATACCACGGGTAGTCCACAAGGGAAAAATAACCGGTGCTCCATCCTGCGGCAAGGGACAGGAACAGCCCTCCGAAATAGCCCTCCCAGCTTTTCTTCGGGGAGATGGAGGGAAACAGCTTGTGGCCGTGTTTTTGTCCGAAGGCCATGCCGAAGAGGTAGGCTCCCACGTCCGAGCTCCAGATGATGATCATCACGGCCAGCAGCACCCGTCCGTCAAATGTGCCGTCAGGAGAGAATACTATCAGGCTGGTCAGGGCGAACGGCAGGGCGATGTACAGCAGTGATGCCAGGATGAACGGGGTGGTGCGGTAGGCATCGCCTTCCTTACTGAAAAGTATGGCGGTGTATATCAATGCTGTCATCACCGGAAGTACCAGCAGCCACTTTCCGTCCAGGCCGTAGCCGGCATGGAAGAAGAAAAGCATGAAAGTGAGCATGGCTGTGATGACAGTCAGTATCCTGGCTGTCCACTCCTTGGATCCTACGGTGATATTGAGGTATTCGGTCATCATGATGAATACCGCAATCATGAATATGACACCGTAGGCGGCCGGATGCCACAACAGGGCCGCCAGGAACAGGGCCAGGAAGACTGCGCCGCTAAGCGTTCTGACCAGCAGGTTCTTCATGAGGCTCCTGGATATCTGCGGTGGATGATGTGGATGCCGATGCGGCGGCTTCGGGTGCGGACTCTGCGGTGACGCTCTGGGGCTTCTGTCCGCCGGGACGCTCTCCGAATATCTTGACCAGGTCGTCGGTGAAGATGACCTCGCGCTCCAGCAGCATCTCGGCCAGTCTGGTGAAGCCGTCCATATGCTCGCGCAGCACTTTGAGGGCGGTGGCGTGAGCTGAGTCGATGAAACCCTTGGCCTCTGCATCTATAAGCTCGGCGGTCTTCTCGCTATATGGCTTGCTGAGATTGTAGCCGGAGTTGCCCGATGAGTCGTAGAAGGAGATATTGCCGACCTTGTCGCTCATGCCGAAGTAGGTGACCATGGCGTAAGCCTGCTTGGTGACTTTCTCCAGGTCGTTCATGGCTCCGGTGGAGATCTTTCCGTTGATTATCTCCTCTGCGGCGCGGCCTCCGAGGGTTGCGGCCATCTCGTCCATCATCTGCTCGGTGGTGGTTATCTGCCTCTCCTCCGGCAAATACCAGGCGGCGCCGAGGGCGTTGCCTCTAGGGATGATGGTGACTTTCAGCAGGGGATTGGCGTTGGGCAGCCACCAGCTTACCGTGGCATGTCCGGCCTCGTGGTATGCTATGGTCCGCTTCTCGGCGGGCGAAATGATCTTGCTGCGTCTTTCCAGACCGCCTACGATGCGGTCGATGGCATCGAGGAAGTCCTGGCGGTCCACGGCCTTCTTGTTCTTGCGGGCGGCTATCAGCGCGGCCTCGTTGCAGACGTTGGCTATGTCCGCTCCGGAGAAGCCGGGGGTCTGTTTGGCCAGGAACTCCATGTCGAAGTTCTCCACCAGCTTGACCTTGCGCAGATGAACCTTGAATATCTCCAGACGCTCGTTCTGCTCGGGCAGATCAACATGTATCTGACGGTCGAAACGGCCTGCGCGCATCAGGGCCTTGTCCAGGATGTCGGCCCTGTTGGTGGCGGCCAGGATGATGACTCCGGAGTTGGTGCCGAAGCCGTCCATCTCGGTGAGCAGCTGGTTGAGGGTGTTCTCACGCTCGTCGTTGGAGGAGAAGCCCACGTTCTTGCTCCTGGCGCGGCCAACTGCGTCAATCTCGTCGATGAAGACGATGCAGGGGGCCTTCTCCTTGGCCTGACGGAAGAGGTCGCGCACGCGGGAGGCTCCCACGCCGACGAACATCTCCACGAAGTCGGAGCCGCTGATGGAAAAGAAGGGCACGTTGGCCTCGCCGGCGACGGCCTTGGCCAGCAGGGTCTTACCCGTGCCCGGAGGGCCTACCAGCAGAGCTCCTTTGGGTATCTTGCCTCCCAGGGCTGTGTATTTCTGAGGATTCTTCAGGAAGTCCACTATCTCCATCACCTCTACCTTGGCCTCCTCCAGACCGGCCACGTCCTTGAAGGTCACTTTCACATTGTTCTCCTTCTCATAGAGCTTGGCCTGGGACTTGCCGACGTTGAAGATGCCGCCTCCCGGGCCTCCGCCCATGTTCTTCTGCATCGGACGGAACATGATGAACCACAGCAGTCCGAATAGCAGGAGCGGGAAGAGTATCCAGTCGAATATCTGCCCGAAATAGTTGTTGCGCTCCTCGGTCGATATGGAGAACCGCTGGTCGGCGGGCAGCTCCATGCGGGCTTCCTCAAAACTCTCCTCGGCATTGAAATTGTCCGATACTATGAAGTAGAAATGCGGTCCCGCTGCTGGTGCCCTGCCTCCGAAATATCTGTTGGCGTATTTTGCCAGGGAGTCTTTCTTTATGTACACCTCCGCCCTGTGCAGGTTGGTGATGTAGGTGATCTTTTCTATGTCTCCGCCGGGGATCATGCTCTCCTTGACGGTGAGCCATTCGGTCTTGACCGGGTCTGTGCCGGAGTAGCTGCGCACGATCCAGATCATGGCGAAGCCGAATATGGCGTACAGTATCCACATCAGACTCCTCATCGGTTTGGGAGTCTGGGGCGGTCTTTTGCCGGGGCCGGGCCCGACGGGTCCGGGATTGTTCCTGTTCTGCTGAGTGCTCATGTTGTCCTTATTGCTCGTCGTCATGGTAGTCTTTTCTTTCCGCATCCGCCCACAGGTCCTCCAGGCGGTAAAAGTTTCTGTATTCGGTCTGGAATATGTGAACCACTACGTTGAGATAGTCCAGTATGACCCAGAATCCGTTCTCCTTGCCCTGGGCGCGGACGACCTTCCGTCCGCATTTCTCGATCATCCTCTCCTCTATATTGTCCGCAATGGCCGCAACCTGAGTGGTTGAGTCAGCGTTGCATATTACAAACCAGTCTGTTATGGCAGTTCCTATCTTTTTCAGATCGAGGGCGCACACATTTTTCCCCTTTTTTTCGAGCATAGCCTCGGCTATGGTGTCTACTTCTATCATAAATAAATATAAATTTGCCGTGCAAATATACTTATAAAAATTATGCCATGAATATCCATTGGTTAAAGATGACAGACTCTACGAATCTGGATGCCTGGAGAAACAAGGATGCGGCGGAGGACATGACGGTGTGGTGTTCGGAGTATCAGACGGCGGGGAGAGGGCAGAGGGGCAACAGGTGGGAGAGCCGTCAGGGAGAGAACCTGATGTTCTCAATACTTTTCAGGCCCAGGGGATTGAGGGCTGCCGGCCAGTTCGTTATCTCGCAGATATGCTCGGTGGGGATAGTCCGTTATCTGGCGGAACTGGGATTGGATGCCCGGATCAAGTGGCCCAATGATATCTACATCGGGGACAGGAAGATATGCGGGATGTTGATAGAGAATACATTGAAGGATGACACTCTGGCAGTCAGCATCGCCGGCATAGGTCTCAATGTCAATCAGAGGGAGTTTCCTCCTGAACTTCCCAATCCTACATCTGTGCTGCTGGCTCTGGACAATGCGGTGACGGGCCGGGAAGGCACGCCGGGACTTAGTCCGGAAGAAGAGCTGCCGAGACTGCTGCACCGGATATTTGAACTTTACGGTCAGATGGACGCAGACGGTCATGTCCCGGGGCTGGAGGAGGAATATTCCCGGCTGCTGTACCGTAAAGGCATCCCGGCAGAGTTTGAGGAGACGGAATATGTCACGGGCGGAGGACTCCGCAGGTTCCGGGGGCGGATACTGGGAGTGGAGAAAGGTACTGCCCGTCTCCTGGTTGAGAAGGAGGACGGGCAGGTGGCTAAGTATTATTTTAAGGAAATAAGGTTCGTGCTATAGGGACTTGAACAGCTCCACCGTGGCGACAGGGTCTTCCGAGGCGAAGACAGCGTTGCCGGTCACTACGACATCGGCTCCGGCATCGCGCAGGGCGCCTGCATTGGTCAGGTTGACTCCTCCGTCCACCTCGATAAGTGCCTTAGAACCGAGCCTCTGAAGCATCTCCTTGGTCTCGGATATCTTACGGTAGGTGCTCTCGATGAAGGACTGGCCTCCGAATCCGGGATTGACCGACATCAGCACTATCATGTCGCAGTATTCGGCTATGTATTCCAGACCGGAGACAGGAGTGTGCGGATTGAGCACCACTCCGGCCTTCATGCCGTTGGCCTTGATGTTCTGCAGGCTGCGGTGCAGGTGTGTGCAGGCCTCGTAGTGTACGGTGACGTACTCGGGCTCTGCATCGCGCAGCACTCCGATATAACGGTCCGGGTCCACTATCATCAAGTGTACGTCCAGGGGTTTCGCAGCTCTTTTCGCTATGTTGCGGATAACCGGAAAGCCGAAGGATATGTTGGGTACGAATACTCCATCCATCACATCCAGGTGGATGTAGTCGCACTGGGAGGAGTTGAGCATATCGATGGTCTCGCCCAGACGGGTGAAGTCCGATGTGAGTATCGACGGGGCTATCTTGAGGTGGCGTTTCTCAGTCATGGTTATTCTATTTACATTCCTTGATCACATCCTCGAGCAGCAGGACGAACTTGTCCAGACTGGCCAGGTCGAGTCTCTCGCCGGGAGCGTGTACTCCGCGGAGGGTAGGCCCGAACGAGATCATGTCCAGATGGGGGTATTTGTCCAGGAAGAGTCCGCACTCCAGTCCGGCGTGAATGGCCCGCACTACGGGGTCGTTGCCGAAGAGCTTCTTGTATGAGCTCTTGCAGACTTCCAGAATATGGGATTTGAGGCTGGGTTTCCAGCCGGGATACTCCGACTCATGGGTGACTTCGGCTCCGGCAACCTTGAAGGCGGCCTCTATGCGCATGGCGGCGTTGCGGCGGGCGGAGTTGGTCGAGCTGCGCTGGCTGGTGCCAATGCGGATTACATTGTCCTCCTGCATCTTGACTGACGCCAGGTTAGAGGATGTCTCCACCAGCCCCTTGACCTCCGCGCTCATGGCCATGACTCCGTGAGGTACTGCATGCAGTGCGCAGATGAGGTTGAATGCGGTCTTGTCGTCCACTGCCGTAGCCGGCAATTCCAGGTTCTCCTCCCATACGGCGGCGATGTCCGGATCCGTAATCGCATATTCGTCGCGCAGTTCGGCGAGGGTCTCGTCAAGTATGCCTTTTACCTTGGCTGTATCCGAAGGATTGACGGCTATTACGGCAGATGCCTCGCGGGCTATGGCGTTGCGCTTGTTGCCGCCGTCTATGCTGCAGAGGGTTGCGGAAGTCCCGTTCCATACGCGGTAGAGCAGTCTCGCGAGGGACTGTACTGCGTTGGAACGGCCCTTGTCGATGTCGTCTCCGCTGTGCCCGCCGATGCCGCCGCAGAATCCTGCCTTGACGCAGACCTTGCCGGCCGGGACGGGAACGGGAGTGTAGTGGAATTTCGCTGTGGTGTCGATACCTCCGGCGCAGCCGATGAACAGTTCGCCCTCGTCCTCGGAGTCGAGGTTGAGCAGTATGCTGCCGGTGAGGAAGTCGCCTTTGAGAGCGAATGCTCCGTCCAGCCCGGTCTCCTCGGAGGTGGTGAAGAGGCACTCTATCTTGCCGTGAGGCAGCTCCTTGTCCTCGAGGACTGCCAGCTGGGCGGCTATACCGATACCGCAGTCAGCACCCAGGGTGGTGTCCTTGGCTATGAGCCAGCCGTTCTCTACGACAGCCTTGATGGGATCTTTCGAGAAATCATGCTCCACTCCGCTGTTCTTCTCGCAGACCATGTCCGAATGGCTCTGCAGGATGACAGTGGGGGAGTTCTCCCTGCCGGGTGTCGCCGGTATGGTTATGAGTACATTGCCGGCCTCGTCGGTCTTGCAGTCGAGATGCCGGTCTGCGGCGAATTTCTGGAGCCAGGCGATAATATGCTCCTCATGTCCCGACTCGCGTGGAATGGTGAGTATCTCGCGGAAATGGGACAGCACTTGTTCTGAAGTCATGACTGTAGGTATTAGATGTTGGATTTGAGTTTCTTCTCAATGTCGGTGACGTACTGCTTGAAGGAGCGGTCCGTGGCCATCAGGTCGCATACGGTCTCGCAGGCGTGCAGGACAGTCGCGTGGTTCTTTCCGCCCAGTTCACTGCCGATGGAGGTAAGGGACTTGCCGGTGTGCTGGCGGCACAGGTACATGGCTATCTGTCTGGCCTGGACGATCTCCCTCTTTCTGGAGTTGGAGAGCATCACGTCGTTGGATATGCCGAAATAGTCACTGACCGTGTTGCGGATCTTGGTGATGGATACTTCGCTGGTATTCACCGTCACTATCTTCTCGATAATCTCCTGAGCCAGCTGGAGGGTAATCTTTCTCTTGGTCAGTGTGGCGTGTGCCATCAGTGAGGCCAGAGTGCCTTCGAGCTCCCGCACATTGTCTGTGACTTTGGATGCTATGTAGTCTATGATTCCGTCGTCCAGTGTGATCCCTTCCCGGAAACTCTTGGCTTTCAGGATAGCCACCCTTGTCTTCATATCGGGCGGAAGCAGCTCCGTAGTAAGTCCCCACTTGAACCGGGAGAGAAGCCTCTGCTCCAGTCCCTGCAGGTCGGCCGGCGCTCTGTCCGATGTGAAGATCAGCTGTTTTCCGAGCTGGTGCAGGTAGTTGAATATCTGGAAGAAGGCGTTCTGGGTACCTGGCTTGTCGGCAAACTCATGAACGTCGTCTATGATGAGGACATCCATCGACTGATAGTAGTGCAGGAAGTCCGTCATGGCATTCTTCTGAATCGAGTCCATGTAATGGGTCACGAAACGGTTGGCGGTGACATAGAGAACCACTTTCCCGGCATATTTCTCCTTTATCTCTATGCCTATGGCCTGTGCCAGATGGGTCTTTCCCAGACCGGGACCACCGTATACAAAAAAAGGATTGTATGCTGTGCTTCCTGGGTTCTCCGCGATGGCCAGTCCGGCAGCGCGGCCCAGACGGTTGCAGTCTCCTTCTATGAGATTCTCAAAAGAATAGTTGTAGTTGAGATTGGGATTGACCGTTATGCCCTTGATGCCTGGAATCACATAAGGGTCATCGATCTTCTCCACCTTTTCCTTGGGCAGGGCTATGTCGGGATTGACAATCCCGGAGTCAGGTCTGCCTGCCGGATAGCGTACGGTGGAGTTCTTCACTACTGATACTTCATATACAAGCTTCGCATCCTTTCCGATAACCCTTTTCATGGAGGAACGCAGGATGTCGATGTAGTGGGCCTCGATGTATTCGGGGAAGAAACCTGAGGGTACCTGAATGGTAAGGGTACTTCCTTCCAGCCGGACGGGTCTGATAGGCTCAAACCACGTCCTATAGCTGCTCTCAGGGATGTTATCCCTTATGATTTGCAGACAGTTATCCCATACTTCACGGTAATCCATTCCTCAAGTATCAGTTGAATTTTTATATATTAAGTATCAGTTTCCCCTCATTGGGGAGAGCAAAATTGAGTAAAAAAAATCAATTAAAAAAATAAAAATTTCTTCAAATTTTTAAACATCTTGTTTATCAAGACGATTTAATTTTAAAAAAAATTTTAATGAAAAAATGTTACGATTTTATTTCAAAATATAGAAATTTTTATATACTTTTTGGGGTCTTTCCTTATGTTGTTGACCAGAGAATCCAGGTCGTTTGAGAGGGCTGTGAGGGCATTGTAGAGTGAGTCCGAGTACATCAGTTTCCCTATGCTTCCGTCCGGATCCTGCAGTCTGCCGGCCAGAGACCTGATTGAGTCGGTCATGCCTGTCAGGTCGGCTTCTTTCAGTGAGGCGGTGATGGCCTCGGCGTTGGCGGCGGTTCCGTTTATGGCTGTGGCCGCGGAGTCCAGGGTGGCGGAGATGGAACTGAGGTTGGACAGCAGTGTCTCTATGTCGGGACTCTTGCTCTGGAGCATGGCTGAGACTCTGTCCAGATTGCCGGCTGTGCTGTTGAGCCTTTTGAGCAGCTGACGGACTTCGGCGCGGTTCTCCTCGTCCAGTATCAGATTGACGGACTCGACTGTAGTTCCGATGCTTCTCATCAGGGAGTCCAGACTTCCTGTGATAGAGGACAGCATGTCCGCCTCCACGCAGCCGCGGAGGGTGTCGCCGGAAGAGGCCATGACGGATGATGCCCCCATCCTGACCCGCAGTTTCCTGGTGCCGAGTATGTCTGAGCTGTAGACCTCAATGTAAGAGTCCTTTGGTATGTCGAATTCTCTGGATATGCTGGCGGACACAGTGTAGTTCATGGTCTGTCTGTTGTATTCGATATCTGAAATGATGCCGGCTGCATAGCCCCCGACCGTTATGCCGGTGGAGACGCTCAGCCCTTCTACAGACGGGTATATTATATAATATGTATTGTTCCTGGAGAAGATATCCTTGCCTTTGAGGAACTCAATCATGAACAGGGCGACTGCGAGGACGATAACGGCGAACAGTCCGGTTTTTATCTCTTTTCTCATGGTACGGTGATTATTCTATATTGATGATGAATGCTCCTGGAAAGCTGTTTCTTACATTGGGCAGGGCTTTTCTGGCCTCGTCCTTGGACTTGTATGAGCCTACATAGTATTTGTACAGCTTGCCGGATTTGATGTGCCGGCAGTTCCACCCTTTCAGCTCCGAAGCATTCTCCGGCAGCAGTTTCCTGGAAGCCAATATCTGGATACCGAATTTTCCCGAGGGGATGTCCACGGTCATATCAGTTGTTCCGGCGGAACGCTCTTCCGGCGCGGCCGGTGCCGTTCCGTCAGGAGTGTAGACTTCAGTATCATAGCCTTTCTTGTATGCCTTGAATGCATTGAAGATGTTTTCTGCTATGCGCTGCTGGCCGGCCTTGTCCGTGAGTGTCCGCAAATCATTGGCGTTGGATATGAATCCGAGTTCGATCAGAACGGCCGGCATAGTACACTTCCAGAGTACGATGAAATTGGCCTGTTTGACGCCACGGTTGTTCGCTATCGGGCCTGAGTCCGCGTATTGCTGTATGAGTGCTGCGAAATCAGTGCTCTGCTCCAGATGGGAGTTCTGCAGCAGACTGAATATGATGTATGATTCCGGATTGCCGGGATCGAATCCCTGATAGTTGGACGAGTAGTCGTCCTCGAGTACGATAACACTGTTCTCTGTCCGGCATATCTCGAAGTTCTCCTGATTCTTGTCCTGACCCATTACGAAGGTCTCGTGCCCTCTGGCGGACTTGTTTGCAGCGGAATTGACGTGTATGGATATGAACAGGTCAGCGTTGTTCTTGTTGGCGATGTCGGCGCGTCTGTACAGCTCTACGAACCGGTCATCGCTTCTGGTATAGATTACATTTATGGACGGGTAATTCTTCTTGATGAGTTCTCCAAGACGCTTGGCTACGGAGAGCGTGATGTTTTTTTCGTGGATTTTCCCATTTGTCGCACCAGGGTCATGGCCGCCGTGGCCGGCATCTATGACAACGGTCTTGAGCTCCACAAGTTGCTTGTTTTGAGCGTATAAGCTAAAGAAAGCAGGATGCGTTGCCAAAAATGATACAAGAATGATCAGTGTAATAATTTTTTTCATTTCAGTAAGCAAAGTTAATAAAACTTTGGTATGAGTTCAAAAAAGACTATATTTGTCGGCAATTACTCTAAGACGAACCAGTATCTTCATTAATTTTAATGCAGTTCCATAAAGTATTCATGACTATTACCGCATCTGTGGCAGCCGTCATATCGACAGTATGGCAGGCAGGGGCTGTATATGCGGACCGTCATGCGCGTGTAGAGCAGCTGCAGCAGGATTCCCTGGCGCGTCAGAGTAATCTGCAGATTCTTCCGGACATGTCCGTGGCGGTGCCTGATTCAGTATTGCGGGACAGTTCGGCATTGGATACTCTCCAGGTCAATGCGGACTCTTTGCCGGTGCCGGATTCGCTTGAGGCTGCCGATTCTCTTTTCAGGCCGGACACTACGGTGCAGGGTGGTATGTTGGAGCAGCCGGCATTCTCTACAGCCGTGGATTCTGTTGTGGAGGACTTCTCTTCCGGACGGAAGATGATTTATTATTACGGTGATGCCAGCGTTACTTACGGTGACATGACTCTGAAGGCGGAGTATATGCAGTACGATGTGGACCGTCAGGTAGTGTATGCGGCCGGTGTGGCCGATACGGCGGGAGTGATTACGGGCAAACCGGAGATGACCCAGGCTGGCAAGACATATTCGATGGACAATGTGTTCTACAACTTCAAGACATCGAAGGCCAGGATAAAGAATATGGTCACATCGGAGACTGACGGTGTGATGAGAGGTGAGAACCTCAATATGATGCCGGACAGGTCCATCAACATCTCAGGCGGAAAGTATTCGGTCTGCGATCTGGATCATCCGCATTTTTATCTGAGGATGACCAAGGCCAAGGTAGAGACCGAACCCAAGCAGAAGACTGTATTCGGCCCGGCATATCTGGTGTTGGCCGATGTTCCGCTGTATCCTCTGATGCTGCCGTTCGGCTTCGTGCCAAAGCAGAAAGACAGGGCCAGCGGTATACTTTTCCCCACTTTCGGAGAAGAGGCTGCCAGGGGACTGTTTATCAAGGATGGAGGTTTTTATCTGGTTCTCGGGGATTATTTTGACGTTGCTCTTACAGGAACAATATTCACAAAGGGCTCGTGGAGTGTCAATATGTCCACGCGGTATAAGCTCAGGTATAAGTTCAACGGTACATTTGACCTGACATTTTCCAATGATCAGACAGGAGAGAAAGGAAGTGCGGACTTTTTCCAGACGCAGAACTTCAGTTTCAAGTGGAGTCATACACAGGATCCGAAAGCCAGGCCGGGAACGTCATTCAGGGCTTCGGTCAACTTCTCAAGCCCGTCCAACAACAAGTACAACTATACCAGCGTCAATGAGGCGCTGAACAGTCAGGTGTCGTCATCCATATCCTATTCGAGGACGTGGAGTGCTTTGAGTGTGTCGGTAAATGCCCTGCACAGCCAGAATTCCAGAGACAGTTCCTATGCCATTACATTCCCTAACATCACCTTGAATGTAAACAGATTCTATCCGTTCAAGAGAAAGAACAGGGTTGGGGGAGAGAAATGGTATGAGCAGTTCGCCCTGAGTTACAGCACGACTCTGCAGAACAAGATAAACTTCAAGGCCAGTGAGGTGCACGATCCGGACTTCTGGGACAAGATGCAGACAGGAATGACCCATAATTTCTCCATAGGTCTGCCTACTTTCACTTTGTTTAAATATATAACACTGGCTCCTTCTGTGTCCTACGGGATGAACTGGTATTTCAGCTCGCAGAATCAGTATTACAATCCTGAAACCGACAAAGTGGAGACGACCCGTACCGGACTTTTCGAGGATTTCGGCATAAGTCAGGACTTTTCCGCCAGTGCGTCTTTGAGTACCCGTCTGTACGGTATGTTCAATTTCCGGCGTGGCAAGCTCAAGGCTGTCAGGCATATGATATCGCCTTCAATTACAGTCAGCTATGCGCCTGAGATGGGAACGGCCATGAACGGATACAGAGTCTACAATTATACAGACATACACGGAGAGCAGCATACGGTCGAGTATAACAAGTGGTCAGGAGGCCTGTACAGTCCTCCATCGCCCGGTGAGACGGCCTCTATAGGTTTCCAGTTGGGCAACAACGTGGAAGCCAAGGTGGTGGACAGAAAGGACACCACAGGAACCGGGCTTAAAAAGATAAAGCTCATAGACAACCTGAACCTTTCAGGAAACTACAATTTCCTGGCGGACTCTATGAAGTTGTCCAATATCAACGTCAATCTGACCACTAATGTACTGGAAAAAGTAAGCGTCTCTGCCGGTATGACTCTCGATCCCTATGCGGTGGATTACCGTGGCCGCAGGTACAATCAGTTCAATGTGGTGCAGACAGGACGGCTGGCCCGTCTGACCAACGCCAATGTGTCTCTAAGTTTCAGCCTCTCCGGAGAGGGTGCCGGCAAAGGCAATGACGGATCCGGAGGCGGTGTCAACAGAGGTGGCGGAGGCAATAGAGGAGGTGCTCCATCCGGAGTGTTTGACGGTGGCGGAGGAGGCGGTGTGACTATGTCCGGAGAATCCCCGGCCTATACGCGGGTGTTCTATCATCCTGTTACAGGGGAATATATACCCGGAGGATGGATATACTATCTTAACCCCAATGTGCCGTGGTCAGTGTCATTCAACTATTCCTATAATTATTCAAGGACATACCAGTACAGCAATGATCAGCTTATTGCCAGGGACAATCATACCCAGACTCTGAATATCAACGGTCAGGTAAGGCTGACCAAAGCCTTGAACCTCAATCTTACAACTGGATTTGATCTTACAAAGATGAAACTGACCACGACCCAGATAAGCGCCACTTACGACCTGCATTGCTTTGAGATATCCTTTTCGTGGGTGCCTCTCGGGCAGTGGAAGCAGTGGAATTTCAGAATCAATGCCAAGGCAGCGGCACTTGCGGACCTGCTGTCATACCGCAAAGGTTCGTCCGAATGGGATAATTAATTTATTGTTAACTAAATATTTAAAAGAGATGAAAAAAGTGATATCATCCCCTCTGGCTCCGGCCGCAGTGGGACCCTACAGTCAGGCAATTGAAACAAACGGAACATTGTACGTGTCGGGACAGCTTCCGATAGATGCCGCTACAGGTAAGTTCCCCGAGGGTGGAGTAAGAGAACAGCTTGAGCAGGTATTCAAGAATATCGGCCATGTGCTCTCAGAAGCCGGCTATGACTTCAGCAATGTGATCAAGACTACGGTGTACTTGCAGGATATGGCTGATTTCGGCACTCTGAATGAAGTGTATTCGAAGTACTTCAGCGAACCCTATCCGGCCCGCGTGGCTTTTCAGGTGGCCGCGCTTCCCAAAGGCGCATTGGCAGAGGCTGAGGTAATAGCAGTTAAATAAGTTTGCAGATGTACGGAATACTGGAATTACATTCGAAAAGTCTGGATGAACTCACTGCCATAGCCAGGGAATTGGGTATCAAAAAGGCCGAGTCGATGTCGAAGGAGGATCTGGTCTATAAGATACTGGATGAGCAGGCTGTTCAGAGCGATGAAGTGCCCCGTCTGAAGAGACGCCGCAGCAGGATACCCAAGACTCCTGCCGGAGAGTCGGTGCAGACGGAGGAGGCGGCCAAAGCAGTGAGACCTGCTGTGCTGGATGCCGAGGATAAGACCCCGGAAACGGCTCCTGCCGGAGAGGCTCCGGTGAAGAGGAAACGCGGCCGTCCGAAGAAGAACTCTGTCCCCGAGGCAGCGGCTTCTGCAGCAGAAGCACCGCAGGCTGAGGTTAAGCCGTCGGAGACAGAGAAAGAGGAGGCCGCTGCCCAGCCCAAGGCAACGGAGCGGCGTTCGGAACAGACTCCTTCTCAGGCGGCACCGACGGCAAAGCAACCGGGTACGCACAGAGGTCGGAAGCGTACTCCCCGTGGACAGAATCAAGCCCAGCCCCAGCAGCAGGAGCAGAATCCCGTTGCGGTTGAGCGGCCTCAGCAGCAGAATGTCGCTTCTGAAAGCCAGCCCGCACCTGAGACCAGACAGCCTAGGGAGGAGCACAGAAAAAGAGAAGATTTCCAGCAGAAGCCGGCCAGAGTCGAGTACGAGGGTATTGTGGAGGCTCAGGGCGTGCTGGAGATTATGCCTGACGGTTACGGATTTCTCCGCTCGTCTGACTACAACTATCTGAACTCACCTGACGACATCTATGTGTCGCAGAACCAGATAAAGTCATATGCTCTGAAGACAGGAGATACCATTATAGGCGAGATACGTCCGCCGCGCGAGGGCGACAAGTATTTCCCTCTGGTGAAGATTCATACCATCAACGGCCGTACCCCCGAGTACATCAGGGACAGAGTGCCTTTTGACTTCCTGACTCCCCTTTTCCCCGACGAGAAATTCACTCTTACAGGCAACGGTCACAATGACCTTTCGTGCAGGGTGGTGGATCTGTTCACCCCGATAGGAAAGGGACAGCGCGGACTTATCGTAGCCCAGCCCAAGACAGGTAAGACCATACTGCTTAAGTCCATAGCCAATGCCATAGCGGACAATCATCCCGAGGTCTATATGATAGTGCTTCTGATAGACGAGCGTCCCGAGGAGGTTACGGACATGGCCCGCAGTGTCAAGGCCGAGGTGGTGGCCTCTACTTTCGACGAGCCCGCTGAGAGGCATGTGAAGGTGGCCAGCATCGTGCTGGAAAAGGCGAAGCGTCTGGTGGAGTGCGGCCACGACGTGGTCATATTCCTGGACTCCATTACCCGTCTGGCCCGCGCCTTCAATACTGTGCAGCCGGCTTCAGGCAAGGTGCTCTCTGGAGGTGTGGATGCCAACGCGCTTCACAAGCCCAAGCGATTCTTCGGCGCGGCCCGCAATATTGAGAACGGCGGTTCCCTGACGATTCTTGCCACGGCCCTGACCGACACAGGCTCCAAGATGGATGAGGTGATCTTCGAGGAGTTCAAGGGTACCGGCAACATGGAGCTGCAGCTGGACCGCAAGCTCGCCAACAAGCGTATTTTCCCTGCAGTGGACGTCACTCTCAGCAGTACCCGCCGCGATGACCTGCTTCTGAGCAAGGACACCATCAACCGTATGTGGATTCTCCGCAACTATCTGGCCGACATGACCAGCGTGGAGGCCATGGAATTCATGAAGAAGCAGTTGGAGGGGACGGTAAGCAATGAGGAGTTCCTGATATCCATGAATGGATAGTTTTCGCGTGATAAGCGGTAATCTGCTGCGTTGTCTACGGCATCACGGTTCGGTCATTTACGTCGGTAAACTCCCTCGCCGTGAGCCTTGACGCCTTGCATGTCACCGCTTATCACGCGAAAACACTTCGGTAGAGGCGGTATAAAATAAAAAATCCGGCAGGAGAAAGACCTGTCGGATTTTTTTATGATGTTAAGTGAAAATTTATGCCGGTGAGATAGCTCCGTTGGGACAAGCGTCTACGCATGAGCCGCAGTCAGCGCAAGTGTCAGGATCAATTGAGTAAACATCTCCGGCGGAAATGGCTCCCAGAGGGCATTCGTCGATGCAGGAACCACATGCTACGCAAGCATCAGGATCAATTTTGTGTGCCATAATTAAAATGTAGTTTGTTGTTATAATTTCCCGCAAATATAGTCAATATTTCCCATTATCGGCTAGAAAAGACTATATTTGCCCAAGATTTTAGCAATACGTATATGAGAGGTCGGATATTCAGTATGATAGTCCTGCTGTCGGCTGTGATGGCCGGAGCGTTCAGGGCAGGTGCGCAGAATGTCTTTGAGCAGACAGTCTCCTTTGACAAGGTCATCCATGATTTCGGAGATATAATGATTGCGGACGGGCCGCAGAAATGCACGTTCGTGATGAAGAATGTCGGAGACAGGCCTGTCGCGATATCCAGGGTGGTCACTTCATGCGGCTGTACCGAGCCGTCATGGACCGAGGCACCCATAATGCCTGGAAAGTCGGGGGAGATATCCGTGGTCTTCTCCAATGACCAGGGACCTTATCCGTTCAACAAGTCCGTAACCGTCTATGTGTCGGGTCTCACCAAGCCTGTGGTATTGAAAGTCAGGGGTGTGGCCCATGACAAGGCGAAGAGCCTGTCCGAGCTCTTTCCGTCTGCATACGGACCTCTGGGCTTCAGGGAGACATGGGTGTCCATGGGACAGATAGACCAGGGACTGGCCAGAAGCGTGGAAGTGGAAGTGGCCAATACTTCCGGCCGCGACATAGAGGTACGGTTTGAGGACATGACTCCCGGCTTGTCCGTGTCCCTGCCGGAAAATGTCGTACCGGCGAAATCCAAGGCCAGGATTACTTGTGTGGTGGACACCCGCAGAACTTCCGGAGAGAGGTGGGGCAAGACTCCTTTCACTTTCTCTGTCGTCGTCAACGGTACCAAGTATTCCCGGGTGTTTACGGTGGAGGCTCTTATAAAGGAGAATTTTTCCGACCTGTCGGATACGCAGAAGCGTGCCGGTGCCTTGCCTCAGTTTGAATCCTCGTCCCTGGAACTGGGGACTGTGGATGCAGGTACGGTACTTACAGGCAAGTTTACTGTCAAGAATATCGGCAAGGATTCCTTCAGAATATACAAGGCCGATGCCAGTGAACCGGGTCTGTCCGTCAGCCTGCCGGAACCGGTGCTCTACGGAGAGAGCGGGACACTGGAGATCAGTGTGGATACTTCCGGACAGAGCGGCGAGGTGCTCAATGTCGTAACACTGATTACGAACTCGCCTTCCAGGCCGATAATCAATCTATTTGTAATATATACCGTAAGATAATAAGACCATGAACAATAAATCCGACAGACAGGGAGACTTCTTCGATGAGTATCATCATGACGACTCTGCCCTGGTGATGAACGAAGGGATAGAACAGCCGCCTATAGTAAACCCTTACCTCAGCAATATCGTCCGCAGGCGCCGTTCGGTCATGACGGTGGACGACTATATGAAAGGTATCGTAGAGGGCAATACCATAGTGCTCAGCCAGGCCATCACTTTGGTGGAGAGTTCCCTGCCCGAGCACCGGGATATGGCGCACGAACTGATAGTCCGCTGCCTGGAGTACTCCAAGCGCAAGGAGTCCATGCGTATCGGCATCACCGGTGTGCCCGGGGCCGGCAAGAGTACTTTCATAGAGGCATTCGGCAATCTAGTAACAGCAAAGGGGCACCGCCTGGCCGTACTGGCCATAGATCCAAGCAGCGAGAAGACCAAGGGCAGTATCCTTGGAGACAAGACCCGTATGGAGACTCTCTGCAACAATCCCATGGCGTTCATCCGTCCCAGTCCATCCGCCGGCTCTCTCGGCGGTGTGGCCCGCAAGACCCGCGAGACCATCCTGCTGTGCGAGGCCGCAGGCTATGACGTCGTCTTCATAGAGACAGTAGGTGTCGGTCAGTCCGAGACGGCCGTACACTCGATGAGCGATTTCTTCCTGCTGATTCTCATTTCAGGAGCCGGGGATGACCTGCAGGGCATCAAGCGCGGAGTCATGGAGATGTCGGATCTGATAACGGTAAACAAGGCCGACGGCAACAATGTGGAGAAAGCCAACATGGCCCGTGCCCTGTATGCCAACGCCCTACATCTGTTTCCTCCCACTGAGTCCGGATGGACACCTACGGCACTGACGGCATCATCCGTGGAGAAGACTGGTCTGGAGGATATCTGGGCGATGATGGAAAAGTATTTCGCATTGGTGAAAGGCAACGGCTATTACTGGCACCGCCGCCGGGAACAGGACCGCTACTGGATGTACGAGACCATAAACAATTCTCTGAAAGATATGTTCTACGACAATCCGAAAGTGGCTGCGGCCATGCCGGATTATGAGAAAGCAGTGCTGGACGGCAAGATAGACTCGTTCTCCGCTGCCGGTGAGCTGCTCAAACTCTACAAAGGATGATCTGGCATCTGCTCAGGGATGTAGTGCTCAATGCTTATCTCATCACCAGCCTGGTCATGGTGATGATGATCATGATAGAGTATGTCAACGTGGCTTCCGCAGGGCGGTGGTTCGGCCGTCTGCAGGGCTCTCCGCTGCGTCAGGTGGCGGCAGGGGCCCTGCTCGGACTCATACCCGGATGCATAGGCGGGTTCGCCGCGGTGTCGCTGTACTCTCACGGCATCATCAGCATGGGCTCTCTGGTGGCGGCCATGATCTCCTCCTCGGGGGACGAGTCCTTCGTCATGCTGGCCATGATTCCCCGTCAGGCACTCATACTCTTTGCGGTGCTCTTTGTCCTGGCCATCGTGTGCGGTCTGTTGACCGACCTGATGTTCCGGAAGCATCCCCTCAGGGTTCACTGTGATCCGGGATTTGAACTGCATGAGGCCAACAAAGGGGAGTTCCCCAATATCTTCCGGCTGTCTTCGTATAAAGTGATGCGCGGCTCCGGAAAGGAACGGATCGTGCTGATGGTGGCCATTCTGATATTCGTGGCCGCTGTCTTCTCCGGCTTCCTGGAGCATGAGCACGTGGGCGGAGAAGCAGCGGAGGTGCCATCGGCGCTTCCTTTTAATTTTCTCAGCGAGAGGTGGATGAATGTCCTGTTCGCAGTCCTGAGTGTCTTTGTAGTATTGCTGGTGGCGGCCTCTTCCGAGCACTTTGTAAAGGAGCATCTGTGGCATCACGTTATCCGCAAGCACGCGCTCAAGACCTTTTTGTGGACGGCCGGCGCACTGGCCGTGATAACCGTGGTCATGCATTATGTCAATATCGGAGACTGGCTGAAGGACAACACATATTATCTGCTGATTCTGGCCGCTTTGATCGGTATGATCCCGGAGTCGGGTCCGCACATGGTCTTCATCTCCCTTTTCGCAGGCGGAATAGTGCCGTTTTCCGTGCTCCTTACCAGCTCCATGTCGCAGGACGGCCATACCTCCCTGCCGTTGCTGGCCTCCAGTACCCGCAGTTTCCTGGTCGCGAAGATTCTCAATGCTATCTTCGCAATCCTTGTCGGCAGCATCTTCTACCTCTTCGGCCTGTAGGACGCATGGTCTTTAAGGACAAATAGATGTGTTTAGAGGGTAATTTTTTGCAAAATATTCTGAATATTCCATATCTTTGTAAGTTGTACAAAAATATGTTTTAGATGGCATCGATTAATGGTTTATTGAAAAAGCTGTTCGGCTCCAAGGCCGAGAGGGATATGAAGCAGATTCAGCCGATATTGGCAAAGGTTCTGGCTGCGTATGACCGTATAGACAGGCTTTCGGATGATGAGCTCAGAAGTGAGACAGACAGGATAAGAAAAGTAATTCAGGACAGGATATCGGCTGACGAGGCGCAGAAGAAGGACCTCAGGGCCCAGCTGGAGGATGTGACTATCCCGGTTGAGAAGAAAGAGGCTCTGGCCACCGAGGTGGACAAGCTGACCAAGAAGATAGACGAGGAGATCGAGGAGGCGCTGAACGAGGTGCTTCCAGACGCTTTCGCCGTGATGAAGTCCACTGCCCGCAGATTCAAGGAGAAGGAGGTCATCGAGGTGACGGCCACAGATATGGACCGCGAGTTCAGTGCTAAGCACGACTATGTCCGCATAGATGGTGACAAGGCTTACTGGAGCCATACATGGATGGCCGGAGGCAACCCGACCACGTGGGACATGGTCCATTACGACGTGCAGCTCATCGGTGGTATCGTCCTGCATCAGGGAAAGATAGCCGAGATGGCGACCGGTGAGGGAAAGACCCTGGTGGCTACCCTCCCCGTATTTCTCAATGCTTTGGCCGGCAAGGGAGTGCATGTGGTGACGGTCAACGACTACCTGTCCAAGCGTGACTCCGAGTGGATGGGCCCCCTGTACGAGTTCCACGGTCTGAGAGTGGACTGCATCGACAAGCACCAGCCCAACTCCGCTGCCCGCCGCGCCGCTTACAGGGCCGACATCACTTTCGGAACCAACAACGAGTTCGGCTTCGACTACCTGCGTGACAATATGGCCATCGACAGGAACGACCTTGTGCAGCGCAAGCATCATTACGCCATAGTCGATGAGGTGGACTCCGTGCTGATCGACGATGCCCGTACACCTCTGATTATATCCGGACCGGTGCCCCGTGGAGACGACCAGCAGTTCATGGAGTTCAAGCCATACGTGGAGAGGCTGTACAATGCCCAGAAGCAGCTCGTGACCAAGCAACTCACAGAGGCCAAGAAACTCATAGCCGAGGGCAACGAGACCGAGGGAGCCAAGATGCTCCTCAGAGCCCACAAGGGACTTCCCAAGTACAATCCTCTGATCAAGTTCCTCTCTGAGCCGGGCATGAAGCAGCTCCTGCAGAAGACCGAGAATTTCTACATGCAGGACAACAACCGTCAGATGCACCTGATTACCGATGACCTGTATTTTGTCATAGAGGAGCAGAACAGAAGCGTGGAGATGACCGACAAGGGCAACGACCTTATCGCCGCCAGTGTCTCCGACGAGAAGTTCTTCATCCTTCCCGATATCGGCAATGAGATAGCCGAGCTGGAGAAGCAGAACATCACTCCCGAGGAAAAACAGACTCAGAAGGCCGCCCTGCTGGCGGACTATGCGCTGAAGGCGGAAAGAGTGCATACGGTCACTCAGCTTCTGAAGGCCTACGCCATGTTTGAGCGCGACGTGGAGTATGTGGTGATGGACAATAAGATCAAGATCGTGGACGAGCAGACCGGCCGTATCCTGGAAGGCCGCCGCTACTCGGACGGACTCCACCAGGCTATCGAGGCCAAGGAGAACGTGAAGGTGGAGGCCGCCACCCAGACATTCGCCACCATCACCCTGCAGAACTACTTCAGGATGTATCACAAGCTGGCCGGTATGACCGGTACCGCCGAGACTGAGGCCGGCGAGTTCTGGTCTATCTACAAGCTGGACGTAGTGGTCATTCCGACCAACCGTCCGGTCATCCGCAAGGACGAGGATGACATCATATACAAGACCAAGAAAGAGAAATATAACGCTGTCATAGCCCGTATAGTGGAGTTGACCCAGGCCGGACGTCCTGTCCTGGTGGGTACCACATCCGTCGAGATATCCGAGCTGCTGAGCAAGATGCTGAGTATGCGTGGCATCAAGCACAATGTGCTCAATGCCAAGCAGCACGCCCGTGAGGCCGAGATCGTGGCTCATGCCGGTACAGCCGGAACGGTGACCATCGCCACCAATATGGCCGGCCGTGGCACCGATATCAAGCTCGGCCCCGGAGTAAAGGAGGCCGGCGGTCTGGCCATCATCGGTACGGAGCGTCATGACAGCCGCCGCGTGGACCGTCAGCTCAGAGGCCGTGCCGGCCGTCAGGGAGACCCGGGCTCGTCAGTCTTCTACGTATCGTTCGAGGACAACCTGCTTCGTCTCTTCGGCGGAGACAAGATGGCCGTGATGGTGGACAGGATGGGTCTTAAGGAAGGCGAGCCCCTGCAGGCGTCCATGATGTCCAAGACCGTGGAGAGGGCGCAGCGCAAGGTGGAGGAAAACAACTTCGGTATCCGTAAGCGTCTGCTGGAGTACGATGATGTGATGAATTCCCAGAGGGAGGTGATATACAACAAACGCCGTAATGCCCTGTACGGAGAGCGCATCGACGTGGATGTGATGAACATGATAGGGGACTGCTGCGAGGTGCTGGCCGACAGGTCCGAGGAGATGGAGTATGAGGACTTCAAGCTGGAGGTTATGAAGACCCTCTCGATAGACCCCGCCTTTGATGCCGAGTTCTACAAGAATGCTTCGAGAGACAAGATATCCGATGCCCTTAACGAGCAGATACGCCAGGAGTACCGGCAGCGCAGCGATGCTATGGTGGCTCAGGCCTGGCCGGTCATCAAGACCATCTGTGAGAAGCAGGGCGAGAGGTTTGAGAACATTGCAGTTCCTGTCGGGGACGGCACCAAGGTCATGCGCGTGCTCGTGAATCTCAAGAAGGCCTACGAGACTCAGGGCCGCGAGCTTATCAGGGCCGTCAGCAAGACCATCACCCTCATCATGATAGACGAGGCCTGGAAAGAGCACTTGCGCGATATGGACGACCTCAAGCAGTCCGTGCAGAATGCCACATACGAGCAGAAGGACCCTCTGCTTGTCTACAAGTTTGAGAGCTTCAACCTCTTCAAGGGTGTCATCGAGCGTATCAGCCGCGAGGTGGTGAAGTTCCTGCTCAGGGCTCATATCCCGGTGAGGGAGAATGCTCCGGGTGATGTACGCGAGGCCGAGCGCCGCCGTACCGACATGAGCAATATGCGTACTTCCAGGACGGATATGGTGACCAACAGCGGAGAACCCAAGAGCAACGCTCCCGTCAGGGTCGAGAAGAAGGTGGGCCGCAACGATCCCTGCCCCTGCGGTTCCGGCAAGAAGTACAAGCATTGTCACGGTAGATTGGAGAACAATTAAACATCATAGACATGGACAGATTTGACATAATAGTGGTGGGCTCAGGCCCCGGAGGATATGTGGCCGCAATCCGTGCATCCCAGCTCGGAAAGTCAGTGGCGATAGTCGAGCGCTCTGAGGTGGGCGGTATCTGCCTCAACTGGGGATGCATACCCACGAAAGCTCTGCTCAAGAGCGCACAGGCCTATACCTATGCTCTCCATGCCGCTGAATACGGCTTTGAGGCAGCGGATGTGAATCCGGATATCGTGAAGATGGTGGACCGCAGCCGAGGGGTTGCCGCCCAGATGTCCAAGGGAGTGGAGTTCCTGCTGAAGAAGAACAAGATAACCCTGATACACGGTGATGCCGTGCTCAAGAGCGGTCACAGCGTCGAGGTCAATGACTTCGAGGCCGGTAAGAAGACCGTCTACGAGGCGGACCACATCATTCTGGCGGTCGGCTCCAGGGCCAATTCCCTGCCGTTTGCACCAATTGACGGCGAGAGGATTATCTCCTACCGTCAGGCCCTGATACCGGACAAGCTGCCCAAGAGCCTTGCCGTCATCGGCTCAGGTGCCATAGGCAGTGAGTTCGCTTTCTTCTACCGCAGTCTGGGCGTGGAGGTTTACCTCATAGAGTATCTGGACCGCATCCTTCCGCTGGAGGACGACGATGTGTCGGCCCAGATAAGCCGCTCGTTCCGCAAGGCCGGAATGAAGGTCATGACAGCCGCTCAGGTCAAGAGCGTGGATACCTCCGGCGAGCTCTGCAAGCTGACCGTCGAGACGAAGAAAGGAGTGGAGACCATAGAGGCGGAGACTGTGCTCTCGGCTGTGGGTGTGATTCCCAATACGGATTATCTCGGTCTGGAAGAGGCAGGCGTAGAGATGGTGCGCGGCCGCAAGATCAAGGTGGACGAGTACTACCGCACCAATGTGGAGGGAGTATATGCCATCGGCGACATCATACCTACGCAGGCCCTGGCTCATGTGGCCTCGGCTGAGGCTATATGCTGTGTGGAGGCTATCTGCGGACTGGCTCCAAAGCCTCTGGACTACGGCAATGTGCCGGGCTGTACATACGTGTCCCCCGAAGTGGCTTCAGTCGGCATGACCGAGAGAGCCGCCAAGGAGGCCGGTATAGATTATAAGGTGGGCAAGTTCTTCTTCCTGGCTTCCGGCAAGGCCGTGGCCGCCGGTGAAAAGGACGGTTTCGTCAAGCTGATTGTGGACGCAGCTACGGACAAGGTGCTCGGAGCCCATCTGGTCGGAGCCAATGTGACCGAGATGATATCCGGTATCGTGGCCGGACGCAATGTAGGCATGACGGCTTCGGACCTGATACATTCCATACACCCTCATCCCACTATGAGCGAGGCGATAATGGAGGCTGCCGAGGCTTCCCACGGAGCATGTATTCATCAATAAAAAGTATAAGATATGGCAAAAGCAGAAATAATTCCCCAGGCCAACGAGTTGTGCCGTATTTCCAAGGGAACCAGAATCACCGGAGTGATGACATCTTCGGCGGACATCAGAATTGACGGAATATTCGAAGGAACGGTATATACCAAAGGCAAGCTGGTAATCGGTGAAGCGGCCCATGTCAAGGGCAAGATCTTCTGCCAGAACTGCGACCTGTGGGGGCACGCCGAGGGTGAGATGTATATCGAGGACATCATCAACTTCAAGGCCAACTCCAATTTCTCAGGAGATCTCAAGGCTCCCAAGCTCGGCATCGAGGTCGGCACCATATTCAACGGCTCGTGCCACATCATCACCAAGGAGGAGTACAACAAGTTCCTTAATGAGGTGGCTGATCTCAAAGGAGCCCATAGGCCCGTTGAGCCCGCTGCTCCTCAGCCTTCCAAGAAATAACCCTCTGTATCCACTACCTGCACCGGCAGACATCAGCATACGATTCCCGGAACGGCGGATGAGGCCGGTTCCGGGAATTTTGCATTTCCCTTGTCGGTTCGGTAATTAATAATAATGATTATCCGCAGAGATTCCCCCTGGCAGACCTTATACAGCTAAGGCCGGACTGAGTAGGTGATGCCGACGCGCGGCTCTACCCCGTCCGCTATCATGCGACTCGTCACTACGCATTCTCATCAACTTACCACTATACATTTTCGTTATATTGCGTTTTGCTGATTATCAAGATGTTCTGTTTTTGCAAGAATGTTAGACGCTCCGATTTTCCTCAAAATACGGCATTTTGGGATGCTCCTTACATTTTGTGATGTTTGTCAACATCAGGATTTACAGGTATTTCCTACTTAACGAAAATGCATAGTGACATTTAGAACTGTGCCGTGATACGTCGCGGGACTTTTACTCCGCACCGTGAGTGCCCGGCTTTGAGGATTGTGTCTGGCAGACAGGTGCAATTATCACCGGGCAGACGCAGAGAAGGTTATGCTGCCGTCTATAGCTGCCCCTCCTTTGTCAGGCCCCAGGCTCAAGGCAGGGGAAGAGTCACCGGGTAGGGACTCCGGACCTTTCACAGCGGCTTTCGTCCAAGTCCATGGCCATATCCGTGACACCTATCCTGCACAGGATGATGACAAATCGCTAGTGTTCAGGTGTATATGCGAACAGGCCCGAGGATAGGGGTGGCTGATTACGGACATTTTGATGGTTTTCGGCCACCCCTATCCTCCGCACCATTTTGCATTTACCTCATTATAAGATACTTCTCAAAAACAGCAGAGGACAGGTCTCAGGCAGGCACTGCCATCTCCCCCCATGCGGCCATCCTCCAGCCCCCCCCCCCCCCCGAGAAAGTGAACCATCCTAGGCACTTCTCCCGGCGAATCCGCATAGCCCACTCATTCCTCTGACAGCGTTGTAGGCAGGCGGTCGAAAAGACCAGGCCCCTCTACCTTGAATATCATCGTCGTTACTCCGTAACTCCGTGATATTCAAGGCAGATTCTTCCCTCTTGTGCCGAGGGCGGCAAGCCTTTTCTCCCCGCCTGCCTCCACGCCGTCCCTGTCACCTGCGGCATCCTGCACCGGTGCATACCGCTGCCATCCATGACATTCCGCTCTTCCTATCCAATCCTCCCGGCATCCTCACGTTGCTTTTTAGTTATATTGCAACCACCTGATTGCCTGGGTTTTGTATTTTTGCAAAAAGTTAAATGACGGCAAAAAGGCTCATTCTGAGCGTAATTCACCCCACTTAAAAAATCGCTGGATAGATAAAATGCTTATATTCAAGTATATACAACTCAACTAAAAAGCATCGTGAAGTAAAGTGAGGACTTTAGGGGTATCTTTGCGGATAATCATTGTAAATAATTATCGGACACACTCGTGTCCGGTAAAATTCCGGACTAGTTATTAAAAAGTTTAACAATTAAAACAAAGTAGGTTCGGTAGAACC
>CALVDG010000013.1 GCA_944326255.1 uncultured Bacteroidales bacterium
TTGCGCTTGGCTATGCACGGGCCGATGAAGACCTGCTTTGCGTCAGGGAACTTTTCCTTGACAATCTGAGCACTGTAGTACATCGGAGAGCCGGATGCCGACACGAACGGAGCCATGTCCGGAATATGCTTCCTGACGAGCTGGATATATGAAGGGCAGCAGCTGGTGGTCATGAAAGGCTGACCTTCCTGCAGCTTCTCCTTAAGCTCGACAGCCTCGTTGGAGACTGTGAGCATGGCACCCTCGGCGACCTCTACCACTGCCGAGAAGCCGATGGCCTTGATGGCACCGTAAAGTTTCTCCTTAGTGGTATTGAACTGACCGAGGATAGAAGGAGCCACCATAGCCACTACAGACTCTCCGTCCTGGATGCTGTTCAGCACATCGAAGACCTGAGATATCTCGAATATCGCACCGAAAGGACATGCGTTCAAGCACTTTCCGCAATAGATGCACTTGCTCTCATCGATATGCTCCACTCCGTACTCATCCTTGGAGATAGCCTTTACCGGGCAGGCTTCCTCGCAGGGCACGGGAACATATACTATAGCATGATAAGGGCAGCTCTGATAGCACTTTCCGCAGTTGATGCAGAGATCGTGATCTATCACAGCCTGACCGTGATTCTTCTTGTCATGGGTGATGGCGTGCTTGGGACAGTTCATGGAGCAGCTGCGTGCCACACATCCGCGGCAGAGATTGGTAATCTCATAGTTGGTCTTCACGCAAGATGAGCAGGCCTCGTCAATCACGCACATGATATTGTCCTTCTGCTCCCTTTCCCTATTGACCACCCGGCGGGCATAGTCCGACAGAGGGGTCAGCTCGTCCTTCTCGTCGTTCATGTCGTAACCCAGCAAGGGGAACATCTTGTATTTCCATACCGCTCTCTCCTTATGGACGCAACATCTGCCCAGCACCTCGGACCTGCGCGGACTCAGCTCTATAGGCAGCCGGTCTATATCTGTGCAGAGTTTGTCCTGTTTCCACTTATTAACCATCATCGCCAGCAGTTTGTGGCGCACGATCATCACATTGTTAGTAAAAGCCATAAAATAGGTTATAATATGTTGTTACAAAAACGCTGCAAAAGTAATATAATATCCTCAATCTCCAATTTTTCCGTCAGGATATCTGAATCCTTTCAATGCCAGGGCCACCATAGTGACTTTCGGGCGCGCCACAGGACATGCCGCTGCAGTCCTGACCACACTCCGGCGCATACTGCGGAAGTCCCTGTGAGCCTTGATGACAGCTTTGAAAAACGACATTTTCCCCGTCAGAAGATACAGGCAGGCGATAATACCGTCTATGCACATCCTGGACAGCACAATCCGCCCACGGGTGCCGTCAGGAAGATTCTTGTACATCATCAGCAGATTGTTGCGGAAGTTGAGGTACAGCTTGCGGGGCGAGTTGTTGGGCAATGTCCCTCCCCCGACATGATATACCCTGGAAGAAGGCACCGCCCATATCTCCCAGCCGGCAAGCTGAGCCCTCCAGCACAGGTCTATCTCCTCCATGTGCGCGAAAAACGACTCGTCCAGTCCCCCTGACTGCCTCCATAGACCGGAGCGGACCATAAGAGCGGCACCGGAGGCCCAGAACACCCGGCACGGAGTATCGTACTGTCCCATGTCCTCCTCTACCTTGGACAGAATACGGCCCCGGCAGTAAGGGAAATACCATCTGTCCACATATCCGCCGCAGGCTCCGGCATGTTCGAACATCGTCCTGCGGTCATAGCTGAGAATCTTGGGCGCACATGCTCCGCAGCGTGGATGCGAGTCCATAAAATGCTCCAGTTCCCCGAGCCAGCCGTCCGTAACCTCTATATCCGAATTGAGCAGCAGATAGTAGTCAAACTTCGCCCCGGAGCGTTCAATCTCCGCAAAGGCCCGGTTGTAACCTCCCGTAAAGCCATAGTTGCGGTCAAAGCAGATAAGTCTCACCTCCCCGTCCGGCCACGTCTCCCTGAGCCATTCCACAGACCCGTCCTGAGAACCGTTGTCGGCCACATACAGGACAGAACCGCCTGAAAAGTCAGTACGTGACAGTATCTGCGGAATGAATTTCTTCATGAAATCCTTTCCGTTCCAATTGAGTATGACTACCGCAGTTGAGGACATAATCAGCCGCACCTATAATAAATCTTTCAGTGAAGGCAGACCGACAGCGTTGGAGCCCTTCATCAATATTGACAGTCCTTCCGCCGGTTCCTTTCCGAGAACCTCACGGGCCTCAACGACATCATGGCAGAACCTGAAACGCGCATCCCCAGCCACAGGGCATACAACCGCCGCTTTCTCAAACTCCTCCCCTACGAAGACCGCTCTCTCACAGTCCTTCATGGCCGCCACCCTTTCTATAACCCTCCGGTGCTCATCCGGCGAATCCGGGCCGAGTTCCAGCATCTGCCCCAGGATCACCATTTTGTGAGGAAAGCGCGATGCGGAAAAATTGTCCAGCGAGGCTTTCATGCTCGAAGGATTGGCATTGTAGGTATCCAGCACCAGCAGATTGCGCTCCGTCCGCTCCAGCTGCGAACGGAGGTTGGCGGGCACGTATGCCTCCACAGCCGCAGCGGCATCCTTCAAGGCTACGCCGAAATACTGTCCCACGCACATGGCCGCCATCACATTGGGAGCATTGTAAGAGCCTATGAGGCGGGTATTGACACACAGCATCCCGTCTTCGTCCGGCACATCCAGTCTCAGATAAGGCTCTTCGGCAGTCACCGGCAGGATCTCCACTCCCGTAGACTCCACTCCGTAACGCACAGTCCGCAGGTCAGGCCGCTGGGAGGCCATCGCACAGAGATTGTCGTCATCCACATTGAGAAAAGCGGTATCCGCCGTCCTCTGCAGATAATCATAAAGTTCACCTTTGGCCCTCTTGACTCCGTCGAACGAGCCGAAGCCCTCTATGTGCGCCTTGCCGACATTGGTTATAAGTCCGTAGTCCGGAAGCGCGATCGAAGCCAGCGCGGCTATCTCCCCTGGATGATTGGCCCCCATCTCCACCACCGCAATCTCCGTCCGCTCCGTAATGCGCAGCAAGGTAAGCGGCACTCCGATGTGATTGTTCAAGTTACCGGCAGTGGCCGTCACGCGGTATTTTGCAGAGAGCACGGAACACAGAAGTTCTTTCGTGGTGGTCTTGCCGTTGGTCCCGGTCAGGCCGATAACGGGTATGCGGAAACGGGAACGGTGCATCCGGGCCAGAGCCTGCAAAGCCTCCAGAGTGTCGTCCACCACTATGAACCTGCCGCCGTCGGCAAACCCGCTGTCCCGGGACACCACCGCATACGCCGCGCCCTTGTCCAAGGCCGGCTGAGCGAAACGGTTGCCGTCAAAATTGTCTCCGCGCAAAGCGAAGAACATCGCTCCGCTCTCTATCCTGCGGCTGTCGGTAGAGACCCCGCTGCTGGAGACAAACGCCTCGTACAGCCTGTTTTCCAATTCTCTGTTCATACTCAAGATTATTTTCTTCCTGTAGAGCCGAAGCCGCCCTCTCCCCTCTCACTGGCCTCCAGTACATCTACCTCCTCCCACTCAACTCTCTCATGACGGGCCACCACCATCTGGGCTATGCGCTCTCCAGGATTGATTACAAAATCCTCTGTCGAAAGGTTCACAAGTATCACCTTGATCTCCCCACGGTAATCGGCATCTATCGTCCCGGGCGAATTGACAATGGATATGCCGTGCTTCGCGGCCAGTCCGCTGCGGGGCCTCACCTGCGCCTCGTATCCGGCCGGCAGTTCAATATGCAGTCCGGTAGGAACAAGTTGCCTCTCCAGCGGCTTAAGAGTCACCGGTTCAGAGAGAGCTGCCCGAAGGTCCATCCCCGCTGAAAGAGGAGTTGAATAGGAAGGCAGCCCGAAAGGGGAGTTATTGACTATCTTTACTTTCATGTCGCTTATATCGTTTTAAATATTTTTCGGAAAAATAAAGTCCGCCCAGGTACACTCCGATAAGGAGAGTCCGCAGTGCGAGGGTCCATCCGTAAGGGATGGAGTCAGGCAGGGCCATGGCCGCTCCGTACAGCAACAGCGCGAAGGCTATGACCGAGAGAATCCGGCCCCACTTATAAGGTATGGGATAAAACCTGTTGCCCAGGACCGTACTGAGGACAAGCATGACAAAATAGCTGACGAAATGTCCCCATGCCGCAGCGTGATAGGAATACACCGGCAGGAAACAGATGTTGATGACGGCCGTCACCGCCAGGCCGGCCAGGGTAATGTATATCGCAAATGAGGAACGGTCAGAGAGCTTGTACCACATGGAGACATTGAAGAGCATACCCATCATCATATAAGCCAGCAGCATCACCGGCACGATATCCATACCGGCCCGGAAATCCCGCCCGACTATCAGTTCTATGACATCCAGGTAAAAGACAACACCCAGGAAGATGAGCATACAGAACATCACGAAATACTCCATGACAGAGGCGTATACCCGCTTGAAATCCTTCTGCCCGGTATTGGAAAAGAAGAACGGCTCGGCCGCGAAACGGAACATCTGCACGAAGAGCGACATGATGACCGCCACCTTCACTCCGGCCTGATATATACCGAGATCAGCCCTCCACAGCGAGTCGTCCACGTTGAAGAAACGGAAGAGGATACGGTCCAGAAAATCGTTCATGACTCCGGGCAGTCCGGCCACCATCAGCGGCAGGGAGTAGCGCAGCATCTTCTTAAGAGTGCCGCTGTCGGGAGACAGATGCAGCCTGAGCAGGTCAGGAATAAAGAGCAGGAAGCACACCACGCAGCTCACGACGATGGCGAATATCGGATAGGAGAAATCCGGCACCGCCGGAATCAGTCCCGACAGCAGGTTGTCCGGATGCGCGGCGGCATATCCGGGATACCAGAGAAACAGCAGCAGATTGGTCCCGGCCTCCGTCAGGATCTTTATCGTCTTGAAAGCAGCGAACCTCCATGCCTTTGACTCACACCTGAGCCGGGCGAAGAGTATCGCGGTGAAGCAGTCGGAGAAAAGAATTATTCCTATATAGATGTAGAGGTTCCAGTATCCTCCGTACCCCATCCTCACGGCCAGGTCCTTGCCGAACAGGATCATCAGCAGCAGGAAGACCGCCGACACAGCGGATACTGCCAGAAGAGCACTGGAGAAGACCTTTCTGGGCTCATATCCTTCCTTGTTGGCGAAACGGAAGCAGCCGGTTTCCAGGCCCAGGGTCAGCAGCACCTGAAATACAGCGATATAGGACATGAACTCCGTCAGGACTCCGTAATCCGAAGTGGAAAGCGTATAGGTGTACAGAGGCAGCAGCATATAGTTCAGGAAGCGGGCCACGATGGTGCTCGTCCCGTAGATTGCCGTCTGCCCGGCCAGCTTACCCAATATCTGTCTCATTCCCATAGTCCGCCGCATTTAATTTCTAAGACCGTGCTCCCTGAATATCAGAAAACCTATGTTGAACGAAGGATACCACTTGGCTTTCTCCGCCTTCTCATAATAGGCGCAGGAAAGCGATATCGGTCCTATCGGAGACTGCCATACAATAGCGGCATTGCCTACAAAACCGCCACGTGGAAGAGGCTGCGAATAAGTATATCCTCCACTTGCCGTCTCCAACAGTTCTTTATAAGGCTGAAAATAGCCTCCGGACAGATGCAGGAATACTGTCTTTGTAAATTTCACAACAGGATTTACGGTAAAACCGACATATATCGGTGCCCGGTAAGCACTCAGCATCAGGGTCCTGCTGTGTATTGTAGGCTGAAAAGCCGGCATGGCCATCATCGTGGATGTATAATCACAGAGATCAAGCGGAGTGGACACCGTAATGTCCAGATTGTAACCCAGCGAGAACCATCTGCCCAGACTGTAATAATCCTCCAGATTGAGCCGCGCCAGAAGAGTGCTCTTAAGCGGCTGGGTTACTGACGTGCCGTCCGCATACATAGTTCCCTCAACGTGCCTCTCATGGCTGAGTATATAGCGGAACTCCAGAAGACGGTGCCGCCCTGAAGACGGATACATATTATAATCCAGAGTAGTCTGGGCCATCTTCAGCCTGGCTGTAAGATAGGACAGATACGTCCTGTCCTTCTTGTCGTACTGGGAATAATTCTCAGCCGGGAAATAATCATATCTGTTGACACCGGCTGTGGCTCCGAATTCCAGCAGGATGTTACTGTTGTAGGAGATCGGAGTACCCATGTTCAGCGTCAGGAAATACTCGGTCTCGCGGATATTCTTGGCCAGCGAATTGGACTGCAGTATTCCCTGGCTGCTCCTGAAGTAATCGAAAGACTGCGCATTCAGCATCACCTCATACAGAAACAGCGGCTTAATACCTATGTGCTGCCTGAAATACAGTCCCACACCTGTAAAGAACTGTCCTATGTCCAGATTTATCGCGGCATTCCACGGGTGCTTGGAGAAATGAATGTGGGACAGTCCTACATATCCCTGCATCAGGGACGACGACGAGATGTTTCCGCCTACTGAAAGGGACAGCACATTCTTCGGCGCAGTCTGCAGGCGGAGAGTGAAAAGCGAATCCTGTCCCAGCACCGCTGTCGGATAGAATGACTGTATGGCATTTGTCGAGAGTACCCTGTAATATCCCCTCTTTGCCTGCTCGAATGAAAATTCCTTCTTCTTATCCGTAATCGTGGTGCTTATATACCGCTTCTGGTTGTCTGTAAGGTTGCCCTCCACTGACACGGAGTCAAATCTCAGATCCAGGCATCTGTCACGGAAGGCAATACGCATCGAGTCTACCTGAGACACATCCCTGCGTCTGTGTATCCTTTCCTTTATTTCGTCCATATAAAGCATTGCCGTATCATAGCCCTTCCGCACCAGCTCGTCTATCTTGTCGAATTCCAGAAGAGAATAATCATATACCCCGGATATCAGTATGCCCTCGCTTTCCGGTATGTCGTAATCCGTATCCACTGTCATGACGGTCTCCAACTGCTTGTAAAGGTCATCCTGATCCGCACTGATACGCTCGCCTTTTACACATTTGGCACCTATAATAATATCGGGACGGTACTTGTCCCGCATAATCTCCCAGGGAAAATTGTTGTAGAAACCTCCGTCAAAAAGCAACAGCGAATCTATCTTGACAGGCTTGAAATAAGCAGGGAACGTCATGGAGGCCCGTATTGCAGTCCCCAAGTCCCCGCTGTCCGACACGTAAGGCTGCTTCTTCATCACATCCGCAGAGACACAGAAAAACGGAATCATAAGGTTGTCAAAATCATAACCGGCGGCCGCAGAGGCATTGGCGAAAATCTGCACAAACGCAATATCCATGGGGAACGGAGACACAAGCGACGTCGGCAGAGAGAGCTTGACCTTACGCCTGCCTTTCTCAAGTTCCTTCTCGTCCCACTTCATATTGATGGTAATCATTGAAGGAGTAGGATATCCGGAATAGAGATGAGTAAAGAACTCCCTTTCTCCCTCACCTGTATACCATGTCCGGAACTCTTCAGTCTTCATCAGGGCTATCATATCGTCTGGCGAAAGGCCTATGGCATAAAGACCTCCGACTATGGAACCTATAGATGTTCCTGAAATGTAGTCTATAGGTATCCCGTTCTCCTCCAATGCCTTTATCACTCCTATATGGGAAAGTCCCTTTGCACCTCCACCGCTGAGTACCAGCCCGACAGACTGACCGTAGGCCGGCAATACCGCAAATATGGACAAAAACGCCAAAAATATTGGGATTATTCGAGACTTCATCATTATCTTTGTAAAATTCATTCAAAGATATAGAAACATCATCATGAAATCAAAAATTTTTATTATGACAGCCGCCGCCATATTGGCCCTTTTCTCATGCAACGACAGAAGTAACTATCAATCAGACAATTCCGGCCAGAACGGGAACGGCAATCACGATCAGGATACGACACAGGTTCCCCCCATTGACTCTACTCTCGCATTCAACCCGAATGACCTTCCTGAAGAGCCCCTCTTCGAGATCTACACGACCGAGGGTACCATAACTATCATGCTGTACAAGGACACCCCACTTCACAGAGACAACTTCGTAAAACTGGCTTCGGAAAGATTCTACGACAGCCTGCTCTTTCACAGAGTCATCTATAATTTCATGATTCAGACCGGAGATCCCCTCACAAAAGATCCGGCCAACAAGCCCTCCTATGGCACCGGAGGCCCCGGCTACACCATCCCGGCCGAAATTCTGCCGAACCATACCCACAAGAAAGGAGCCCTTGCCGCAGCCAGAAAGGGCGACACCGCCAATCCGCAAAGAGAATCATCCGGCTCCCAGTTCTACATCGTCCACAATCCGGATTACTGCTCCCATCTTGACGGGCAATACACCGTATTCGGCGAGACCCTGGACGGCTTTGACGTCATAGACCGCATAGCATCTGCGCAGACAGACGACCGGGACTGTCCTGTCAATGACATAAGAATCATTTCAATCATGCCTATCATATAACAACGCCACAATGAATGTCAGGGAAGCACTCCTCAGAAACAGGAGCTGCAGACGTTTCTATCAAGATTACATCATACCAGAAAACGACCTGCTGACTATTGCCGATGCCGCCCGTCTGTCTCCCTCAGGACGCAATATACAGGCTCTTAAATTCCTGATATCCTGCCGTCCGGAACTGAACAGCCGCATCTTCCCCACCCTGGCCTGGGCCGGTTATCTGACCGACTGGGCAGGTCCCGAAGAAGGAGAACGGCCCTCGGCTTACATAATCCAGCTGCTGGACAAGAGCATCACTCCGAACATTATGTCAGAGGACTGCGGCATCACGGCCCAGAGTATGCTGCTACAGGCCACGGAACTCGGATACGGCGGCTGCATCATAGCTGCCGTCAGGAGAAAGGAACTTCATGCCGCCCTGGAGCTTGATGACAGATACACCGTCATGAATGTCATCGCCCTGGGCAAGCCGAAGGAGACAGTCGTAATTGAAGACATGAAGGACGGAGAATACAGATACTGGCGGGATGCCGACGGGACTCACCATGTACCCAAACGCAACCTTGATGAACTGGTCATACTGAAAAATTAACGCACCCCAAATCTCACGACTTAGGGTGCGCTGCTTAACTTAACCTAAAACTTAACCTATGAAAAAACTATCGCTCATTTCTATTACAAAGTCCGTGCCAAACTAGTTGCTTCCCCCTACAAAATCTACAGATTCCACTCCGAATTCATAAGGTACCGAACTTTGGCTCCATGACCTGCCGCCGTCCACCGTATAATATATGGTACCGCTCTCTCCCGTGGAAGACATTACGGAGCAGGCTCCTCTGGCCGCATCCCTCAGAAACGACACGGAGGAGAGCGTTCCTGTAGAATATCCACCGTCAGCCGGATTAACCTCATCGTCAGTAAGCAGACCGTCCGTAGAGACATACATTATACCGCCACTTCCGGCAGCCCAGACATAATTGTCAAAACAAACCTCCATGGAATTTATATCCACATCCGCACTTAGAGCATTTTCCCAAGTCTCGCCTCCGTCAGCAGAACGCAGGATTCCCATAGCACCGGCACCGGAGAGATACAGCACCGGACCGGATGCCGCATATATATCGGTAGGCCGCTGAGAAGACGAAGCCGCACTCACAGGCATCTCCGACCATGTAGTACCGCCGTCCGGAGAATACTCCACAACAGCATTTCCGTCCGCAGCCTGTCCACAGCACCAGACATTCCTGCCGTCCGCCACTGTCAGAGCCGAATACGAGACTACGGAAGACGACTCCCTGCATACAGACCACGAACCTCCGCCGTTGACTGTCTTAATAACCATGCAGGTATCGGAGGTCACAGCCCAGGCCGTATCCTTATCATGGGCCACAATCGCAGCGATAGACACCGGGCGTGAAGTTCTCAGCGACGAGCCCTGGTTGCTCCATGTCGCACCGCCGTCCTTCGTATACAGAATCACCGTCGTACCCCGCAGCGTATCAGCCTCACCTCCTACCCAACATATCTGATCATCCACTGCAAAAACGTCTTTCAACCTCACATCCGGAACCATTGAAGGAGAGCCCTGCCTTGTCCACGACCTTCCGGCATCTGCAGTGTAGAGAATGGTGCCATATCCGCTGTCTCCTGCTCCTACTGCCCAGCCTGCCGTGATGATATCCATAACGACATCGCAGACAGCCTCTCCGCCCGCTGTTATATTGACTTGTTTCATAAGCGGATAGTATCCGCCCATACTGAATCTTATTCCCTGAAGGCCGTCCGGCACTCCTTCATAGAAGTACGCTCCCTCAGAATCTGTCATGACCGCTGAATCTCCGTATATGACTGACACACCTTCCAAAGGTTCTCCTGACACAGATGCTGTAACATGTCCGCTCAGACTGCCCCATCCGGCCGTAGGCTTCTTACATCCCGGCAGTGACACCGCTGCCACTGCCAGGAATACCACCAAAATATATACTGTCTTTTTCATAATCGCACTTTACAGCGCGAAAGTAACAATTTTTACTTAGATTCTGACAGTATTGCGACGGGCTGTGACACTTCTGTCCTACCTGAAGCCTGTACCCGGCTGACTGCCGCCGGCTCACCGTCCTCAAACCACTCGTCCGGGATATTGATTTCTATAACACTTAGAGGGCCAGGCTCTCCATTGCTGTTGACCGGACAGCCGACAGCGACACACTGCTTTGAATCATACACTGTTCCGTCTTCTCCCACCGCATGAAAATATATCGGATCCTCAATATCCACTATATAGAAGATACTCCCATATGAAAACAATCCCGATATTACATTCCATCTTACAGCCTCCTCCGCTGTCGTTACTGCCGGATAATACATAGAAAGCAATTCTTCTCCAAATGCCCACAACTCATCTTCTGACATCCCGAATCTTATCCAAAAATAAACATCTGTGTTCTCATCCATTGCCACATTGCAAGTCAGATATTTATTGCCGTTTTCATCAAGTTTGGGAGCAGACCAGTCTATAGTCACCTTCAGACTGTCCGGCAATGCGACCGACGGATCTTTTTCCTGTAGCGGCAATTCAATGACATGTACTCCAGTGATTTCAAATCCGTCACTTGTTACAAATCCCACTACCTGATTATCCAATCCGGTCGTACCGCCATAGGTATCATAACTATACTTAAACGGGGCCCTATACACACCATCTCCAGACATATAAGGAGTCAAGTCATGCTCATAGTCCCTCATATACTCCACAAAGGCATCCATGTCTCCATACGATGACAGAATGTCTTGCTTTGATCCTTGAAACACAGCACATATATGTTCATTGCCATAATATGATGCAGCGAGCTGAAACCACGCATTGCTCATATAATCTACGGTAAGGCCGGTGGTGAGGGCGCAGACCTGAGCCTTGACCGGAGCGGATACCTCGCCCGTTGAAGATACCGCACGGGCATATACCGTATATGGTCCGAAATCCAGAGGTTCGGAGCAGTCGTACTCCACTGTCGCGGATGTCGCGCCGTCCGAAAGCTCGATACGCTGAACTCCGTCCAGCTCTCCGGCCTTGAACGCCACAGAGTCGGTCTTCATGTTCACAGCGCGGCATACCGCATACTCAATGGTCTGAGTACCTTCTCCGCACTCAAAATCAAGCTTGAAATATCCGTCCTTCACATCCGAGACTGAGACAGACACATAATTATCGTCCCCAGAGGAAGTAATCTCTTTATCATCATCCAGAAGGCCGCAGGATGCCAGCGGCAGAAATGCCGCACACATTACTATAAATTTCTTTTTCATATCTGATAAGTTTAATGTTTTCAGGTTAATGTAAATATCTCCGCCTTGTGACGCTCTTTTTGATTCCGGACTACGCAGCGGCCTTGCTGTCGTGCTTGTGCTGGAACATCAGGGCGAACAATATGGCTACCACCAGAGCGTAGGCTGCGAAGAGCCACCAGGCATGACTCCAGCCTGTCATCACGGTATGCCAGTCAATGACTCCGTCGGCTCCGGGTATCTTATGCGAGTTCACCAGGGCATTGACGACAGCCTGGGCTCCGATAGTACCGGCCGCCGCTCCCACACCGTTGGTCATCAACATGAAAAGTCCCTGGGCACTGGAGCGGATAGAGTTGTCCGTAGTCTGATTGACAAAGAGCGAGCCCGAGATGTTGAAGAAGTCGAAGGCCACTCCGTACACTATCATGGACAGGACTATCAGCCATACGCCGCTGCCGGGATTGCCGATGGCGAAAAATCCGAAACGCAGCACCCACGCCAGCATGGCTATGAGCATCACGTTCTTTATACCATAGCGTCTGAGGAAGAACGGTATCAGCAGGATACAAAGGGTCTCCGATATCTGGGACAGGGATATCAGCATATTGGAATGCTCGACACCGAACGTTCCCTGATACTCGGACAGATTGCCGAAGTCAGCCAGGAAGGGATTGGCAAAACCGTTGGTAATCTGCAATGCGACTCCGAGCAGCATGGAGAAGATGAAAAATACGGCCATCTTTCTCTGTCTGAACAGGGTAAATGCCCTGAGACCCATAGCGTCCACCAGCGACTTCCTATGCGTCGTCTTATTCACCGGGCACTCGGGCAAGGTCAGGGTATACAGAGCCAGGATGATACTCAGAGCACCCGATACCACATACTGCATGGATGTCTCCTGCATGGCCGCCCCGCCGACTTTTACCAGATCCACGAACCACATGGAGCAGATGAAGCCCACCGTACCCCATACTCTGATAGGCGGAAAGTCCTTAACCGGATCCAGTCCGGACTTTTCCAGAACCGTATACGATACCGAATTGGATATGGCTATCGTAGGCATGAAGAATGCTATGCTAAGAGTGTAAAGGCCGAAGAGAACTCCGAACTCCACGTCCGCTCCGGCTGACACCCCGTATATGCCGGCTCCGATCATAGCCGCTCCGGCCACTGCATGACACAGACCCAGCAGCCTCTGCGCCTGAATCCACTTGTCGGCTATGATACCCATGATCGCAGGCATGAAGATGGACACAATACCCTGAACGGAATAGAACCATCCGATACGGCTTCCGAAACCGGCCTCCGCAAGATAACGGCCCTGGCTCGTCAGATACGCTCCCCACACTGCGAACTGCAGGAAACTGAGCAGGATCAATTTAAATTTCTGAGCTTTCATACTATATATTATCTTTCAATCGTCAAACCTCTTAACACCGCAGTATATCCGTCGTTGGAGTCCGTCATGATCATACGGAGCTCCTTCACCGGAGACAGCGGCTCGAAGACCAGCTCTCCGTGATAGAGTTCACCGGCCCTGACAGCCTCACCGTCAGCCGTCACATACTCCACGTAAGCGTCAGTCACATAAAACATCCCGGATGACGGTGCTCCGGATGTGACTGTAATCCGGCTGCACTCCACCGGCTGAGCCATTACAAAGGACAGCGTGTCCCCGGCCTGAAGCACCCGGCCCGAATATCCGACACCATCCCTTCCAGCCAGACTCCGCTTATTGCCGTCAGACAAGGGGAAATTGCTCTCCACCGTCATTTCCGGTTCTATGTAATCATACAGTGCGATATTGGAGGCTCCTACCGCGATGCTGCTGAAATCGTCGGCGAAGAATGTGGCGAAACGGAAGTCCTCCGGCCTGTCCGTGACTATCTCTCCGCGACATACGGGAGATGAGGCCGTCGGAGCCGTAGCATCCATGCTGTAACGCACCACAGCGGAAGGATGAGGCGGCTGCACCCGAAGCACCTGAGAGTCAAACGTCACCTCGGGCGGAGCTACACGGAACGCTATGCCCATACGGTAGAGTCTCTGGAAATGCGCATTATACAGTCTATTTTCAAAATTCTCAAAATCGCGGTCCGCCCTGCTGCTCCAGCCTACCTCGGCCAGAGCGCACAGACGCGGGAAGAGCTGGTATTCCATCAGCCTCGGCGGCCATGCCAGAAGCTCGCCCCAAAGACAGGCCTCCACTCCCTGAATCAAGGAAGTATCAGACTCATGTTCCGGCAGAATACACTCAGGCTCCAGCGAATAAGCCCTGGACAACGGTATCACTGCAGCCCAGCTGTGCCCCCGCTCTGCCGGAGACTGCTTCATGTCCAGATAGCAGTAGTCCGCCAGCTGCACCACAGCCCTGTAGCCTTTTCCAAGTGCCTTCCGGCTTATCTCCACACTCCTCCATGCACTGACCATCGTAGTGGAGTCCAGGCGGATATCGGTATTGACGATATCATCCCATCCAGCCATTTTCTTACCATAGCCTTTCAGTATCTCTTCCATCCGCAGGACAAAGCGTGCATGAATCTCTTCCGGTCCCCGGAGTCCCTGTTCCCGGGCCAATGCCTGACAGTGCGGGCAGTTGTTCCAGGACGTGTGGTCCACCTCATCGCCTCCGATGTGGATGTACTCCGAAGGGAACAGACCGGCTATCTCCTTGAATATGTTGGACAGTATCCTGTAATTCTCCTCCCTGGCCACGCAGAGGACGTTGTCGGTTTCCCCGTTGACACTGATATAAGGCACATCCATGTCGCAGGCCATCTCCGGAAAGACACCGACGAGCGAGCGGCTGTGACCGGGCAGGTCTATCTCAGGGATAATCTCGATATGACGCTCGGCAGCGTACTTCACGACCTCACGTATTTCTTTTTGTGTATAATATCCGCCGTAGCAGTCATGGCCCTGACCGTAGGCAGCCGGGGTAACCTCATCGTCGCCCCTCCATGCGCCTTTCTCCGTCAGCTGCGGATATTTGCGTATCTCTATCCGCCAGCCGTTGTCGTCGGCCAGATGCCAGTGGAAGCGGTTGAGCTTGTGGTAAGCCATCCAGTCCAGCAGCCTCAGGACGTGCTCCACGTCGAAAAATGTCCTGGAGACATCCAGCATCGTACCCCTGTAGGTATATCTGGGAGAATCCTCCACCGTCACTCCGTCCAGCACCCAGCGGGTAAGTTCGGGACTGTCGCCTCCATAGACAGCGGGCGGCATCATCTGCAGCAGGGTCTGGATGCCATAGAATATCCCGGCACGGTCCGAAGCCTCTATGAGGACACATTCACCACCCACTTCCAGCCTGTAGGCCTCGCTCTCCATTCCCTCGGTCAGACTGAGAATGATGCCGTTATATGTCGGCACACCGTTAACCGGCACCTCAAAGGCAAACACATTCTCCAGATGCTCCTTCAGGTAGTTCCGTTCAAACTTCAGATCATCGGACGCGCACACCGAAAGTCCCTTCTCCATCATGAAGACACCGGCCTCAGGAGTCACTTTCAGCGGCTGAGGCACCAGATTGCAATAGGTCTGCGCTGACAGGGCCACTGCGGCGGAGAGCATCAGGCACAATGACAGTATTCTTTTCATAAGGCAGCTGTTTACAATATCTCAAAAATATCCGTATCCCCCTCAATCCTGACACGCACCGCATCCGGGCTCAGCGTCAGTCTGCAATAAGGCTCCTCCGTGCTGAGACGGCCGGCAACGGAGCCGTCAGCGGCATATTGAGTTACCGTCACTTCCGAACGCGGCCGGAGCAGCAGCACTTTCTCCACATCCGTCCCGATGCTGTCCTCACGGATGATGCCGAACGACAGATCTCCGTCCAGAGTATAATAAGTATAAGGGTTGTTGTCAAAGGCATACACCGCCCTGTCCCTGTCCGGGGCCTGCATGTCGAAGCCGAGGCTGTCCGGACGGACAGGGTTGACACTGAACGTGCGCACGGCGGCCCAGTTGGTCTTGTCCGACTCTATCTTGCGCAGACGCACATACCGCGCATCCACCCCGCGGCCCTGCCACCTGATGATGTACTGCCTTTCCAAAGTATCCGTTGTCACAGGGAACCATATCTGCCCGTCCTTTGATGCCTCCAGCACAGTCCGGTCAAAATAATCCACATCGTCCACCGAATTGCGGCCCTGGAGTATCTCTATCTCTCTCAGGCCCCTTACCAGACCGAGATCCACCCCTATCCAGTCATCGGTCTGCTGGGCGTATGCAGAGGTATAGAATGTCGTAGAATCGTCATCGAACATCAGTTTGCCCGAGACGGTGCCGGAATTGGCAAATGAGCCTATGGCCGTATACGAATAGGGACTCCGGCCGGCCACTCTGCGGTAGAACTCGGCCGCCATCCCGTCCATAGCCCTCTCGCAGAACGGATTGAGCTTCATTGAGCCGGACTTGTGCGCCTCATAGGCCGCTTTCTCCTCGGGGCTCATAAGGTTGGCCGTATAAGCCGACCAGAAAGCAGCATCATCTCCGCTCTCAAACACCTTAATCAGCTCAAGAGTCCGGACACCTCTGGCGCCCAGCTTGCCGAACTCCTCCAGCCAGGGAGAAAGCTCGCGCATAAGGGCTTCATTGGAACAATTCTCGGCCATCTCTTCCGGAGCAGCCTCCACCCTGCGGAACTCCTCCAGCAGAGCGTCGTACTGCTGCTGAGTATAATCGTCAAAGTCAAAAACCTCCGTTTCCCAGGACTCATCGCGGCGATAGCCGGACTCCGTGTCGCATGAATGTATGGCGAATGTCCGGTAAGCCTCCCCGGCATCTTCTCCGGCCAGTACTCCGAGGCCGCGCTCCCAGTTGGCCAGAGGATCATAGTCCTCAATGTTCCAGGTATAATCGGCCACACCGTAAAGGGCCAGTTTGGAGGCCTCGGCATGTTCCATGGGATTGCTTACGAAGCCGCAAAGGTTCTCTGCCGTAAGCGTCTGGTCCAGACCGTATACGGGACCCTGCATGACGATATGGCGGCAGTAGTCCGTAACCGGGAAATTCCACCAGTACAGGGCCGGACGCTGTATTCTGGAGCCCACCCACTCCAAAGTAGCCGGAGTAAGGTCGCTGCACACATAGTCCCCGGTCCAGAACACCCGTACAGAAGGATCCAGTTCCCTGCCGTAGACAGCCAGACTGCCGCGCTCGGTAGGATTGGCCCAGGAACGGTTGTAATCAGTAGGACAGATGATAAGCGGAGCCACATCGCCCTTGACCTTCACGAACTCCTCTCCCAGGCGGTTGAGCAGCTCAACCTGACGGTAGGGATTGGCCCCGTCTCCGGATATGTCGTCAAAGAATATAGCGAACGCCCTTACGCCCAGCGCATACATATCCTCAAACTTGGCGACGAGAGCCGCATAGTCCTCCTCATTCCACTTTATGTCCTGACCCGGATGTATGGCCCAGACGAAGTCCACATAATTGGCCCGGCAGGCCTCTACCAGTTCCTTTATACCAGCGGCCTCGTCCTCAGGGTAAGGCTTTCTCCAGTCAGGCGAGCTGTGATACGGGTCGTCCTTGGGGCCGTATATATAGGTATTCATCTTGTATCTGCCGTAAAAGTCTATCAGAGACAGACGGGCCTGGTGGGACCAGGGCGCACCGTAGAATCCCTCGACCACACCTCTGGAAGGCAGATCCGGCCAGTCGTTGACTCTCACGCACGGCAGCAGTCCGTTCTCAGCCTGAGCCACTATCTGACGCAGGGTCTGCAGACCGTAGAAAGCACCCCGCTCGTCATAGCCCAGTATAGAGATGCCCTTTCCGTCTATCGTAAGCCGGTAAGCACCGGAGATCTCCCTGACTCCGGCTTTGGCCGCTTTTTTCTGTCCGAATTCCACAGTCAGCACAGCCGCCTTCTTATCCCCCGACAACAAAAAATCCACCGCACCGGCAAATCTTCCGCTCTTGTCCACAAGACGCACACCACCTGACACATCCAGAACCATCTCTTCCGCCGACATTTCCACTTTATGCGGCACCGGATTGATTATCTGAATTTTAAACCCCTCACCTTCAGCCCATACAGGGAATGTACAAGCAATCTGAGCACAGACAATCAATAATTTTTTCAAATAATTCATATTGACTTTCAAATAAAACTATCGCAAAGATAACTTTTAATAGGAAATAATTGGAATAGTTAAAAAATTTGCACTAATTTGCCGTCAATTCTTAAAAATATTAGATGCAATTATGAGCACAGCTTTACAGTACAACATCAATCCCCTTGTCAGCGCCATCGGCAAGATGCCCGAGGAGTTCACCAAGGAGGACATAATCAATTTCATCACAGCCAACGACATCCGCGTCGTAAACTTCCGCTACATCGCGGGAGACGGCAGGCTCAAGACCCTCAACTTCCCGGTCAGCAGCCTCCAGTACCTGGATCTGATTCTCTCGTTCGGAGAGAGAGTGGACGGCTCCAGCCTCTTCTCGTACATCGAGGCCGGTTCGAGTGACCTCTATGTCATTCCCCGTTTTTCCACCGCTTACATAGATCCGTTTGCCGAGATTCCTACCCTGGGTATGCTCTGCTCTTATTTCACCAAGGACGGACTTCCCCTGGAGAGTTCTCCCGAGTACACCCTCCGCAAGGCTCACGAGGAATTCAAGAAGACCACAGGCTACACCTTCGAGGCCATGGGCGAGCTGGAGTTCTATGTCATCTACGATGATGACAACTGCTTCCCCTCGGAGAATCAGCGCGGCTATCATGAGTCCACTCCTTTCACCAAAGTGGAGGCTTTCCGCACCGAGGCAATGAAGCTCATCTCTCAGGTCGGCGGCAACATCAAGTACGCCCACTCCGAGGTCGGCAACTTCACTCTGGACGGCAAGGTGTACGAGCAGAACGAGATAGAGTTCCTCGTATCGCCCGTCGAATCCGCAGCTGACCAACTCGTGATGGCCAAGTGGATTCTCCGCACCCTGGCATGGCAGTACGGCTTTGACATCACATTTGCTCCGAAGATCACTGAGGGCAAGGCCGGCAGCGGACTGCATTTCCATACCCGCATCATGAACGGCGAGCACTCAGTGATGCTCAAGGACGGCCGCCTCTCCGACGAGGCCCGCAAGGCCATCGCAGGCTACATGACCTGCGCTTCATCCCTGACCGCCTTCGGCAATGCCAACCCTACATCGTACTTCCGCCTCGTGCCTCATCAGGAGGCTCCCACCAGCATCTGCTGGGGTGACCGCAACCGTTCCGTACTGGTACGCGTACCCCTCGGATGGACAGGCAGGAGCGATATGTCCGCCATTGCCAACGGACTGCCCCAGAACCCCGACATCGTGATGCCCGACAAGCAGACCGTAGAGCTCCGCTCCGGTGACGGCTCGGCCGACATCCACCTGATGCTCGCCGGACTGGTAACAGCCGCACGCATCGGATTCGAGCTGCCCGACGCGCTTGAGATTGCCAAGAAGACCTATGTGGACGTCAATATCCACGATGCCAAGAACGCAGCCATCCTCAACTCGCTGGCACAGCTTCCTACATCCTGCGCCGAGTCCGCTGACGAGCTGGAGAAGAACAGGGCACTGTACGAGGCCAAGGGCGTGTTCTCCAAGAGCATGATTGACGGCCGCATCGCCATGCTCCGCGCCTACAACGACGCCAACATCCGCGAGGAGGTCAAACGCGACAAGGGCCTGATGATGGAGCTGGTAAGACGCTACTATCACTGCGGATAAAATAACCCCGCAGCACACGGAGTATTGCGAGAATCCCTGCCTGAGCAGCCATCAATGACTACGGCAGGGATTCTTTATTAAGCCCTTTTGGGGTGCCATCTTGACTGACATGTCTCCGTCATACACGCACTTGATACTGAAACCTTCCTCTGTAGTAAATTCACAGTTCACGGAGTAATCTCCCGGACCTCCGCTAATGGTCATGACACCGCTGTCAATCAAGCCGGTATAAGCCGTTTCAGACTCATCCATCCAGTCCACGAAAGTTCCGGCTGGAAACAGTACCCCCTCCGCCATTTCCATCAAGGTTCCGGGAAACAGAGTGCCCGGCGCAGCCGCCTGGGAGGTGACAGTATACGTACCGGGAGTCAGCGCACCGTCTTCGTCAAACGGCATGAATGCGTCCACATACAGGATGGAACCCGGCGGAATCACATATCCGGCCTCATCAGTAAACATATCAGTGAACACCAGATTGACTTCCATGACACCGTCCCCCATGTCCGCCAGCCACAGCGCGTCCACTGTCACCGCTGTGAAGTCCAGATCCTTCTCCAGAGGAAGCAGTTCATAACCGGAGCCGCCCTCCGAGATATATTCCGCAGGACCGGTGTACGTAACATGATGCGTCCTGCCGTCCGTATCAGTCAGGAAAGCCTCGAATACCGTATTCTCTCCATTCTCGCTTATATCCAGAGTTCCCTCTGAAAAATAAGTCCTCCGCACAGTGCCGTCGGCCTCCTGGTACAGAATACATGAAAGTTCCGGGGTAAATGTCATCGCGGCCGTAGCACCGGCCTCTCCCAGAGTATAATGCCCGGGCTGCGGTACAGGTTTCGACTTATCCTCCGGCTCACCTGTGAAAAAATCGAAAAGATAGGCCGTCGAGCCAGGAGCAAGCTGCATGTCCGTCATAGGAGTGTCCAGAAGATATGCATTGAAACAATACTCCCCGTTCTGACCGTAGGAGTTCCCGTAATACATCCCGGAAAAAGCCTTGGCCTGAAATTCCACATCCGCCGTATCAGCGACAACCGTCGTATCCGTTATCACTGGTTCATCCACGTCAGGCCTGTCCGCAGTGCCGCCGGAATCACAGCCCGTGACTGACACCGCCGCTGCGCAGACCAGTACGCACAGATAGTTTCTGATTCTCATATTTTCTAATTTTACCGCAAAATAGCGACAATTCTTCTTTTTTACAAGTCCCGGAATTGCAAATACGGCATTTTTACTATTTTTGCATATTATGAATATAAGTTTTTTCAAGACACCGAGCCACCGCGTCTTCCATTACGAGCCCCGCTACTGGGACGAGAGAAAAGAGAGACGCGAGCAGGTCAGACAGGAGGCACTCAGGGAAAAGGCACTGAAAGAGGGTAAGGAATGGAAGGACGAAAGCTATCAGCCGGGAAAATATATAAAAGGAAGACTGCAGGAGCAGGCCCGCAACAGCAGAAAAGGCTCCCTCAGCAAGAACCTGACCCGCATCATAGGTCTGGTATCCGTCGCGATATTCCTGGCTTTCCTGATCTATTTCGCCAAATACTTCACTGTATTCATGGAGTCAATGCGCTAAGATTGCCTGATGCTGAAGATTCTACCACCGAACATATCCAATCTCATCGCTGCAGGAGAAGTCGTGCAGAGACCTGCGTCTGCAGTCAAGGAACTGCTTGAGAACGCAGTCGATGCCGGGGCCGGCAATATCAGCGTCATCATCGAGGACTCGGGAAAGACTCTGATCCAGGTTATCGACGACGGCTGCGGCATGACTCCCGATGAGGCCAGGCTGTGCTTCGAGAGACACGCCACCTCCAAGATATCGGAAGCCGCCGACCTGTCTGCCATTATGACCTACGGTTTCAGGGGAGAGGCCCTGCCGTCCATCGCATCCGTGGCCGAAGTCACTCTCCGGACCCGTAAAAGGGGTTCAGAGACCGGTTCAGAGACCGTCTTCACCCCGTCCGGATTCGTCGGCCAGGAGGAGACGGCCATGCCCGAGGGCACCAATATCGCGGTAAGGAACATATTCTACAGCCTGCCGGCCAGAAGGAAATTCCTCAAGTCCGACAGCACTGAGTTCAGGCAGATAGTCTCGGAGTTCTCCCACGTGGCCCTTTGCCGTCCCGAGATCAGCGTCAGGCTGGTCCACAACGGCAAGGACATATACAACCTCAAAAAAGCCAACACTTTAAAGCAGAGGATACTGGAGATTGAGGGAAAAGACATGGTGAAGGAGCTGATAGATGTCAGGACTTCCACCAGAATCATCAACATCTCAGGCTTCGTCGGCAATCCCTCGGATGCCCGCAAGAGCGCCGGCAACCAGTTCTTCTTCGTCAACGGCAGATACTTCCGCTCCCCCTATTTCCACAAAGCCCTGATGAAGGCCTATGACAGCCTGATACCGGAAGGTGCCTATCCGTCGTACTACATCTTCTTCGAGACCTCTCCCGAAAATGTGGATGTCAATATCCATCCGGCCAAGACCGAAGTGAAGTTCGAGAACGAGACCGAGATATTCGAGATTCTCACCGCCGCCGTGAAAGAATCCCTTGGACGGAACTCATTCATACCTACGATTGATTTCGACCACGACACCCTGCCGGACATCCCGGCTCCGTCGAGATTCCACTACACCGGAGGCTACAGCCGGCCGCAGGCATCCAGACCGCAGCACATACCCTACGAGACCATTCTGCCGCCGGACATGAACACATCCAGACACTATTCCTCCATGGATTCCCCGGACAGTCCATCTCCAGCAGTCAACGGCTACGGAGATATATTCGGAGACAGCGGCACTTCCTCCTCCGGAAGCGGAATCCTGCAGATATCGGGAAGATACCTCGTCACCACCCTCCGCTCCGGCATGATGGTAGTGGATATCCGAAGGGCCAGAGAGAGGATATTCTATGAAAAATACCTGCGGCAGCTGGACAACTCCTCCCCTATCTCGCATCAGGTGCTCTTTCCCTGTGTCATGCAGCTCTCCCCTGAGAAAATCTCCCTGCTGACCGAGAACAGGGAACAGCTCAGAATGCTGGGATTCGACATTGAGCCAGGAGAGGACTTCTCCATCTCCGTCAACGGACTTCCCGAAGAGTTCGGAACAGACGATGACTCGGTCCGGGCAGCGGTGGACGACCTGCTGGCATCCTTGACAGAGACCGGATCGATAGACCTGATGAAAGCCGACCGGAGAGAGGCCATGGCCCGCAGACTCGCCTCAGCGGCTGCCACATCGGCAGGAAACGGCAGGCTCACATCAGATGAGGCACGACTTTTGGTAGATACTTTGTTCTCCTGCGCTGAGCCGGAGACCTCGCCTGGAGGCAAAAAATGCATGTCAGTACTTACTGAAGAAGATATAGAGAAACTTTTATGAGCAATTACGGATACTACCGGTCCGGACTGCCTTTCGTAGTCAAGAACCTTATAATCATCAACGCGATAGTGTTTGTCGTGACCATGTTCGCACAGCAGTTCATGTACCAGACATTCTCGCTGTTCTATTTCACGTCACCGTTCTTCAAACCGTTCCAGCTGATTACATACATGTTCATGCACGGAGGATTCTGGCACATATTCTTCAATATGTTCTCCCTGTACATGTTCGGAAGCGTGCTGGAGAACTACTGGGGCGGAAAGAAATTCTTCCTTTTCTATATGGTCTGCGGCATAGGTGCCGGACTCATCAACGAGCTGGTCATGTACTTACAGATCTCTTTTGCAGAGACACCGGGTCTGGTTGAAGCCACTATCAACAGAATACCCACGGTCGGAGCATCAGGCGCGATCTACGGCCTGCTTCTGGCCTACGGAATGATGTTCCCGAACAATGTGCTGCAGTTCATCTTTCCTCCCATCGCACTGAAAGCAAAGTGGATGGTAATTATCTTCGGTGCCATTGAACTTTTGTCCGGTCTTACCGGCAGAGGCGGCAACGTTGCCCACTTCGCCCACCTCGGTGGTATGATTTTCGGTCTGATACTGATTCTATACTGGAAGAAAAAGAACCGGCTTTACTCCTGATGAGCAAGGGCAGAATAAAAATTTTCAGCATCTCCTACAAAGTAGTAGCGACAGTTTTCTGTCTGCTGCTGTATCTGAGTTATGCCTCTGTGCTGATAGATCCGGCCGTCCTGCCCATAGCCGGATTTTTCGGACTTTACTTTATACCGGTGCTGCTGATCAACATCCTGCTCCTGCTCATCGCCCTGCTGAGACGGTCTTCCTCCGCATGGATATCCCTGGCGGCCATAGCCCCGGCATTTGTCTTCGCCGGCTCATTTTTCCGCATAGGCGGGCACGAACCGGATATCACGGACACCGGCGGCATTAAAGTCCTGACCTGGAATGTAGGCGGTTTCAGGGCCGGAGACGGCACTTCCCGACAGAACATGGAGGATGTCGTCTCGCTGATTGAGACCGAGATGCCGCAGATAGTGTCCCTTCAGGAATTCCGGGTCCGGGACACCGCTTCGATTCAGGATATCTTCCCCGGATACCGGTACCGCACGCATCATTTCTACCGTCTGCGCAATGGAGATTTCGTCGGTAACGTAACCCTCAGCACCCTGACCATGAGAGAAAGCGGGCACATATATTTTCCCCGAAGCACCAACATGGCGCTGTATGCGGACATGGAGCTGTCCGGCCGCATGTTCCGTCTATACAACGTACATCTGGAGTCCAACAACATCTCCATCGTATCCATCATCAAGAAAATAGGACGAGGATATGACGAGTTCTCGCACGAATTTGCCCAGGCACATGAAAAAGTCAAAAAATCTTCCTCCCGCAGAGGCGGTCAGGTACGGGCTTTGCTTAACAATATTTCAGAGAGCGGATTACCGGCCGTAATATGCGGAGACGTCAATGACACCCCCGTTTCCTATTGTTTCCGCAGCCTCAGACACGGGCGCAAGGACACTTTCCGGGAAGCAGGCAAAGGCTTCGGTGCCACTTACCGCATACTATGGCCCCTGCTGAGAATTGATTACGTATTTGTTCCAGAAAGCGCCGGTGTATTGGCACACAGGACACTACGCCTGGACTGCTCGGACCACTATCCGGTAATAGCAGAGATAAGTATGAATGAATAACACAAGAACTATGATACAGAAAGAACAGATTGAAAAAGCCGTCGCCGTACTGAAAGCCGGAGGTGTCATACTCTACCCCACCGACACCATCTGGGGCATCGGTTGTGATGCTACCAATGAAGCTGCCGTAGAAAAAGTCTTCGCACTCAAGCAGAGATCAGACTCCAAGAGCCTGATTATCCTTGCCGGGGATATGAACATGGTGGGCCGTTACGTCCGGGAGATTCCCGAGATGGCCGTCACCGTCGAGTCCCTGAGCGACAAGCCCCTGACCATCATCTACCCGGAAGGCATCAACCTGGCTTCCAACGTAACGGCCGAGGACGGAAGCATTGCCATCAGGATTCCCAAGAATGAGTTCTGCCTTGAACTGCTCCGGGCCTTCCGCAAGCCCATCGTCTCCACATCGGCCAATGTCTCCGGCACTCCTGCTCCGAAACGGTATGCCGACATCTCCGAGGATGTCAAGGAGGCTGTGGACTTTGCCGTAGACCCATCCTGCGAGCAGAACGCCACCGGCAAGGCCTCTTCCATCATTAAGCTCGGCCTGCACAACGAAATACAGATCATCCGGGAATAGCCCCTGCCTACAGGCATAATCGGTTTGCGCAAAAAATTTTTGTATTTTCCAAAAATTATATACCTTTGCGCTCCGATTCCAATTGAGCTATGGTGTAATGGCAGCACGACAGATTCTGGCTCTGTAAATCTAGGTTCGACTCCTGGTAGCTCAACAAAATGATGGCGAGATAGCTCAGCTGGTTAGAGCGCATGATTCATAATCATGAGGTCCCCAGTTCAATCCTGGGTCTCGCTACTTGACTTAGAGGCACTTGCGATTTCCGCAGGTGCTTTTTTATTGCCTTTCCCGCAACAGGGTACAATTGTTGTATGCGTTCAGGTACGGTCATCAATGTATGAATAAGTTTCTGTCTGTCGTGATGAGCCTGGCGATGCTGCTGGGAGCTGCTTGGGGGGCTTGTGCCCAGACGGACTCCACACAGATAACGATTGAGCGGCATCACGAGGATATCGGAACATTCAGCCCTGAACCGTTTCCATCCGGGACATTGGCGTTACCGCGGTATCTGCCGATGAAGCAGTATAACCCGGACGGCAAGGGGACATGGGACGTAGACAGGCCGCTGAGCATCTATGAGATCCTGGCGCGTGACCGACAGCTGATACTCACCCGGATGATGCTGGAGGATCCCACTCCCGAGTTCCTGAAAGACATCCGGGACAATCATTCCATATGGGGTATGATACTGATACATCTTCTTGGGCTGCTGAATATCGGAGGACCGCTGGGCAATATGGATATGCTTGTGACACCGGTAAGTGTCGGCGGACAGCCGGTTTTCGACGATATGATCTTTCTGGATCCCAATTTCGACCCGAGGATATATCAGCCGTCCCTGCCGGTGCCGCAGTACGACCCGCTGGATCCGAGCCAGCCGTACAAAGCCTCTATCCGCAAGAAAGGAACTTCCTCTGAAAAAGGAGGCAAGGCATCCGGACCGCCTCCAGTACAGCAGTCAAAGTATGTAATTCCATAGAAGAAACAAATTGTGGCACGCACTTTGCATATTCTCATAGTGATAGTTTTTTCATAGGTTAAGTTTAGGTTAATAAGGGAAAAGCCCTGCGGTTCTGTGTCGCGGGGCTTTTTTCTTATTACTGCATCACCTGCATGACAATGACATGTACACAGCAGCCGCGCAAAGCACAGCCGCCGTCTCGGTACGCAGACGGGAAGGGCCGAGCGACAAGGGCGTGAATCCGGCAGCCAGGGCGGCGGCTATCTCTTCTGAGGAGAAATCCCCCTCCGGACCTATCAGAAACAGGACCTGCGGCTGTCCTTCAGCCCCCGAAGCATCCGACCTGACAGCGGCAAGGGCATCTGCAAGGGATTTACGGGTATTGAGTCCGGACGCAATGTCGCTGTCACAGTAGGCGATGAATTTACATCCGGCGAATCCTGACATCTCCTCCATCAGGGCCTTGAAAGGCGTCAGTTCATCGAGCTGCGGCACCGCTCCCTTCAAGGACTGCTTGGCAGCCGACACGACTATCCTCTGCCCTCTCTCCCGGTTATACACTTTCCGCTCGGAATGAGCGCATAGCAAAGGTGTTATCCTGTCTATTCCCATCTCCACCGCCTTTTCGGTGAACCACTCGAAGCGGTCTATGTTCTTGGTCGGAGCCACTGCCATCCACAAGCGGTACGGATGTGTGCCGAAGCCGCCCTCCACCGACAGCACTTGAGCGACGGCCCTGCGTGGGTCGGCCTCCACAAGAGAGCAGCGGTACAGATTGCCGTCTCCGCCGCTTACGAAGATCTCATCCCCCACCCTGTGCCTCAGCACCTTGACACAATGCGCCGATTCCTCGGGAGACAAGCGGACGCGCCCGTCGCTGATATCATTTGAATAAAATACTTCCATAAGCGCAAAGATACTTTTATTTTTCCTAACTTGGCGGCCTCAACGACACAGAGTCATGAACCGGACATCATCGCCATCCAACACCCGTCCCGTATCGGTTATGGGCATCGTCAATCTGACGGACAATTCCTATTTCGCATCGTCCCGCTGCCTCGGACCGTCAGGAGAGGTGGACATGCACAGGGCTCTCGACAGGGTAAGGCAGATGCTGGAGGAAGGAGCGGACATCATAGACATCGGCGCATGCTCCACCCGTCCCGGCTCGCAGGCCGTCGGAACCGAAGAGGAATGGCGCAGGCTCGGGCCGTTTCTGCAGGAAGTGCGGAAGCATTTCGGGGAGATACGCATATCCGTCGATACCTACTGGGCTTCGGTGGCGGAAAAGGCATACGACACCATAGGATCGTTCATAGTCAATGATATCTCGGCCGGAGAGGACGACCCTCAGATGCTGCCGGCAGTCGGAAAGCTCGGACTGGAGTATGTGGCGATGCACAAGCGCGGCAATCCGCAGACCATGCAGTCGCTCTGCCAGTATGAGGATGTGGTGGAAGAAGTCCTGGAATATTTCAGAAAATTCGGAAAAAGAGCGGAACAATACGGCATCCGTAACTGGATCCTGGACCCTGGATTCGGTTTTGCCAAGACCATAGAGCAGAATTATCAGCTGCTCGCCCATCTGGACCGCTTCTCCGCCCTGGGACGGCCCGTACTTGTCGGTGTATCCCGCAAAAGCATGATCTACCGTCTGCTGGACATCACCCCCGAAGAAGCCCTTCCCCAGACCCAGGTACTGCACTACGCAGCACTTGAGCGCGGAGCCTCCATCCTCCGTGTCCACGATGTAGCCGAGGCCGTCCGCACCGTCCGCATCCTGCAAGCCATATCCGCAGTCAGGAAATAAGCGTAAGACATATTCCCTGAAAAAGACCAGGCCCTCCCACCGCAAAGCGGTGGGCCCCTCCCTCTAGTGCCGAGGGCGGCAAGTCTTTTTCAGGGAATATGTCTTATGCTGGCACGGCCTGCAGCAGGACGGAGGCCCAGACGGCGATGCCCTCCTCGCGACCGGTGAAGCCGAGATGCTCGGTAGTTGTGGCCTTGACCGATACCTGAGAGACATCCACTTTCAGGATACCGGCCAGGGCCTCTCTCATTTCTGGAATATATCCTGCCAGTTTAGGCTTCTGGGCCGCGATGGTGATGTCGGCATTGGCCACCGAGTAACCCTGTGCAGCTATCAGGTCATTGACCCTGTGCAGCAGTATCTTGCTGTCGATGCCCCTGAACTCGTCCGAGGTGTCCGGGAAATGCTTTCCGATGTCGCCGAGAGCCAGGGCTCCGAGCATGGCGTCACAAAGCGCGTGTATGGCCACGTCTCCGTCTGAGTGCGCAATGCAGCCTTTCGAATGCGGTACCATTACGCCGCCCAGCCAAAGTTCCAGCCCCTCTCCGAGGGCATGCACGTCATATCCGTGCCCTATCCTGTATGGAATCCTGATCATATCTCTACTTTAACGATAACAATATGCAAATTTAGGGAAATTCTTCATTACCTTTGTAGCATTATGCACATAGGAGTGATATCAGATACACACTGCTGGTTCGATGACCCGCTCAGGAAGTTCCTTGAACCGGTGGACGAGATATGGCACGCGGGGGACTTCGGCAATGAGGAGACCCTGCTGCAGATAGCGGCGTTCAAACCGCTGAAAGGCGTCTACGGCAACTGCGACGGGACTCCGGTACGTTCCAGGGTCCCGTACACGCAGTTTTTCGAATGTGAGGGCAAGAAAGTGCTGATGATGCACATAGGAGGCTATCCCGGACGCTATGATTTCAAGGCGTTCGCCCTTATCAACGCCCACCTGCCGGACATCTTCGTCTGCGGACATTCTCACATACTCAAGGTCATCTTCGACAAGAAATACAATATGCTCACCGTCAACCCGGGAGCCGCCGGCATCCAGGGATTCCACCAGGTCCGCACCGCCATCCGCTTCCACATCGACGACGGGAATATCCACGACATGGAAGTCGGCGAATGGCCCAGATTTGTCAATAATACAACCAACACAATATGAAACGTAACTTTATTCTCATCGCATCCGTCCTGATGTGCGCATCCGCAGCGGCATCATGGGCACAGCAGACCCCGGTGACCGAGGCCAACTACGACATGGCCGAGCGTTTCTCACCGAACAAGGTCAACCGCATGGTCTTCTCGCAGACCGTCAACCCATCGTGGTTTCCCAACTCCGACAAGTTCTGGTACAAATGGGAGACTCCCGAAGGAGCCGGTTACTGGATCGTTGACCCCGCAGCCAAGAGCAAGAAGGCCGTATTTGACCTTGACAGGCTCGCCATGGAACTTACAGAGATTATACACGACCCGTTCGATGCGCAGCATATACCGTTCATGGACCTGAAACTGAAAGACGACAACACCGTTACTTTCAGCATCAAGTCCACGATAGACGAGCCCGACACCACCGCTGACGGCAAGTCTCAGATGAAGAAAAAAGTCTTCCGCTTCGAATACGACATAGACTCCAGGGAGCTTACCGACGTAACGGACATGGAGGAAGAAAAAGAATTCCCCGAATGGGCCAATATATCTCCCGACAGCAGCTATGCAGTATATGCCAAAGGCTACAACCTCTACTGGATGGACATGGAGAATCTCCGCAAACTGATGGAGGACGAGAAAGACTCCACCGTGATTGAACACGCCCTTACCTCTGACGGCACGAAAGATGTCGCCTACGGTGGCAACGATTACTCAGGAGTCGAGGACAGGGACACATGCAGCAGATACTATGTCATGCTCCAGTGGTCTCCGGACTCCAGACGTTTCCTGCACCAGAAATACGACATGTCCGGCATCGGCGAGATGTGGGTGATCAACTCCACCGCCAATCCCCGTCCGGAACTCCAGACCTACAAATACCAGATGCCCGGAGAGCCCGGTCCCAAGAGCTACCTGATGCTGTTCGACATGGAGAGCAAGACTTCCAGGACTCTGGACGTATGGGCCTTCAAGGACCAGACAGTCATGATCAGCACCAAGCCCTGGACCAACAAGGACTTCTACGGCGACTACCTTGTATCCGAATGGCTCGGAGATGACAATTCGTTCTACTTCACCCGTGTCAGCCGCGATGAGCACAGAGTGGACATCTGCCGTTACTGGCTGGACACCGATTCCGTGCAGGTACTGATAGAGGAGCGTCTGAACACCTATATCGACGTATGTGACTTCGAGCTGGTGGAGAACACCGGCGAGATCGTCATGCGCTCAGAGCGCAACGGCTGGGCCCAGCTCTACCTGCATGACAAGGACGGCAAGCTGATACGCCCGCTGACCGACGGAGCCTACCATGTATCCACCATCGAAGGCGTGGATGAGAAGACCGGCAAGGTATTCTTCACCGCCACCGGATATGACAGGGAGGAGAATCCTTATTACAACCACCTGTTCAGCGCAGACCTGAACGGCAAGGGTGTAAGAATGCTCAACCCCGGCAACATGGACAACCGCAGCCACATGCCTGACGACTACAGGTACTTCGTCAACAATGCCTCCAGAGTGGACACCGCTCCTGCCAACGCCCTCTACAATGCAGCCGGCAAGAAAATCATGGATCTGGAGACCTGCGATCTCAGCCAGCTGTTCATGGCCGGTTACAAGTTCCCCGAGATATTCAAGGCCAAAGCCGCCGACGGCATCACCGACCTCTGGGGTGTCATCTACAAGCCTTTCGACTTTGACTCCACCAAACTGTACCCCATCATAGAATACGTCTATCCCGGACCGCAGGTAGAGTCCACCGAATATTTCTGGACATCGAGGATGAACCGCATCGACCGTCTGGCCCAGCTGGGCTTCATAGTCGTGACCGTAGGCCACAGGGGAGGGCATCCCGACCGCTCGAAATGGTATCACAACTTCGGTTACGGTGACATGCGCGACTATCCCATGGCTGACCACAAATACGTCCTTCAGCAACTGGCGGCACAGCGCAGATACATGGACATCAACAAGGTCGGAATACACGGCCACTCCGGCGGCGGATTCATGTCCACGGCAGCCATCCTCACCTACCCCGACTTCTATAAGGCGGCTGTATCCTGCGCCGGCAACCACGACAACAGCATCTACAACCGCTGGTGGAGCGAGACTCATCACGGAGTCAAGGAAGTCGTATCCGAAAAGGGCGACACCACATTCAACTACAGCATCGAGGCCAACCAGGACTTCGTCAAGAACCTCAAGGGCCATCTGCTGCTGGTTCACGGCGACATGGACGACAATGTACACCCGGCCAACACCATCCGCGTAGTGGATGCCCTCATCCGGGCCAACAAGCGTTTCGAGATGCTCTATCTGCCCGGACAGCGTCACGGCTTCGGAGACATGGACGAATACTTCTTCTGGAAGATGGCCGACTTCTTCAGCCGCTGGCTCATAGGCGACTGTGAGGACAGTGTGGACATCAGGCAGATGAACAACAATTAACATTCGCACTGAATGAAATCCATCCTCGGAATAGGCAATGCCCTGACCGACATACTGGCGGTGCTCCCTGACGACAGCCTGCTCAGGGAGTTCCACTTGCCGGTAGGCAGTATGCAGCATGTAGACAAAGAGACCGGCAACAAGATCTGGCAGGTGCTGAAGACAATAGGTGCCCAGTATGTCGCCGGAGGCGCGGCCGGGAACACCATTACAGGTACGGCCGTGTTCGGAATGCCCTCAGGCTTCATCGGCAAGGTCGGCAATGACGAGATAGGAGCCCTGTACCGTTCGGATCAGGAGCGCAACGGCATCAAGTCCAACCTGCTTATCGGGAAAGAGGACTCGGGAAGAGCATCTGTGTTCATCACCCCGCCCAACGCCGAAAGGACATTCGCGACTTACCTGGGAGCGGCTCTGGAGCTGCGTCCAGAAGACCTGAAACCGGAGTATTTCCAAGGATACGACTACTTTTTCATCGAAGGATATCTGGTACAGAACCAGCAGCTTCTGAGACAGGCCGTGAAACTGGCAAAGGATGCCGGCTGCTACATCGCCATCGATATGGCCTCCTACAATGTTGTGGAGTCCAACGACACCTTCCTGCACGATATCGTGGAGCAGTACGTGGACATAGTCTTCGCCAACGAGACCGAGGCAGAGACGTTTACCCGTCACTGCCCCCGCGAGGCGGTGGAGATCATCGCCGGCATGTGCGATATCGCTGTCGTAAAGATAGGCGCAAAAGGCTCCTACATCAAGAGCGGAGAGGAGTTCCATCATGTAGAGGCATGTCCGGCTGATGTCAGGGACGCCACCGGAGCCGGGGATCTCTATGCCGCCGGATTCCTCTATGCCCACGCTCTGGGTATGCCTCTGGACGTATGCGGCAAAGTAGGCTCCATCACGGCAGGCAAAGTAGTGGAGGTCATAGGACCAAAGATAGACATTCCCCGCTGGAAAGCAGCGAAGAAAGATATCCGGGCCCTTATCGCGGAGAATATCTGATTACAGTTCAAGCATTTTCCTGACCGGGACTCCGGCCTTCCCAGCTGTCCCGGACTCCACAGTAACCACTTTACGGTCACTCTGATGCAGAAGTGTCTCGAAGAGACTCAACAGAGTGACTTTTTTCATATCCTCACAGATAAGACCGTCCGAGAGCGGAATGAGTTCCTTTCCAGGTGCCTCCCGCCGCAGACGGTGCATGACGCCCAGTTCAGTGGCAATGACGAACTGCCTGCAGTCCGACTCCTTTACATGGCGGATGATACCCGAAGTCGAATAGAAGAAGCAACGGGGATTGCCCGTAATCTTCGGATCCGACGAGCAGGCGGCTTCCGGATGGATAAGTATCTCCGCTTCCGGATAAAGTCTCAGAGCCTCCTCCACCACCTTGGAGGTAATGCGGTCATGGACATGGCAGCAGCCCTTCCAGAGTTCCATCTTCAATCCGGCTGTAGAATTGATATAGCCGCCCAGATTGCGGTCAGGGGCAAAAAGCACCGGCCTGTCCTGAGCGGAGGCAGCCACGGTCCGGGCCACTTTTACCGCATTGGCCGAGGTGCAGCAGATATCGGTGTGCGCCTTGGTATCGGCGGTGGTGTTGACATACGATATCACCACCCCGTCCTTATGATGCTTCCTCCACGTCTCGAGATCCTTCCCCGTAATGCCGTCAGCCAGCGAGCACCCGGCATCGGGCACCGGCAGCAGCACCTTCTTGCCCGGCGCGAGCACAGCCGCTGTCTCAGCCATGAACCTTACACCGCAGAACACTATCATGTCCGCATCCAACGCAGCGGCCTTACGGGACAGTTCCAGAGAGTCACCCACAAAGTCCGCCACGTCCTGAACCTCAGCCGGCACATAGTAATGAGCCAGCACTATGGCATTGTGTTTCTTTTTAAGTTCATTTACAGCCTTTACCAGATATTCCGGAGTCAGCTGTATATTCATACTGATATCCAAGGCCCTGACCGTATGAGTCAAAGCACCGACGCTGATAAAGTCCACTCCAGTCTGTGCCACTTCCCTCAATCGGGCCAAAGTCATATTGCCGGAAGCCTCAGTCTGCGCCCTGCCTCCGATGAGATTGACTGCATCGCGCATGGCCTCTGTGGACATATTGTCCAGCATGATGATGTCCGCCCTGGCATCCAGAGCCTCCTTCACCTCGTCCATATTGGTGGTCTCCACCTCAACCCTGATATCCGACGGCACTTTAGAGCGTACCTGAGCCACAGCCTGAGCTATCGAACCGGCCATCTTGATGTGGTTGTCCTTGATCATGACCATGTCGTACAGGCCCATGCGGTGATTGGTACCGCCGCCGTCGCGCACGGCCATCTTGTCAGTCACCCTCATGCCCGGAGCCGTCTTGCGGGTATCCAGAAGCCTGGTATGAGTTCCTTTCAGCTCGGCCACATACCTGGCGGTCTCCGTTGCGATGCCCGACATCCTCTGGAAGAAATTAAGAGCCGTCCTCTCCGCCTTCAGCAGCGCAGGATAACTGCCCTCCACCCGCAGGATCACGTCCCCCTTGCGCACCCTGTCCCCGTCATGGAGCACAGGGTTGAAGACTATATCCTTCTGGAACTTGCGGAAGACCTTCTCCACCACCGGAAGTCCCGATATCACCCCGTCCGCCTTGGCCGTCATAGTCGCCACTGCCGACGTCGATTCGGGGATGATTGAATCCGTAGTCACGTCCCCCGTTGCTATATCCTCGTCTATCGCAAGGTCTATTATCCTGTCCACCAGTTCTTCCCGGCGTTTCTGCTCATCTGTCATATCCTGTTGTTACCTTAGATTTGTTAAAATTGTCACAAAGATAGAAAGATTTTAGGCTATCTTTACCATCGTTTTAAAATATCATTCACTATGAAAAAGTATCTAGCAGAAATGGTCGGGACAATGGTTCTCGTCCTTATGGGCTGCGGAAGCGCTGTTTTCGCAGGCAGTATCGCAGGCACTGTCGGTGCCGGTGTCGGAACATTAGGAGTCGCTCTGGCCTTCGGTCTTGCAGTCGTGGCCATGGCCTACACTATCGGAGGTATCTCCGGATGCCACATCAATCCGGCCATCACACTTGGAGTAACACTCTCGGGACGCATGCCGTTCAAAGAAGCCCTGATGTACATGCTGTTCCAGGTTATCGGAGCATTTATCGGTTCCGCCATTCTCTTCGCACTTGTGTCTACAGGCGCGCATGACGGTCCGACATTCACAGGATCCAACTCATTCGGAGACGGAGAGATGCTTCAGGCATTCATAGCCGAGACCGTATTCACCTTCATCTTCGTACTGGTCGTTCTCGGAGCCACCGATGAAAAACGCGGAGCAGGCAACCTGGCAGGTCTGGCCATCGGTCTGACACTTGTCCTCATTCACATCGTCTGCATCCCCATTACCGGCACATCCGTCAATCCCGCCCGCAGCATCGCTCCGGCCGTATTTGACGGAGGCACGGCTTTATCCCAGCTCTGGCTCTTTATTGTCGCCCCTTTCCTCGGCGCCGCTCTGTCCGCCTTGGTATGGAAAGGACTGACAAAGGAAAAGTAACAGACTAGTCCTCGTTGACTTTTTTGGTAGTCAGTTTTTCCCCGATGCGCTGCACCGTGTGGACTGCGAACTCCTCCTTCAGGAGCGGATAGTCCTCACGGTAGTGGCCGCCGCGGCTCTCCCTGCGGAAGCGAGCCCCGGTCATTATCAGCCGGGCCACTGTCAGCAGCTTGCGGGATGCCTCGTCGTAGTACTCGTGCTTCTCCTCCCCCAACTCACGCAGTTCCTTCTTCACCAGATTGAGACCCGTGGAGAGCAGCAGCTCCGAACGGATGATGCCGGAGCAGTTGTTCATCATGTGGGCAATCTGCCTTTTCAGCGCATAGTACCGCTCAGCCTGAGACTCATCCTTACGGTACAGCTTCTCAAAATGCGGCACGGCCTCTATCGGACTGTACTCAGCGGATGATTCAATGGCCCTGCGTCCGAACACCAGACACTCTATCAGAGAGTTGGACGCCAGCCTGTTTGCTCCCATGATACCGGTCGAGGCTATCTCTCCGCAGACATACAGCCTCCGGATATCCGTGCGTCCGCACAGGTCAGAGGCCACGCCGCCTACAGTATAATGCGCGGCCGGAGCCACGGGAATCCAGTCGGTCAGGTCATAGCCGTACTCGGCGCACTTGGCCAGGATATTGGGGAAACGGCTGCGTATCTTGTCCGGATTGAGATGCTTTAGGGACAGCACCACGTATGGTCTGTCGTCCAGGGCCATCTGCTTGAATATAGAGCGGGCGACAATATCCCTGGGCGCCAGTTCCGCCAGCTCGTGTATCGGCAGCATGAAGCGCTTGCCGGCCTTGTCCAGCAGATAGGCTCCCTCACCGCGCACAGCCTCGCTGATGAGAAACGCCTTGGGACTGTCCTCGATGTAGAGCGATGTAGGATGGAACTGGATGAATTCCATGTCGATGATACGGCAACCTGCCTTGTAAGCCATGGCAATACCGTCTCCGATGGTGGTCTCCGGATTTGTAGTCCTCGTATAGATAGCGGATGTACCGCCTGAAGTCAGGAATGTGTGCTCTGCGTAGACAAGTTCCTCACATCCCTTATCCTCGTCCCAGCAGCGGACGCCATAACAGACACCGTCCGCTATAAGGAAATCGATAACTGACATGTTCTCCCGGATGGTGATATTCGGGTCGGACTGCACCTTCGATATAAGGAACTCCGTGATGTACCGGCCGGTGGAGTCGCCTCCCGCATGAAGTATGCGCTTGCGGTGATGTCCGCCCTCCAGACCGAGCGAGAGCTTGCCGTTCTCGGTGTCGAACTTCATGCCCTCGCCGATTATCTCCTTGATACGCTGCGGACCTTCCTGCACCAGCACTTCCACAGCCTTGTTCTCGCACAGACCGCGTCCTGCGATTACGGTATCGGTAAAATGGATCTCCGGATTGTCCTCGATGTCCGTCACGGCGGCTATACCGCCCTGGGCATTATAGGAGTTGCTGTCCCTCAAAGCCTTTTTAGTAACCACCAGGACAGGCCCGTAAGCCGATGCCTTATGAGCGGCGTACAGTCCCGCCAGTCCGGAGCCTATGACCAAATATTTCCACATCTGACAAGAATTTACGTATTAATCAAAATGTTACTGCGCGGGAGCCGCCGGGCTGCTCCTTGATATGCACTTTAAGGGTGTCTTCGGGAAGGATGTCCTCTATCTTCTCCGGCCACTCCATAAGGCATATGCCGTCACTGTCAATATACTCCTCATAGCCGATGTCCAGTACCTCCTGAAGCCTCTCTATCCTGTAAAAATCAAAATGGTACACAACCTGCCCATCCGCAGAGCGGTATTCGTTTACAATGGTGAATGTAGGACTGGCCACCTCGTCCCCTACTCCAAGTACACGACAGATTGCTGATATAAAAGTCGTCTTGCCGGCTCCCATCGAACCGTAAAAAGCATATATCCTGACTCCTTCGGTCTGTTTCAGAAACTCCCGGGCCGCCCTGTCCAGATCATCAACACCATCGATTATTATCTTTCCCATAACGTCAGCATCAATAATGTACAAAGTTATGGATTTTTTCTTAATCAGATGTATGGACTTGAAAACTGCTTTTCAATTGCCCGATAATCTGCTTTCCGTCAATGTTCCGCAAACCGGCCGATTTAAAAAAATCCTGGCCGGGAAGCTTCCCCATTATTTTATCACAGAATTGTGACACATCCTCTTTTAATGTCTGCGGCACATCCTCAAACCTGTCGGAAGGAGCGAGCATGGCTGCAAGTCTGAGCACATCCTTTTTGTGTTTCTGTATATGCTTGCCATCCACTTGGCCACCTTGTGCCTTTCTCTCTGACATTTCAAGAAATGCTTTACATTTTAAGCAGATAAGACTCTCTACATTTGCAATATGAACCCCGTCTTCAACATAACTGTGTCCTATTGTGAAATTGTAATAGTCTTCATCCATGAGTATGGCCGAAAGGCTTGACAGGTCATCATCTGTCGGAATGGGGGTTATGCGTATATCTTCAGGAAAGTCCAACAGTCCTATATTACGCGAAAAAAGCTCTATCTGATATGGAAACTCCATATTTGCCGGTTTCATAAACCGATAATACTCATGCCGGCGCTGATTGCCTTGACTCGTTCCAATATTGCGTCGCTCATATCCTGCGGCTTTCACCAGTTCCCAAAACCGGGCGACAAATTCATGTGAAAGCGCTTCAACAATCAGAATAATGTCGATGTCTTTAGTTGCTCTCGGAATCTGTGCATACAACTCCTCGTGAATTTCACATGCAGTACCGCCTATTACGACATAACAATCCTCAAATCCTTCAAAGAACTTCTTGAATTTCTCAATACCTTTTACCATTTCATGCCGTTTATAAGATTATCCAATTCTATTTGAATGCGATCATCTTCGTTGTTTTTTAGTGACAAATACAATGACAGCCTGTCAACGGTTCCAGTACGGCTCAATAGCCTCGGATCATATTTCCAGACCTCAATACTGAATGTACCATATTCCTTGTCCAAGGGAATATCCGATCGTTGTATATCAGTTTTGCACAAAGCATACATGTCCATATCATCCTCATTGATCATTGTATATTCCGACAGGGCATTTATGCCGCATTTAAGACTCTCCTCGGGAATAAAGTCGGAAAATAATGTTTTTTCAACCGGAGAGACAAATAAGGGCGAAGCCTTCTCCCAAAGTTCCTTTCCGAAGTAACACAATCTTACCTCTTTTGTCTTTCCTCCTTCAAGCGAGACCAGACCGCTTTTGCTCAACCAACGTAAAGAACGATTGACGGTTGAATATGAAACTTGAAAGATTTTCATCAGAGCCTTTGCCCCGCACCCGTCGATGGAAGCCACCTCCAGATGGTAAAGCAGCAGGCATTGTGCTATGGGAGGTATGACTTCCTTTATATCCGTCCCTTTGGTTCTTGCTTTTTTAAGGTCAATCAAAAGCGATGGGATGAACATCTGCTTCCTCGGAATGATAAAATTCAATCTCTGCGCTGTCAATCTTCCTATATTGTAAGATGCTATGTTGTCTGCCACAAGTATAACCGGGTTTCCGCATCTGCTTTCTATCAGATTAAATATCCGTTTCAACAAAGCCGGAGACATAGCATTTCCGTCATGAGTTAAGGCAAATATAACGGTACGATCGAATAATCCACCTTTGTAAAGTTTGAAATTCCGGGCCACTGCAATAGGCATCGTATCCGATAGCCGTTTCTCTAACGGAGAAAGAGAAACCCTTTCATTCAATACAGAATAAATATAGGCTGCTGTCTCTTTTATACAATCATTATTTTTGCACATAATCTCAATGCTTTGATTATATGCAAAAATAATGATTGTATTTTGAAATACAAAAGGATGAACACTTTTACTGCTTTGATTTAACATCTGCTCTTACATTAATTATCGGGAAAGCGGTACTGGGCAGCTTCCGAGATGTGCTCCGGCCTGATCTCTTCCGAGCCGGACATATCTGCGATAGTACGCGCTACTTTCAGGATACGGACATAGCCTCTGGCCGAGAGACGGTAACTGTCCATCAGCCGTTGCAGAAGCCGTGCCGCATCATCTCCGACCTTACAGAAACGCTGGAGATGAGACGGAAGCATCTGCGCGTTGGTGAATATGCCCTCACCGGCAAACCGACGCGCCTGCACTTCCCTGACGGCTGCAACCCTCTCGGCCACCGCCCTGCTGCTCTCCTCCGAAGGAGCCATGGACATGGAGCGGGTGTCCACTGCCTTCACATTGATATTGAGGTCCATTCTGTCCAGAAACGGGCCGGAGAGCCTGGAACGGTAACGGTGAATCATCGCCGGAGTACAGGTACACCTGCCGTCATCCTCTCCGGCATAGCCGCACGGACATGGGTTCATCGAGGCCACCAGCATGAACGAGGCCGGAAAATCCACCTTGTACCTGGCCCTCGACACCGTAATATGCCTGTCCTCCAGAGGCTGACGCAACACCTCCAACGTTCCCGGAGCAAACTGGGCCACCTCGTCCAGATACAGGACACCGTTGTGGGCCAGTGAAATCTCACCAGGGACAGCCCTGCTGCCGCCTCCGACCATCGCCACCGTACTGGCCGTATGATGCGGGGCGCGGAAAGGCCGGCGGGTAAGCAGTCCCGTACTCTCATCCAGCAGTCCCGCCACCGAATACACCATGCTGGTCTCAATAGCCTCTCCAAGGCTCATAGGCGGCAGAATAGAAGCCATACACTTGGACATCATGCTCTTGCCGGAGCCGGGCGGACCATAAAGCAGGACATTGTGTCCGCCCGAAGCCGCTATCTCCAGACCGCGTTTGGCAAAATACTGTCCGGCAACCTCCGAGAAATCAAACAGCGGTTCCTCCACAGAAGGGCTATACTGTCTTTTAGGCACTTCAAATACCGAGGCTTCTTCCTGCTCCCCCAACACGACGGCCATCTCCTGCAGGTCTGACACCCCGTACACCTTTATGTTCTCCGCCCACGAGGCTTCGGCCGCCGACTCACGCGGCAGCACCAGAGCGCGAAAACCCATCTCCGCAGCCTTTACCGCCACCGGCAGGGCTCCGCGTATCTTCCTAAGCCGGCCGTCCAATGCCAGTTCCCCCATTATCAGGAACTTATCCGGATTCGGAAAGAACATCTGTCCAGAGGCCGTCAGCATCGCCACAGCTATCGCCGCGTCATAGCCCGAGCCTTCTTTCTTAATATCGGCAGGAGCCATATTGACCACCGTTTTCCGCCCCGGAATGGAGAACCCGTTGCGCTGCATGGCCGTCGTGACCCGAAGCAAGGACTCCCGCACCGCATTGTCCGGCAAGCCGACCAGAAAAACACCCACACCGGGACTGATGGACACCTCCACCGTCACTCTAACGACATCCAGACCGATGCATGTCGCGCTGAATGTCCTGCACAAAGAACCGCTGTCACTCATATCTGAACAATTAACCGGGGCAAGATAATCCGGGCATTTGTTTCCGGCAACAGACAGTCAGCAGATATTTTACAGACAAGGCATTAATAAAGAAACTTTTTATGTTTTTAAAAATTCTCCGGCCACTTTAACGATATTATCAGTACCTTTGAGGACATGATAAGGCATTTCCTATACGAGACCGGACGGTATCTGATGTTCCTCAGGCTGGTGTTCAGGCGGCCCGAAAAGTGGCGGCTGTCCGTCAGGCAGTTCTTCATCGAGGCCGAGAAACTGGTCATCAACTCCATTCCGCTCATCGCCCTGATATCCGTATTTATCGGTGCCGTTCTGGTCATCCAGACCGCCAACAACATGACTTCCCCCTTCCTGCCGAAGATGTACATCGGATACATGACCCGTGAGTCCCTTGTCCTGGAGTTCTGCTCCACTATGGTGTGCCTCATCCTGGCCGGCAAGATAGGCTCCAACATCTCCTCCGAGATAGGGACTATGCGGATTACGGAGCAGATAGACGCGATGGAGATGATGGGCATCAACTCCGCCAACTTCCTGGTCCTGCCAAAGATCACATCCACCACCCTCCTCAACCCGCTGCTTACGCTCATGAGCATAGCGATGGGACTGCTGGGCGGCTGGCTGATTGTCTACCTGACCGGCATGATCAAGGTCTCCGACTACATCACCGGCATCCGTTTCGCGTTCAACGGCTACTATATCACATACAGTCTGATAAAGACGGCTGTGTTCAGTTTCATCATAAGTTCCATATCAGCGTATTACGGATACTACGCCAAAGGAGGCTCCCTGGGCGTAGGAAAGTCATCCACCACGGCAATAGTGGCAGCCAGTGCCCTGATCCTCATCTCCAACCTAATCCTAACCAGAATCATGCTGTAATGATAACCGTACACCATCTTACAAAATACTTTGACGGCAGAGCGGCCATAAGCGATATCTCCACTCAGTACCGTCCGGGAGAATGTTCCCTGGTGATAGGAGCCAGCGGCTCGGGAAAGACCGTACTTCTGAAGTCCATAATCGGACTGCTGGAGCCCGACGAGGGAGAGGTTCTGTTCGGAGACGTGGTCTTCAACAAGTTGCCGCTGAAGGAGAAGAAAGCCACAAGGAGCCAGATCGGAATGCTGTTCCAGGGCAGTGCCCTGTTCGACTTCGCCACCGCCCAGGAAAATGTAATGTTCCCCCTGAACTTCTTCTCCGACATGAGCCGGTCCGAGAAGCTGGACAGAGTCAATTTCTGCCTCAGAAGGGTCGGTCTGGAAAACGTCAATGACAAATATCCCTCCGAACTCTCGGGCGGAATGCAGAAAAGGGTCGGCATCGCCAGGGCCATCGCACTCAATCCAAAATACCTCTTCTGCGACGAGCCCAACTCAGGCCTGGATCCACAGACATCAGTGATGATAGACAGGCTGATACAGGAAATCACCAGGGAGTACGGCATCACGACCATCATCAACACCCACGACATGAACTCCGTAATGGAGATCGGAGACAAGGTGCTGTTCATCTATAAAGGCAGAAAACTGTGGGAGGGCTCCAACAAGGACATCCTCCTGTCCGACAACAAGGAGCTGGAGGAGTTCATCTTCGCATCCAGAATGGCCAAGGAGCTCAAGCTCAGATATGGAAACGGAAGCCCAGCTCAAGATTGAACTGCAGGGGCTGCTCCGTCCTGACCGAATAAGGCTGATCGCAGTCAAAGAAATAAGTCAGACGCGGATCCACGTATATACCCATGAAATCCCAGATACGGTATTCCAAGCCTATGCCAACATTGGCCGACCACTGAACTCCGACCGGATCCAGACTCTTGCGGTACCGTATCCCATACAGATCCGTTATATCATAATCCACCCTGACAGCCCTCTCCACCATACATCCGGCATTGGCATAGAATGTAATCCGCTTGCCTGAAAGAATATTGACATAGAAATTCAACGGAACTCCTATATAATGTATGGACTGTTCCACATCGCCCTCATATGTCCTGTCTACAAGAGCATCGTACTGACTGTTCAGGAATGTATAGTTGACACCCAGGCCCACTCCAAGCCTGTCATTGAGGAATGAGTATTTGAGTTCAAGACCGACGGACACCGGGAAATAATGTCTTGGTTCAGAAACCGGCAGCATACCCACAGATGATGAGGCCGCACTGCCTCCGAGGGTATAGCTGGGCTGAGAGAAATCCACATTGCCGGTGGCATCGGTAGGCGAAAGATGTCCGCTTGCAGCGATAGAAAAGGAAGGGGATTTCCTGTCAGTAACTGCATCCATATCTCCGGCCATGGCTATATATTCAGTCTGCACTCTCTTGTCGTAGATTGATGGAAGAGACGGCCTGCTTTTCTCAATATTCTTCCGCACCTCCAGAGCGACAGTCCCTATCCTTTCATCGGACTGAGAAGACTGCCGGGGCACTGCAGCCGCCGGACGGCTAACTACAGACATCACAGGTATGTCCTGCGCCGAGACACTGCCTTTGATTGCCCGTACCGGTGTCAGAGCCGGAATCCTCTCCCGTATATAGCCGTCCTCTCCGCTGACATCCTCCTGTCCTACCACTGCAAGCACATCATGCTGCGGCATCGGATCCGAAGGATATAACAAAGCTGTTACAAAAAATCCTGCCACAACAGCTGCCGCTGCCGCATAGGACACAGCTCTTCTCCATCTCACCATCCTGCGTCTACGGTCAAGACCGGACTCGATTCTATCCCAAAGTTCCGGGGCCGGAGCCTCTGAATAAGAATCCGCCAGTTCTTTAATCTTCCTATCGAATATCTCGTCTTTCATCTGTTTTTCCTCCATTCCTGCAGTTTCTCCTGCAACCATGTCCGGGCCCTGCTGAGCTGAGATCTCGAGGTGCCTTCGGATATGCCCAGTCTCTCGGCTATCTCCGGATGCGAGTACCCCTCGATCACGCTCATATTGAAGACCGCCTTGAAACCGTCCGGCATTCCCGAGATAATCCTCACGATGTCCCTGCCGCTTATTCCGGCCAGAATATCATCGTCGCTCATCACCTTTCTTGCCGCATCATCCACATCAGCCGCATCCTTGAGCACGTCTCCTTTCCTCAATTTCATCAGTGCGGTAGTCACAAACACCTTCCGCATCCAGCCCTCCAGAGAGCCCAGCGCATTGAATGAGCCGATCTTGGTGAAGACCGTCATAAAGCCTTCCTGCAGCAGGTCCTCCGCCTCCCCCCTGTCCCTGGCATACCTCATACAAACAGAAAACATACGGGAGGAGTACCTCTCGTATAAAGCCCGCTGGGCCTTTCTGTCCTGTCTCTGGCATCCCAGGACAAGCACTTCTTCACTTGCTCGGTCAAAACTGCCTGACGACATTTCTGTGTCTTCTTATTAGATGCAAAAATAAACGAAATTGCTGCATCTTCGGCTTGAATATTGTATATTTGTCTCGGTATAATAATTATTCAGCATGAAATTATACGCCACAATCATATTTCAGGTCATACTGCTGCTGTCATCCGGCATCGCCCCGGCACATGCTTCCGATAAGGATTCGGTCAGTGCGGCGGATTACTATATAGAAGGTGTCCGCGAATACTGCGCAGGAAATTATGCCGAAGCCGGCAAGATGCTGTCCGAAAGCGTAAGGCTCAATCCCGAAAACGACGCCGCATGGTACTACCTGGCCATGATCCGGCTCGGGGAAAACGACACAGACACTGCATTTGAGTATCTCGGCAAAGCCGCCAGTCTCTCTCCCGGGAACCAATGGTACAGGCTGACCACCGCCAGGCTGTACAGCGGCATAGGAGAGTCCGACCGCGCCATAGATGCCTACAGCGCATTGATTGAGGACTACCCGGACAAAAGCAGTTACTATTATGAGCTGACCGATCTTCTGATGCGGAACAACAGACTGGACGAGGCTCTGGAAATCCTGGACCGGATCGACCGGATGCGCGGATACTCGGAGATCACCGGCAATGCCCGGTACGAGATACTTATGGCGCAGAGCAAGTACGACGAGGCCCTGACTCAGGCTCTCAAGATGAATGAATATTCCCCGTCTCCCAGAACAGCCCTCATTCTCGGCGACCTCTACAAGACCAGATACGATGATTCCACCGCCCTGCATTATTACCAAGAGGCTGTATCCATGGAACCTGACTACACCCCGGCATACTTCGGAATGGCGGAGATATACCGGGTCAAACGGGATTTCATCAATTTCTTCAAAAACATCGATCCGTTTCTGGCAGACCCGCAGATCAGCCCTCTGATGAAAACCAGCTATATGGAGGAAATCATCTTCCCCTCAGGCATGGTCCAGATATTCAGGCCTCAGGTAGACACCATGGTTGTAAGCACTCTGAATGCCCACCCTGCGGACACATCCGTTCTGACTATGGCCGGAATGTACTTCATCGCCATCGACAGCACCGACAGAGGGATGGACATCCTGCACCGCAACATGGAACTTCATCCTGATATAGAATCTGTCCGCATGACATATATGGGACAGCTCTACTATATGCAGGACTGGGATGCCCTGATTCCAGTAGCTGAAGAGACCCTGAGCCTGTTCCCGGACCATTTCACTCTCCGGGAACTCATAGCCATCGCCTATTGGCAGAAAGGAGACGCCAGGTCAGCCATAGACATGTACCGCCAGATACTCAAAGCAGCACCGGACGGCCATCCGGTTCTCCTCAACTGCTACGGATCGCTCGGAGACCTTTATCACGAGATAGGCGACCGACGCAAATCGTATTCATGCTACGAGAAAGGCCTTAAGATCGACGACAATTACAGTCCCATCCTCAACAACTACGCCTACTATCTCAGCGAGGAGGGCCGCCAGCTGAAAAAAGCCCTGGAAATGAGCCGGAAGACCGTACTCAACGAGCCGGAGAATCCGACCTATCTGGATACCTACGGATGGCTGCTCTACCTGACCGGAGACTATAAGGAAGCCCGGAAATACCTGGAGAAGGCCAAGATATACGGAGGTGACTCAAGCGCCGTCATACTCGACCACTATGCGGAGACTCTGTTCGCACTGAAAGAATACAATCTGGCCTTCCTATACTGGGGCAATGCCGACAGGCTGGATCCGGATATGGGCCTGAGTGCTAAAATACAGGAGAGAAGGGAACAGATAAAGAAACAATGAAAAGACTGACGACCATATTGTTGCTTGTCCTTGCCGCAGTCCCTGTCCTCGCACAGGATGTCAGCCGGCAGAAAGAGCGCAAAAAGCAGATAGAGCAGGAAATCGCCCTTATCGACAAGCAGCTGGACGCCAACACCAGCAAGCGTAAGGAAAGCCTCAACACTCTTATCCTGACGAGACAGAAACTCAACGCCAGAAAAAAACTGATAGCTCAGCTGAACAGCGACATAGCCGGCTACAACAATGACATAGCCGGGACAAACGCCCAGATAGACCGTCTGAATGCCAGACTGGACACGCTCAGAAAATACCACGCGGACCTGGTGCTCGGAGCCTACAAGACCCGGGACAATAAGGTATGGTTCATGTATCTTCTTTCCAGCAAGGACATCAATCAGGGTCTGCGCAGATGGTCCTACCTGAAGAACATCTCCTCCTCAATCCGCAGACAAGCCACGCAGATCAAGGACACCGAATATGAACTGCGTATGGAGACGGCCCGGCTGGAAGGTCTTAAGGCGGAATCCGTAGCCGCCCGGACTGAAAGAGAGCGGGAAAGAGAGACCCTGACGGCCGAGGAGAAGAAGATGAACAGCATGGTCGTCCAGTTGACAAAAAATGAGAAATCCTTGAAAAAGGAGCTCCAGCAGAAGCAGAAGGAAGTGGAGCGGCTCAACAAGGAGATCGAGAGAATCCTGGCCGAGGCTGTCAGGCAGCAGAATTCAGGAGAAGGGCCGAAAGTGGATTATGCCCTGTCGGCCAAATTCGGAGAGAACAAGGGCAGGCTGCCGTGGCCGGTGCAGAACGGAGTGGTCATTCAGAAATTCGGACAGACCTACCATCCGGTATTCAAGAATCTCAAAATGCCGTACAACAACGGCATCAACATATCGTCTCCCGCCGGCAGCAACGCCACCGCTGTCTTTGACGGAGTGGTCAAGCAGGTGCTGGTAATGCCCGGCTACGACCAGTGCGTCCTCGTCCAGCACGGTGAATACTTCACATTCTACTGCAAGCTCAGGCAGGTATTTGTCAAGAGCGGAGACAAACTGAATACCGGAGACCGCATCGGACAGATCAGTACCAACGAGGACGGCAACGCCGAGCTCCACTTCCAGCTCTGGAAGGGCACCGACAAGCAGAACCCCGAAACCTGGCTCCGATAGCAGGTCTGTCAATACTCGAATGTACTTCCTCCTATAAACTCGCGCATGACGGAAGTCGGGGGAATGCAGTCTATCTCGTCCGGGGTCAGAGGGGTGATGTAGGATAGGAACTTGCGCAGGCGCACACTTTCTGCGTAGGCTTCCGACAGAGGCGGAATGCGCTCAAGCAGCGGCTCGGCATAGTAGCGCAGCAGGGGCAGTTCGAAGAGCAGGGCGGAGTTGAACATCACGTCGGCGTTCTCCTGGAAGGGGAAGATGTTCTTCTCCTCACCGGCACGGACACTCTTCCAGCGCAGGATGGTCTCCTCGGGGGTGATGCCCCGGGTAAAATTGTCCCGGACCATACGGCGCAGCAGACGGTTGTCGGCTGTGGAGATGTAGTTGTTCTCGTCCACCGACAGAGAGGTAAGAGCCGAGGCGAAGACGCGGAAGACTTTCTCACCGTCAATATGCTTTGTCAGCTCGGGATTGAGGGCGTGGATGCCTTCCATGATCAGTATGTCCCCCTCTTTCATCCTCATCCTGCGGCCGTCAAAATGCCGCTCACCCTTCACGAAATCGTATTTGGGCAACTCCACCTCCTTCCCGTCAAAGAGGTCGTTGAGCTGGGCCCCGAGGAAGGGTAGGTCCAGAGCGTAGATACTTTCAAAGTCGTATTCTCCGTTTGCGTCCCTGGGCGTCTTCTCCCGATTGAGGAAGTAGTCGTCCATCGCTATTACGAGCGGATTGAGACCCAGCACCTTACACTGCAACGCTATGCGCTTTGAGGTGGTCGTCTTGCCGCTACTGGACGGGCCGGCTATGAGGACCAGCTTTACTTTGTCGCGCCTGTCATGGATCATGTCGGCAATCTTGACGTACTTCCTCTCGTGCAGGGACTCGGCCACGGCAATCAGTTCCCTGGCCTGACCTTTCTTGACGGACTCGTTGACCGAGCCGATGCCGTGGGCTCCGAGGATGGAGCACCATTCGGAGTTTTCCTTAAACACCGCGCTGAGCTTGTCCTGGTATTTATACGGAGATATTACCGACGGGTCGCTGGCCGATGGAGCCTGAAGGCAGAATCCCTCACCATAGGGAATGAGGTCAAATACGTCGATCTGCCCCGTGCGCTCCAGCAGCGGGCCGTAGAAAGTGTCGGCATAGCCGTCCAGCAGGTATACCGAGACAAAGAATTTCTCCATGTCCGCTACGAGAGCGGCTTTCTCACTGCGCCCGTTCCTGCGGAACAGGGCGGCGGCCTCGTCATTGGTCATCTTGGTCTTTTCGAACGGCAGGTCGGCCCGGATAATCTCTTCCATCCGCTTTCTCAATGTCCCGACCTTGTCGGCTCCTGCCGGCTCCGTGACGAAGGCTTCGCCTTCAGCGGGTCTGCGCAACTCTCCGTACAGACCGTTGGGCAGGGTATAGTCCAGAAACAGCTGCAGGTCGGGGAACATGTCCACAGCGGCTTTCTGCAGCACGAATGACAGGGACCTGGAGTAAGTCCTGCGTCCGTCCGGATGAGTGCAGTCCAGAAACTTTATGGTATGCGGAGTGTATATCGGGAAGGTCAGTTCCTTAAGCATATTGTCCACCAGTGCGGCCACTACCGGATATCCGCATCCGGTGTCTATCTTCCGGGAAAGTTCGCCTATGGTCATCCCGGGTTCGCAGTCATAAAAGCCCTGCAGGCTGTCGCAGTATACCGTAATCATATCTTTCATATTATAGGTTCAAGAGGGGGCGGAGGTAGGGGCCGGTGACGGAGGCGGGGTCAGAGGCGACCTGTTCGGGAGTGCCCTGCGAGACGATACGGCCTCCGTCGCGGCCTCCCGCCGGGCCCATGTCGAAGAGGTAGTCCACGGACTTGAGCACGTCCAGGTTGTGCTCGATGATGATGACCGTATTGCCTCCCTCGGCCAGCCTCTGGAGCACGTCCAGCAGCACGGCGATGTCCTCCGAATGCAGTCCCGTGGTCGGCTCGTCGAGGATGTACAGAGTGCGTCCTGTCTCCTGGCGCGAAAGTTCGGCGGCCAGCTTGACTCTCTGGTTCTCTCCGCCGCTGAGAGTCAGCGAGGATTGACCCAGACGGATGTAGCCCAGCCCCACGTCCTCAAGGGTCTTGAGCTTGCGGGCTATGGACGGCACGGGGGCGAAGAACTCCACGGCCTGGGAGATGGTCATCTCCAGCACGTCGTTGATGCTCTTTCCTTTGTATTTGACCGCAAGGACATCCGGGTTGAACCGCTTGCCGTGACACTCCTTGCAAGTGACCGTAACCGATGGCAGGAAGTTCATCTCTATGACCTCCACCCCGGCTCCCTTGCAGGCCTCGCAGCGACCGCCCTTGACGTTGAAGGAAAACTTGTTGGACTTGAATCCGCGTATCTTTGCATCGGGTGTCTCGGCGAACAGACTGCGTATCGGTGTAAGCACACCGGTGTAGGTGGCCGGGTTGGAGCGCGGGGAGCGTCCCACCGGAGACTGGTCTATCTCCACGAGCTTGTCTATGTTGTCCAGCCCTTCCAGAGAAGTGTAAGGCAGCACATTGTATTTGGAACGGTAGAGCCTGTTGCTGATTACCGGCATTAGAGTGTCGTTGATAAGGGACGACTTGCCGCTGCCGCTGACTCCGCTTACACCCACGATACAGCCCAGGGGTATGCGTATATCGACATCCTTCAGGTTGTTACCCGAAGCACCCTTGAGTTCTATGAACTTGCCGTTGCCTGGACGGCGGTATGCCGGAACAGCTATCTGCCGCGAGCCTTTCAGATACTCGAAAGTGTATCCGCCCTCGCTTTCCCGGTCTATGACGGGAAGATTTTCCGGCAGTCTGTATGCCGGCTCCAGTTTGAGCTGAGGCGGTCCGGAGAACAGCACCTCTCCTCCTTTCTCTCCTGCGCCCGGTCCGATATCCACTATCCAGTCCGCGTTGCGCATCATCTCCTCGTCATGTTCCACGACCATGACCGTGTTGCCCTCGTCGCGCAGCCGTTTGAGGGAGTTGATAAGCTTTATGTTGTCGCTCTGGTGCAGGCCGATACTGGGCTCGTCCAGGATATACAGCACATTGACCAGCTTCGAGCCGATCTGGGTGGCCAGTCGGATGCGCTGGCTCTCGCCACCGCTGAGCGACATGGTGCTGCGGCTCAGCGAGAGATAGGACAGACCGACATCCACCAGGAAGCCTATCCGTTCCCGGAGTTCCTTGACGATATCAGCCGCCACCGCCTGCCCTCTCGGATCAAGCTTGTCCTTCAGACCGCCCACCCAGTCGTACAGTACGTTCACATCCATGTCGGAGACCTCGGTGATATCGAGGCCGCCTATCTTGAAACACAGCGATTCTTTTCGAAGACGCTTGCCGTGACATTCAGGGCATACGGCATCGGTGGAATACCTGCGGGCCATGGTATTGTCTTCATCCTCCCCGTCCCTGTCCAGCCTGGAGAGCAGTCCCGGGAAAGCCACCATCTCGGACAGCCCTCCGTGGGTGTCTACCCTTACGAGATCCTCCGAACCGTTGAGAATGATATTCATATTTTCCTCCGATACGTCCTTTATCGGCTCATACAGGGAGAATCCGTATTTGCGGGCCACCGCTTCCAGGATCGTGAATACGGCATTGTCGCGTTTCTTGCCCAGCGGAGCGATGCCTCCCTCGGCGATTGAGAGCGAGGAGTCCGGCACGATCTTAGCCATATCCACCTCCCGTATGGTACCGAGTCCATTGCATACGGGGCAGGCTCCCGCCGGGGAGTTGAATGAGAATGTATGGGGTGCAGGCTCGGGGAAGGATATACCGCTGTCGGGGCAGATGAAGTGCTTGCTGAAATGACGCACCTCTCCTGTGTCGGGATCCAGAATCATCAGCGAGCCCTTGCCCTGAGTCAGGGCGGACATCACCGAGTTGCGTATGCGCTTCCCGTCCTCTTCCTTGGGCACGACCCGGTCTATCACCACCTCTATGAAATGTACCTTGTAGCGGTCCACTCCGGAGGCCATGTCCCCCAGTTGACGTATCTCCCCGTCTATCCGGACCGAGGAGAATCCCTTTTTCAGCAGACTGTCGAAGAGTTCACGGTAGTGGCCTTTGCGGCCCTTTACAAGCGGGGCCAGGATGATGCACTTCCGCCCATTGTATTCTTTCATGATGAGATCCACGATGCCGGAGTCGGTGTATCTGACCATCGGCTTGCCTGTTACGGGCGAATAGGCCGTGGAGGCCCTGGCGTAGAGTAGTCTGAGGAAATCCGAAATCTCGGTTATGGTGCCCACGGTGGAGCGGGGATTGCGGTTGGTGCTCTTCTGCTCTATGGCGATGGTGGGGCTGAGGCCGTCGATGCTCTCCACCTCGGGCCGCTCCATCACACCGATGTAGTGCCTGGCGTAAGCGGACAGGGTGTCCATATAGCGTCGGCGGGCCTCGGCGTAGATGGTGTCAAAGGCCAGCGAGGACTTGCCGCTGCCGCTCAGGCCGGTGACCACTACAAGGGCGTGCCGCGGTATCCTGAGCGATATGCCCTTGAGGTTGTGGACCGAGGCCTTGCAGATGTCTATGTACTCACTGTCCTGCATCACGCTATGCGTTCTGAGTCTCCGCCTGAGTCTGCTGCCGGTCTATCTCCCTGGCTATGATGTCTTCCAGGAAGGGATTGGTCATCTTCTCGCGTCCGATGTCGGTAGCGGGGCCGTGTCCTGGATATACTACGGTATCGGCGGGCAGGGGCAGCACCTTGGTCCGGATGCTCTCACTGAGCTTGTCAAAATCTCCGGCCGGCAGGTCCGTCCGGCCTATGCTGCCGCAGAACAGGGTGTCGCCTGTGAACACATAGCCGCCCTGCTCGTCATAAAGCAGGACTCCGCCTTCCGTATGGCCGGGTGACTCCAGCACTTTCAGCTGTATCGAGCCTACGTTGATGATGTCGCCGTCCTTCATATCCATAAGGTCCTCGGAGGGCTGTTCGAACTCATAGCCGAAATAGCTGCCGTATGAGCTTGCCCGTCTTATCTGGGGAATGTCGGCTGCGGCGATGTATGTGGGTATGTTCCACTTCAAGGCCACGAAGGCATTGCCCATCACGTGGTCGAAATGGCCGTGGGTCTGGAGTATCATCCGGGGATGCAGATGCTTCTCCTCGATAAACTTCACCAGTCTGTCCTTCTCCGACTGCTTGATGCAGCCCGGGTCTATTATGGCGCACTCGCCCGCCTCGTCATAGAGCACGTAGCAGCAGGTGCGCAGGTCGTTGAAATAAAAAGTCTGAATCATATAGCAAAAATAGCAAGATTTACCGAATCTCGGCTAATTTAACTAAATTTGAAGTCGGAAACAAAATCACATGACCATGGACACACAGCAGAGACTCTACCCGATAGGCATACAGACATTCGCGGATATACGGAATGAGAATTACCTGTACATCGACAAGACTGAGTATGTGTACCGAATGACTCATTCGGGGGCGAGGTACATCTTCCTGAGCCGCCCGAGGAGGTTCGGCAAGTCACTGTTAGTATCTACGCTGCACAGCTACTTCGAGGGAAGGAAGGAACTGTTTCAGGGGCTGGCCATCGATGCCTTGGAGAAAGACTGGACGGTGTATCCGGTGCTGCACTTCGACATGAGCATCGCAAAGCACATGGAGAAAGAGCAGTTGGAGGCGGCATTGGGCAACCAGCTCTCGTGGCACGAAAGGGAGTACGGTATCGTTCCCGAAAACAAAGAGTCCAACCTCAGGCTGAAAAATCTGATAGAGACCGCATATAGGCAGACCGGGCAGAAAGTAGTCGTGCTCATCGACGAATACGATGCACCCCTATTAGACGTAGTACACGAGGATACGACCCTCCCGGTACTCCGCAACGTCATGCGCAACTTCTACAGCCCCCTCAAGGCCTGCGACCCATACCTCCGCTTCGTTTTCATGACCGGCATCACCAAGTTCTCCCAGCTCAGCATCTTCAGCGAGCTCAACAACCTGGAGAACATCAGCATGCTGGAGCAGTACGCAGCCGTATGCGGCATCTCCGAGGAAGAGATGCTCACCCAGATGAGTCCGGACATCGACATACTGGCCCAGAGGCTGGAACTCAGCCGCGAGGAGACACTGGACAAACTGAAATCCAAATACGACGGCTACCACTTCACCTGGCCTTCGCCGGACATCTACAACCCGTTCAGCCTCCTCATGGCATTTGCCAATGCCAAGCTCGACTCCTACTGGTTCGGCAGCGGCACACCGACCTACCTGATAGAGATGATGAGAAAATTCCACGTCACACCCTCACGCATAGGAGGAAACTCAGCCCCTGCCCCGGCGTTTGATGCCCCGACGGAGAGAATGACGGAGATAACTCCGCTGCTGTATCAGAGCGGCTATATCACCATCAAGGCATACGACCGGATAATTGACCTCTACACGCTGGATATTCCCAACAACGAGGTGCGCATAGGCCTGATGCGCTCCCTCCTGCCCTACTATGTCACCCCGCCGTGCACCACCGAGGCCTCAACCACCGTCGCCAGAATATACGGAGCCATACTGAACGAGGACATCGACGGCGCCCTCCGCCTCCTCCAGACATTCCTCGGCACCGTCCTCTACACCGACAACACCGGTTACGAGGGCCACTGGCAGCAGATGCTCTACATCATCTTCTCCCTCCTCGGATACTATGTGGACGTGGAGGTACGTACCCCGAAAGGCAGGGTCGACATGGTCATGCGCACCGCCTCTAAACTCTACTTAGTGGAGCTGAAGCTCGACGCCGGCGCGGAAGCCGCCATGCAGCAGATAGACCTCAAGCAGTACCCCGAACGCTTCGTCCTCTGCGGCCTGCCCGTCGTCAAGGTCGCGATCGACTTTGACCGGGAAACTCACAACATCAGCGGCTGGATGATTTCACAATAATTTCCTTACTTTTGCACAAAGATTAAGTCAATAGAATATGCACATAGCGGTAGCAGGCAACATAGGCAGCGGCAAGACCACCCTGACAGGGCTGCTGGCAAGACATTACGGCTGGGAGCCTCACTATGAGTCGGTGGACTTCAATCCTTATCTGGTGGACTTTTACAACGACATGCAGCGGTGGTCGTTCAACCTGCAGGTGTACTTCCTCAACAAGAGGCTCAAGGACATCGTGGAGTTCCAGAACTCAGGCAAGAACGTGATACAGGACCGCACTATCTACGAGGACGCCATGATATTCGCTCCCAACCTGCACGACATGGGGCTGATGGACACCCGGGACTTCGAGAACTATTCATCCCTGTTTGAACTGATGCAGCGCATGGTCGGATATCCTGACCTGCTCATCTACCTGCGGTCGTCCATCCCCAATCTGGTGGCGCAGATTCAGAAACGCGGCCGTGAGTACGAGAACAGCATCCGCATCGACTACCTCAGCGGTCTGAACGACCGGTACGAGAAGTGGATAGCCGATTATAAGGGCGAGTTACTGATAGTAGACGTGGACACCTGCCGGTTCGAGGACAGGAAAGAGGATTTCAGCCAGATCTGCGACCAGATAGACGCCCGCCTGTTCGGACTCTTCCAGTAAGATACCGGGACATATCAGATCTTGATGGACAGACCGACGTTGACCAATCCCCTGTAGCCGAAGCCGAGCTCGGCAAACCCGCCGAACGTCTCCCCGTAACGGAACTTTACGGCCGTGATGTGGTAAGAGAACCGCAGCCTGTCGTTGGCCTCGGGGATGAAATAATCCTCATTGCCCCGCACTATTGACTCATCCTGATAAGTTACACCAAGATAAAGAGAGCCGGAGCATTCCATCGGACCTTGCTGCCAATAAGTATACGAGGCAGACACATGGGCTGAATAACTGTTGACAGTGGAACGGCAGACAAATATTGGCGCCTCTAAGGGCATACTCTCCGAATCGGTTATATACATATCGGCGCTGCCGTAACCGTATCCGAAATCCAAACCCACCGACACTCTCGGATGAACAAAGAAATTGTAACCGACAGCGGCTATGCCGGAAAACTTTTGATTGCGCGAGTCTCCCCGATAACCTTCCGAGCTGAACCGGGAATTCAGCTTTGTTGCAAGTTCCACTACTGAAGGCGTGCCGTACTGCAGGTATATCTCACTGCGTGGAAAGTATTCCGAGTCCCTGACACGGCTGATCTGTGCCATCGAATCGACGACTGTCATCATGGCCAGCAATATCATAACAGAAATTCTCAGTTTCATCGTAATCTATCTTACTGTTTCAGTTTTTCTTTTCTACGCCTGGCCGTATATATGGCTGTCAGGGACACCGCTCCGCACAGCAGCATGGTCAGGGCCTGGCTCTCATGTGAGATAGTTGCAAATATCACGCCCGAAGTTCTGGGAATGGAATATATGGAAGACATGGCCAGGGACAGGATGAAATGATACGCGCCTATACCGCCCTGCACCGGCACTATCCATCCGAGACTGCCGACCACCATCAGGAAAAGGGCATCCACCCAGTTGAGTCCGGCCACCTGAGGTATGGCCAGGATGGTCGAATAACTCATAATCCAATAACACAGCCACAGCAGCAGGGTATATAGCAGGAATCTCCACTTCCCCCTCATTTTCAGGCCGGCTGTCAGACCTCCTATCAGCCCCTTGGCCAGGGAGAACAGCTTGGCAAAAAATTTATACCTGCTCAGACGCTTCCTGTAGCAGAATATCAGGACGCAGGCCCCCACGCACAAGGCTGCAATGCCTCCTATCAGCCAGAGGATATCAAACGGCATCGAATCGACCGCAGGCTGCCACACCTCGTCGGACACGAACTGCCCGAACGAGCTTTCTCCTGCCAGCAGGACGACAAAGAGGATTATCAGATATGTCACCATATCCCAGCTGCGCTCCAGCACCACAGTGCCGAGCACCGATTCGAAAGAGGTCTTTCCCGTAGCGGAGATAACCCCGCACCTGGCAAGTTCACCGGCACGAGGCAGGGCGAAATTGGTCAGATACGCTATTGTCACACCGTCGTAGGCTTCCCTGCGGGTTATAGCCGGGTTAAGCGGCAGCATGACAAGCCTCCATCTGAGTCCTCTTATCACAAACGCCAGGATACTGGCCAGCATCGACACCAGAATCCAGGCGAAATTACAGTTCCGGACTCCCGAGATAAAATCCTCCCACTTCACTCCGCGGAACGCGAAATACAGCAGCACCGCCGCAAGTGCCAGCATCAGGGTCCACTGAAGGACTTTCTTTATCTTGGACCGGACACCGCTCACTTGACAAGCCGGTTTGTCCTTGTATCCGGGAATACGACTTTGGGACGAAAGTCCGCAGCCTCTTCCGGAGTCACTATCGCATAAGACATTATGATCACTATATCACCCGCCGAGAACAGATGGGCCGCAGCACCGTTCAGTTCTATGGCTCCGCTGCCTTCCTCGCCAGGGATGACGTATGTCTCCACCCGGTTGCCGTTGGTGACATTGACCACCGAGACCTTCTCGCCCTCAAAGAGGCCGGAGGCCCGCATCAGAGCCCTGTCCACAGTGATGCTGCCGATGTAGTCCAGATTGGCACGGGTAACCGTCACCCTGTGGATTTTGGATTTGATAACCTCGATAAACATTCTATCTCAACTCTATGTTGTCAATCAGACGGACCTGACCGGCGTACACCGCGCATGTCAGCCGCAGGTGCTCCGCTTCATTCCAGTCCGTCACAGGGCGCAAAGTTAATGAATTTATTATTTCCACATATTCGGTCCTGAGCCGGCTGTCCGCGTCAATCAGCGACACCACAGCCTTTATGGCCTCGGCCACGGGCATCCTGCCGACCATATCCCTGGCCTTCAGTATTGAACGGTAAATATGCGGAGCCGCCTCCCGCTGTCCGGGAGTCAGAAGCTTGTTGCGGGAACTGAGCGCCAGTCCGTCCGCTCCCCTGGCTATGGGGCAGCGCACTATCTCAATATTGTATCCTAGAGCCTTCACAAAATACTCCACGATGGCCAGCTGCTGGAAGTCCTTCTCTCCGAAATAAGCCCTGTCCGGACGCACTATATCGAAAAGTCTTGTAACCACCTGCGCCATACCGTTGAAGTGTCCGGGTCTGCGCGGTCCCTCTCCGTACCGGTCCAGACCGCCTAGGTCAAACACCTTCTTATTATAGTCAGTCCCCTCGGGATACATTTCCTCCACCGTAGGAGCGAACAGAACAGAGACACCCATAGGTTCTATGAATGCTGCGTCATCCTCCAGCCTGCGGGGATAGGTCTCGAAATCGGTCTTATTGTTGAACTGTGTGGGATTTACAAAGTCGGAAACTACGACCGCTCCGCACTCCGACACGGCCCTGCGGATAAGCGATGCATGACCCTCATGGAGGGCCCCCATGGTAGGCACGAAACCTACCGTTTTGTCTTCCAATAATTTGCGGGCGGCATCAAATTCCGCCACTGTGCTTATTACTTTCATGGTCAGTAAAAATTGGGGACAAACATAGACATTTTCAATGACTTTAGATAATTTAGAGGAAAAAATTTTGCCTTTTACGATTATTCATTATAATTTTGAAACTTTAGTGAGATTTTCCTTAAAAATTGATAGATAACATAAAGTTTTATGAAATTACTGTTACTTGGCGATGAAGCCATAGCCCTGGCGGCTATACATTCAGGAATTTCCGGAGTCTATGCCTATCCCGGCACTCCGTCTACGGAGATTACCGAATACATCCAGAACCGTCAGAAAGCCGACCCGGCATCTGAACGCATCTTCTGCAAATGGTGCACCAACGAGAAGACCGCTATGGAAGCGGCCCTCGGTATGTCCTACATGGGCAAACGCGCCCTTGTCTGCATGAAACATGTCGGCATGAACGTAGCCGCCGACGCTTTTGTCAACTCTGCCATGACCGGAACCAACGGCGGTCTGGTGGTAGTGGCCGCGGACGACCCGTCCATGCACTCGTCCCAGAACGAGCAGGACTCCCGTTTCTACGGCAAGTTCGCGATGATACCTGTCTTCGAGCCCTCGTCACAGCAGGAAGCCTACGACATGGTACGCGACGCATTTGAGTTCTCCGAGAAACGCAGGATTCCCGTTCTGCTCCGCATCACCACCCGTATGGCCCACTCCAGGGCCGAGGTGGAGGCCAGGGAGGACGTACTGGCCCAGAAGCCGATATCCTATCCCGAGAATCCCCGCCAGTGGGTACTGCTCCCGGCCAACTCCAAAGTCCGCAACGAGCAGCTCATCAAGGATCAGGTGGACTTCGAGAACGATGCCCTGAACGATCCCCGCAACAAGTTCATCCCCGGAGAGGACAAGAGCCTGGCTATCGTAACCTGCGGTATCGCGTACAACTATCTCATGGAGAACTTCCCCGACGGAGTTCCCTGCGGAGTGCTCAAGATATCCCGCTATCCTATTCCCCGCAAGCTGGTCAAGACCATGGAGGCCGAGGGCATCAACCGCGTGATTGTCATGGAAGAGGGCCAGCCCCTCATAGAGGAGATGATAAAGGGCATGATCAGCTCTGACATTCAGGTGGACGGACGTCTCACCGGAGCCCTGCCCCGTACCGGAGAGCTCTCTCCTGACTGTGTCCGCGCAGCCGTAAGACTCGCTCCCCACAAGACATTCCCCAAAGACGACATCGTAGTGCCCAGACCGCCGGCTCTCTGCCAGGGCTGCGGACACAGGGACATGTACGCCGCCCTCAACGAAGTGGCCGCAGAGTACGAGCACTCACGGGTATTCAGCGACATCGGATGCTACACCCTCGGTGCCCTGCCTCCGTTCAGAGCCATCCATACTACAGTTGACATGGGAGCCTCCATCACCATGGCCAAGGGTGCCGCCGATGCTGGACAGTTCCCCTCGTTCGCTGTCATCGGTGACTCCACCTTCACCCATTCCGGCATCACCGGCCTGCTTGACTGCGTCAACAGCAACGCCAACGTGGTGATCATCATCTCCGACAACCTCACCACCGGTATGACCGGAGGTCAGGACTCCGCCGGCACCGGCAAGCTCGAGAGCATCTGCGCCGGAGTCGGAGTCGATCCCGCCCACATCCGGGTAGTCGTTCCCCTTCCCAAGAACATGGAGGAGATCAAGAACACCATCCGTGAGGAAGTGGAGTACAAAGGCGTATCAGTGGTCATCCCCCGCAGGGAATGCATCCAGACATTCAAGCGTCACGCAAAAGAGAAAAAGAAATAACTGACTTATAAAGAGAACCGATATGAAACAAGATATAATATTGGCAGGCGTAGGAGGACAGGGTATCCTCTCCATCGCCACAGTTCTGGGAGAAGCCGCGCTTACAGGCGGTCTCCATATCAAACAGGCGGAAGTACACGGAATGAGTCAGCGCGGAGGCGATGTCCAGAGCAACCTGCGCATCTCGTCCGAGCCGATTCACAGCGACCTCATTCCTTTCGGACAGGTGGACATGATCATGTCCCTTGAGCCCATGGAGGCCCTCAGGTACGTTCAGGAGCTGTCCGAGAATGGTTGGATCGTAACCTCCTCCATACCATTCGTCAACATCAACAACTATCCGGACAAGGAGGAGATCTACAAGCATCTCAATTCCCTGCCCCACGTAGTCATGCTTGACGTGGAGGAGCTGGCCAAGGAAGCCGGAGCACCTGCCCAGGCATCCAACATAGTGCTTCTCGGAGCGGCCATCCCCATGCTCGGATTCAGTTTCGAGACAGTCCGCGACGCCGTCGCCAAGGTATTCGCCCGCAAGGGTGAGGAAGTGGTGGCAAAGAACATCGCCGCCCTTGAGGCCGGCTACAAGCACAGCATTTCCAAACAATAATCAATAACAAACCTTACTCACACCTTACTCGAAGGGCCGTATCCATCACCGGACACGGCCCTTTCTAACATTATGCAAGATCAACTCTATTCAGGGACATAGATAATCTCCCCGTTCTCCAGCTCGTAGGCTATGCCGACCCGCTTTCCTTTCTGACCGGACTTGGACTGGTCCTCGGAAGGGGTGTAGCGGTCGATGTTCTGTCCCTGCTTGACGATGATCTCCATGTCCTCCTTGCCGGGGTTCTTGACCATCGTAAAGTCCTCGGGTGAAAGCATCTCGGTCATGTTGTAGCGGGTCACGAGGGCGACCATAAGGGCCACGGCGAAGACCATGGCTACGTCGAAGAGATTGCCCACCACGCTCATCGGGTCGTTCTCCTCGTCCCCTCCCAGCAGTCTTCTCCTCTTCATCGCACTTCCTCCCCTGTCCTGGTTTCCACTTCCTGCACACCGCCGCATCCGTCCAGCACCTCCGACACGAACTCCAAGCGGTTCAGGTCACGGGTGTACCAGCGTTGCTTGACCTGCTGGGTAATGAATCCTATCGCGGCCGAGAACAGGCCCACGACGGTCGTGGCGAAAGCCACCTGCATGTTGTAGGCCATCGAGCCGATATCTCCGGTGGACAGACCTACGAGAGCCGGGCCCATAGGAATCAGGGTACCCATCAGACCGAGCATAGGGCCCATCTTCGAGAGAGTCTTGGAGGTGCCCAGGTCCTTGTCAGCGGCTATCTCGTAGTCGGAGAGCAGCAGCTGACGGTGCGCCCGGTCCTTAGTGGTGTCTAAAAGACCGGCTAAGCAGTTCAGCAGAGGGGACTTGGTATTGGCAGGCAGGGAAGCCCTAAGCTCCCCGACGGTAGCGGGAGTCAGCGCCTCGACCTTGGTCATGAAGAGACGGTCCACCTTGCGTATCTGCAGGTACTGTCCGAAGAAATTGCCGATCAGCAGCAGCGACCGGAGGAAAAACAGGATCAGCAGGACCACTACCGGTACGAGCAATCCGTTGGAAATCCAGAAGAGAACATCAGATATGTAGTTCATACGTTTTTATATTTGATTACTTTTTTAAATTATTGTTCGTTTTTAAAAATCTCCGGAAAGGCCGGGCCGTCCTCACGAAGGAACCGGCCAGCACCCCGGCGGCAATAAGCCCCAGCACCCCGGCAAGGGCCCTCCAGTCCACCTCGCTCACCCCGGCCACGGCAGTCTGCCCGTTGACGGTGGCTATCACCGCCACTATCCCGGTCAGGGCGTTGGTCAGGAAGAACATCTCCAGGCGGCTCTCCTTGTCGGGAAAGAGCAGGCGCATGAGCCAGGCTCCTCCGGCTATGACCGCGAAGACCACGGCGGCGGCACTCCAGGCCACCAGGGGGAAGGATACTCCCGGGAAGGCAAATATCAGATAGACCAGGAAACTGAACAGCACCCCGAATATCAGCACCCCCGGGAACCAGCGCAGGATGCGGTAGCCCCAGACGGTGGAGGATTTCAGTTTACCGGAGCTGAGCAGATGCACCGACAGCAGGCAGAAGGAAATCTGGAGGATAACCTCGAGGGTGATGACCACCGAGGTGTCGAGCATCAGGTCCGGGTTGGCCAGCCAGGCCTCAATCTGGGAGCGGGACTGGCGCACTGCCACCGGCCACATCAGACCGGTGAAGAGGGCGGCCGCAGCGGCATGGGCCAGGACCGACCACCATTTGTGCCAGGACTGCTTCAGCACGAAGTTGAAGCAGACCAGCACCATGAGTATAACGACTAAACTGTACATAGGCGGAGTCCGGATGATTTAGATGCCGCTGGACTTCCTGCGGCGGCGTATCAGCAGCCCGCCACCGATGAACAGGGCGATGATCAGCACCGCCACGGCTATGTTGCTTACCAGCGTGGTTTCCTTCTCAGTCTCACTCTGCAGCCGGTCCTTGCGGAGCACCATGCCGTCCGAAGCGTCGCTTACCGATGCATCCCGGATCTGCCGGATAGCCCCCCGGTACTCTGAAGCGGAGGCCTCGGGCAGGACGGAGGCGATGTAGTCCTGCAGGGCCGGATTGTCACAGACAAAACCGGAGCACGAGGGCGCGAACTCCTCTATCAGGCCGGTGTGCAACTCCGCGATATCGGCCACCTGCTCCGGCGTAGCGTTCCAGAGGCCCTTGCGGACCGACTCGAGCATGACGGCCGTCACCTCCTCGAGGGCCGCCGGATTGACCTCCCTGAAGTGCTCGTGTACTCCGAGGTCAAATTTATCCTGCACATACACCTCGTATATCTCGTCCCACACCCGGTCCTCCACAGCCTCCGGCTTCATCACGTTCCAGCCGAAGGTATTGGTGACAGTTTCCGCTATGGCGGCCGCATCTCCCGCTCCGCCGTTGAGTTTCTCAGCGATGTACGAGGGGTTGAATATCGTAGTGCGGCTCTCCACCCCTATCGCCTCCTTGAGTTCCTGCATCCTCACGCGGTTGCGGTTGCGGTAGTCGCTCAGATAGGCGTCGGGGTCCTTGCCGGTCACCTCCTTCACGGAAAGATTGAGCCCGCCCATGAACTCGTACACGTGGTCGAGACTGAGGGCACCCCAGGTATTGCTCTGACGGGGCTGCACCACGGCATCAGTGCGGGAGAGGGCCGCCTCGAAGGCATACCGGGAGAACTCCTCCCAGCCCTCCTCGCTGCCGTAGTAGGCTCCCATATTGTTCATGTAGACCTGCGCTATCTCCGAGCTGGAGGTCCAGCGGTCGGAGGCGGTCACCATGCCCTGAATGCCGGTGCCGTAGTTGCCGTTCACCCCGCCGAAGACCCTGTAGGAGGACATCCTGCGGGCATCGGCCGGAGTCACGCCCTTCTCGGTGAGGATCCGCTCGGTCTCTCGGATACCCTCGGCCACATTGTTGACATACTCCCCGTCCTGAGCCTCCGCCGCCATGCGCACAGCCCTGTCTATCAGGAAGAGGCGCGAGGCCGCAATATCCCGGAGCTGGCCGCTGGTCTGCACCACCACGTCTATCCTCGGACGGCCGAGCTTCTCCGACGGTATCAGGCGGATATCGGTCACGCGGCCGAAGCTGTCGTAGACCGGCTCGACACCCAGCATGTAGAATATCTGGGCTATCGTCGCGCCCTCCGTCTCGATGAACTCGCTGCTCCACAGGGTGTAGCTGACCTTGCGGGGCAGGGAATCGCAGTGCCGCTGACGGTAGAGCCGCAGGGTATTCTCGGCCAGGGCTACGCCCTTTTCCCAGGCACTGCGGGTCGGGGTGGCCTCGGCGTTCACGGCGAAGAGGTTGCGACCGGTAGGCAGGGTATTGGGATTGGCCACTGGATCGCCTCCGGGCGAGGGCGAGGTATAGCCGCCGTCCAAGGCGTTGAGCATACTGCCCAACTCGGCGGAAGGGCTTTCCAACAGGGCCTTGCGGTAGTTGTACACATTGAGCACGGCCTGTTCCATCTCAGTCACAGCCCGGGCAAAATCCTTCTCCTGCTGCGTCGGCTGAGTTCCCCGTCCACCCATCATCTGCCGGCCCACAGCCGACATCATCTCGCTCATTCCCCGGCCGGCAACTGAGTCCTTCCTCAGCTGCTGCATACCGGCCATCTGAGCCATCATAGACATCATGTCGGGCAGGGTCTGGAGCGAAGCGGCCACCTCCCTGGCGCGGGCAAGTTCCTCCGGAGTGATACCGGCTATCGAGCAGAGTTGCCGGTCATCCGCCGGACGGCCCTGGGCCAGCAGCCGGGCCACTGTCTTCTTTGCCGGGGCCACATACCTGCGGTTGAACACTGACAGCTGCTTCTCCACCCCGTCCACGTCCTTGCCCCTGGCCCTGTCAATACCTAAAAGACCGTAGGCCACCGGCTCCGTGCTCATAGCATAGACCGTAGACTCGATCTGAGCCGGCAGATAGGGCTCCCCCATCACGTAGAGCCGGCCCGTCACCTTCTCGGAGGCCAGTTCCTCGGCAAAATTCCCGATGCGCAGGACCTCCTC
>CALVDG010000014.1 GCA_944326255.1 uncultured Bacteroidales bacterium
GGGTGCTTGGGTAAATGAAAATTCCATTTTCATGTGCGATATAAAAACTATGGACTTTAGTCCATTAGTGGTTTATTCCAATGGCGGATAATAGCCCTCATGATGACTCTGCACCCCGACGGTTTTAATGGATCCGTCAGGCAGCATCACTGTCATCGGCTTTCCGGATGTCCTCAAAAAGCCCGGGGACCTCCATATCATCCGCCACAATTCCGCGATATTTTTTTTACTTGTTTTTTCGCATCTGTAGTGCAGGCCTATTGCCGATGTCTTGTTCCCGGTGTACCTGTATATGCTCCGGCCTCTGCCCTTTTCCAGTCCGACGGCTTCCCATCTGAGCAGACCTTCGGAATCTTCGGCTTTTAATATCAGGCCGGGCAGTCCTTCGAGTTTCCATGGACCGTAAGGGTATGGTATGTCTGTTGAGAAGGATACCCTCCACTGCCTGCCGTTGAGCTGTCCCTCGGCCACCTGGCACCGGTATCCGCAGATGGTGTCCGTCCGGTCCGTGAGGCACCAATCTGTCTGTTTTGGCTTCTCGCTGTAGCTGTAGTCGGTATTTTGGACTCTCAGCAGGATGTATCTGGACGAAGATGGAATGCACCTGAATATTTCATAATAAGTGGCCGTCTGGTCTTCCGGTATGACGGAGGACGTTATGTCGGTGAAAGCGTTCATTCCTTTGCTTTTCTCGGAGGCATAGACCTCGGATTGCACGGAGTCCCTGATATAGGCGTTGTAACTGTAGTAGTGAGTCAGCTTTCCGCCTATCTCCAGCATATAAGGCTCATGCAGGCATTTGTCGGACAATGTGTCGATGACATATTCGAATCCGTACATTATGCGCATCTCCATCGTGTCCGCTTTCTCCCTGAGGCTGAAATCCCTTGCCGCAGGAAAATACCGCCCGCTGCTGATAATCCGGGCAACCTCCTGATCGCTGAGATTCTGAGAGTTCGCCAAAAGGTGGACTGCCATGACGGCCATCAGTGCCAATGCTGTTCTTTTGCTCTTTAAGTTCATACTCTTTTTAAATGTGTTATTCGAGTTCTATCGGGTCGTAATGGAACGACTCGCTTTTCTCCTCATGGGTGAGCTCTCTGAGCTGATGGGTCTGGGGGTCCATCTGCTGGACACGCATGCCGCGGCTCACCTTCCACTGGTAGGGGCTGGTGAACATCTGCCGGATGTATTTTCTGGCCTGGGAACGGGTGCAGTCCTGGTAGAGGAGCCGTTTTTCGAGAATCGGCCATGTACCCCGCTCAATGGCAGCGAGTTCCCAGCTGTAGGTGCCGGTGGTGTCCTCTGCCTTGAGTATGAGGCCAGGCAGGCCGCGGAACTTGTAAGGGCCGCTGTCCACCGGCAGGGAGGGACAGAACCAGGCGTGCCATACCTTGCCGCGGAATTCGGTGACGGCCTTCTGGCACGGGTAGCCCATGATGGTGCAGGTGTCGGAGGTGAGCTGCCATTCGAATGCGGGGGTGTCCTCCTGCCAGCGGAGTACCGGACCGAGTATCATGGTCTTGTGGATGACGGTGATGCCGTCCGGGGTGATGTACAGCTCAAAGGGGTTGACCGGGCTGTCAGGGTCGTGCGAGTCGAAAGCGCCGTCAGTCTGTTTCCAGGCATTGTGTCCGGCCATCTCTGAAGCCTCGAGTATCAGGCTGTACTCTTTCTGCAGTCCCGGGCCTATCTCCACGATCCTTCTGTCTACGTGGGAGCTGTCCGGACCGGTCTCGGAGGGAAAGTGCATCCGGTATTCCAGGCGCATCGTGGCTTCACCGAGAGTATCGGTCCTGTCCCAGCGGACATCGATGTACATGGCGTCCATGTAGGGTGTCTGGGCGCCCAAAGAAAATGCGGCCGTGGAAAGCAGAATCAGCGGCAGCAGTATTGCAAGTGGTGTAGAAGTTTTCATCATGCCACAAATATAACGATTTTTTTTAGTAAATAAAACTTAAAATAAATTTCCGTTAAAAACCTTCCTCTCAATAACTCTCATGTGGCAGCTTGTTGCGCTGCGGAGAATTTTATTCGAAATTTTCAATAAATGTTGTCGGGGCAGACGGTCTGCGTTAGTCAAAGTTCTTTGGAGGTTCAAAGAAATTTGCATGACTTCGGATTTTTTATGAAAATCCGAAGTGATACTTCTGATATTTTAGTATTCGCAATTTCCTGGTCATTTACATTCTCACAGCCTTACCTTACCGCCCCCTACCTTATTTGCCGTCAGCAGTCTGTAAATGATGTGCTTTGCGTAAGTTGCTATGCTATAAGGAAGTGCGAAAAAAAGAACGTTACAGACTGAGCGGTGCGGACGGGGCGCATATTTCTTAAATGTGCCTGTATAGTGCTGTGGCATGGGTAGTCCGTTGTCAGCACCTTTTCTACAGAACGAGTCTGTAATCGAATGATTCGCGCATAGTGTTGTCAGACAGCAATGTATGCGAAAAACAGGACAACAGACAAGCGGTGACTGTCCCCAGTCTGTAAATCGCATACTTCATGTAATTTTCTGTGAAACACGATAATATACGTATTTTAGCTGTACAGACTATATTGTGGACATTGGACATTTTCAAGATGTTTTTGTATCGACTTGAATTACGGTTGGCGGAACAGAGAGTCGGGCAGGGGACTGAGGCCGATATCGCGGCGGAGGCTGTCCGACAGCGGTCTGTCTTCCGGATTGAGAGCAGGCTGCTGGAGGAATTTGCGGAAGTCGGAGCCGTAGAGGGAGCGTTTCTGGTATGTGACGTAGTATTTGTCCAGAAAGAGAGCCAGTGCCTCGGGGTGCAGCCGTCCGGCCTCGGCTTCTGAGCGCAGGAGGCTGTAGATGTCTCCGTCCATCAGTCTGTGGGGGCTGTGGAGCATGACGGCTGTGAGCGCCTGAAGGAGATATCCGTGGGTGGAGTTGTATTTGCCCAAGTCCGTCACCCATCCGAAGTGCCTTATGCATTCGATGGCTTTGTCGAAGCAGATGCTGTCGATGTGGAGGTTGAACTTGCGGCTGTTCTCCAGATAGAGGGAGACATCGCTGCGGACTCCCTGGTCCAGACTCCATATCTCGGCAAGCGCGATAACCGTGCTGTCCAGCGATGTTACTTTTTCGGTCTCTTGTTTTGACTGTGCGGCTGCGCTTATTGTCAGCATGGCAATGGCCAGGGCGGTAAGCGGGATTCTGATTCTGTATTTCATGTGTTTCTTTTTACTATTAGTTTCTTTAGCCTAAACTGAACCGTATCTTGAACATCACAGACAGCGGACGGAGCCGGTAGAGGTACTGGAAGTTGGTGATGTCGCAGCGAGTGCGCCGAAAATAAGGGGGTTAGTCCACTTTGAACCAGATGTCGATGGTGCCGTATCCCATGCGGACGAACTGATTGTCCGGGCGGACTATGAAGTCTTCCCTGAGCTTAACGCCGTATTCTTTGCCGGATTCCAGCGGGACTCCTATCTTGAAGACGAAAGTGGTGTCGTTCTCGTAGTAGTCAAAGTCACCGTTCCGGCCTATCTTTCTGGCCATCCTCTTGTATTTGGCAAGTGTGCTCGGCCAGATACGTTCCCGTTCAGGGTCAGGCCTGTATCCTGACATGCCTGTCTCCACCGGCTCGGAGAATATCACGCGTATCTCCTCGAGGTCGGGGCTTACGGTGGAGCCTACGGCGGGGATTATCTCCTTGACTGTAGGCCTCCTAGCAATGGAGTCCATCCGTGAGGCCACGGAGCGCATGTACTCCACGAACTCCGGCATGAAGTCGTCTATGGTGCGGTACTTGTCCCTGTTCTCGGAGAACCTGTCCATGAAGTCCACCGCTTCTTTCATCCATACGAAGCCGTGGTTCTGGTCCGCGTTTATTGATCGGCCGAGCAGGGACGGATATACGTCCTTGAGGTACAGGTTTGTCATCAGGGAGTTGAAGAACTCTCCGTACAAACTCTGCCAGTCATATCCGGCCCGGTAGAGTTCCTGCTCCATATACGGGCAGATGATCCTGCCGACCTCCTGCTCCTCATTCTCGTAACTTTCAAGTATGGGATTGGTGAAGCTGTGGGATATCTCGTGGATGATGACGTTTCCGTTTATATACATATTCGATGCGTACTCAGGTTTTGAGCTGACTCCGATAATGGGATAAAATCCCGTCCTGTCATAGCCGAGCAGCCTCTGGGTCAGCGTATCAATGCTTCCGTAGTTGTTCCAGGCGTATGCCGGGGTGACACAGACGGATACGTCCGGGAGCGGACTGCCGTAGACATCCTGAAACCAGTCCGGGTCTATAAGCCGCCTCATTCCTGCCTGCAGCGAGTCCGCATACTTCCTGTACAGCTTTGAGTGTTTCTCGAAGAAACGGTGGTAGTCACTTTTCACGTAGAAATCGTCCAGCAAGGCGGCGTACTTCAGGAAATTCTCCTCGGTCCATCTCGGGTCCTGTGTGCGGAGGTACTCCGCTATGTCAATACCTTCCTTGACCTTCACGTGACCGTCCTCGATATAAAGCAGTTCCGCAGCGCAGGGAACGGAATAATATGAGACTACATAGACCGAATCCGGAGCGTCCCGCATCTGGCGGATGAAGTCCATGACGGGATGGGACTTGAATTTTCTAAAATATCTCTGGATGTCGCGGTAGTAGGGCGGATATACGCCCCGGTCATACTCCTCGCATCCGGCAAGAATCCACACGGTGGCCGACAGTTCCTGCTTCTCGTCCACAAACGCTGTGACCTTGCTTGTGGCTGCGGCTGTGGTTCCGCCAAGTCCGTAAAATAAGGGATAAAGCAGAACTGTGGAAAGTAAGGCTCTGGTGAGTACGGAAATAATGTGCCAGTTCGTTTTCATGGTAGTGTTATTTTATAATGACACTCAAATATACGCAGAAATTCCTATTTATTTATTTATTTATTTATTTATTTATTTATTTGCGCAAATAAATTATCGCAAATGTATCTGAGTTTGTGGATGGTGTTTGATTGTGTATTGATAATAAAGTAGTTAAGTGGGACTTATGAGGAGGGGGAAAGAAGATGCGGGAGAACTCGTGACTTGATGCGCTCTCCCGTATGATGTGACGGTATTTATAATGTGTGCTTAATTTATCTGTGATGTTGGATAAATTGGGTAGTGTCTATTGTGTGGCGGCTATTCGGGCAGGAGGGCGGCGAGCTCGTCGGGAGTGAGGCCGAGGATGTCGCAGATGGCGGCGCGGTCGAGGCCCTTGGCTCCCATGCGGCGTGCAAGCTCGGCATTCCGGATGCTGTCGTCGGAGGTGCTTTTGCCTGCTTCTGCGAACAGGGTGTGGACAGTCCGGCTCAGGAGCCGCAGCAGTCTCCGGCTGTCTTTTTCGGTGTTGAGATCCAGGCCGCAGAAGGTGGATTTGCTGCGGTGCAGGTAGAGGTAGTAGATGCCGGCGATGAGCACTGCGGTTACGCCGCTGATGTCCAGGCCTGTGCCCTTGAAGTATTTCCGGTAGTAGGCCAGCAGGGACTCGTTCTCCAGCTCGCGGATGTCAGCGATCTTCTTCACGGCTTCAGAGTCGGATGCGAGTTCCCAGAGCAGGGCGTCCCGGAGCGGCCCGTTGCTGTCGAGGTGGCGGCACAAATCCTCGAGCGTGCGGATGTAGTATCTCTCCGCGCCTTCCTTGTCCATCTTCCTGTACGAGACGGTCTCACCGAGCCAGAAATCGTGGTCGCGGACGTATTCGTATATCAGGTCGTCTATCGATCCGTATCTCTTGAAGAATACGGTCGCTTCGATGCCGGCCTCGGCAATCAGCTGGTTTACAGTAATCCTGGCAAGCGGCATCTGTCCTGCGAGTGTGGTCAGGGCGTCGCTGATGGCTTTGTCAACTTGTTCGTTGGTCCTTCTTATTCTGGTCTTGGGCTTTTCCTCGTTCATGGCGGCATTTGTTTTATAGTTGCAAAAATAATAAAATCTGCTGTAAAACACTCTATTGGGAGGGTGATTGTGCGGTGCTCTGAAATGTTTTATTATGAATTTTGTATAAAATTTTGCTCATAATAATAATAATAATAATAATTTTGCGATAAAATGAAAGAAAATTTTTATCCGAATAAGACAAAATGCTGTTCAATTCTATAGATTTCGGCATCTTCCTGCCGGTAGTGGCCGTCCTCTACTGGACGGTGTTCAACAGGTACGGGGTGCGGCTGCGCAACGCCTTTCTGCTGGCGTGCAGCTGGTTCTTCTACGGGATGTGGGACTGGCGCTTCCTGGGCCTGCTTATATTCAGCTCTACAATGGATTACACTCTCGGCCGGCTTATAGGCAGGACGGATGTGAATGACAGGAGGAAACGGAAGGCCCTGCTGGTGGTCAGCCTTGTGGTCAATCTCGGAATACTCGGATTCTTCAAGTACGCCAATTTCTTCATCGACAGCATCGACGGCCTTTTCACCGTCTTCGGCCTGGAACTTTCATTGAAGACTCTGAATATAATCCTGCCGGTTGGTATCAGTTTTTATACATTCCAGTCGTTAAGTTATATCATCGATGTATATCGTGGGAAAATATCGCCGTCCAGGGATATAATCGCTTTCCTCACTTTTATAAGTTTCTTCCCGCAGCTGGTGGCCGGACCTATTGAGAGAGCCTCGCATCTGTTGCCTCAGTTTGACGACCTGAAGAAATTCGATTACGACAGAGTCCGGGAAGGTATCGTGGAGGTATTCATCGGCCTGATTAAGAAGATGGTGATAGCGGACCGGCTGGCCGTGTATGTGGATTCGGTGTTTCAGGAGGCTGCGGCGGGCAGCAGTACCCAGATTCTCGGCTTTCCGTCTGTGCTGGCCCTGATATTCTTCGCATTCCAGCTCTATATCGATTTCTCGGCTTATTCCCAGATAGCGATAGGCACGGCCAAGATTCTAGGCTTCAGCCTGTGTACCAACTTCCGCCGGCCTTATCTGAGCAGTTCCTTCAACAATTTCTGGGAACGCTGGCATATCTCGCTGTCCCAGTGGATGCGGGACTACATCTTTATCCCTTTAGGAGGCAGCCGTGAGGGCCGCCGTAGGACGGTGAGGAACCTGCTCATAGTGTTTGCTGTCAGCGGACTGTGGCACGGTGCTTCGTGGAATTTCGTGATATGGGGCCTGATCAACGGCCTGTTCGTGATACTTCTGGATCCTCTGCTGGCCAGGTGGAAAGTCAGGGGCGTCCTGGCCTCCATAATCGTCTTCTGTCTGTGGACTTTCTCGCTGGTCTTCTTCAGGGCCGAGGGGATAGATGCGGCATGGACGATGATACGCAGCCTGGGGCTCGGTCATATCGGACAGATATCCGGATTCGGTCTGGCATGGAACGAGCTGACCTTCACCCTGGTGCTGCTGGCCGTCCTGATGTGCTTCGAATATGTGGTGGAGCGTCTGGAGAAACGTGGGGAAAATATTATGGATATTATGGTGTTCAGTCGTCCCGGCTGGCTGAGGTGGGCGGTGTATCTGGTACTGGTGTTCACTATAATCCTTTTCGGAGTGTATGCCACGAACAATGACAACAGTTTTATCTATTTTCAATTCTAGAAGATGGGATCCAAACAGAAACAGCAGAATAAGAAAAAGAGCCAGGAAAAACCCCGGACATTGAAGTCATTGCTGACCAAAGGTGCGGTATTCGCTACAGTAGTTGTCTGCCTCATCGTGATACTGGAGAAGAGGCAGATATTCGTGGAGGACAGCATGAACAACCATGTGGAGTGGAAATGGGACTGTTACTACAGGATGAAGCAGTACAATATCCCGATAGACGTGCTGCTGGTCGGCAACTCCCATCTGCTGACGGGATTCAATCCCTACGAGTTCACCAAACGCAGCGGCCTGAACTGTTTCCTGCTGGGCGCGTCAGGAGTGGGTGTGGCCGACCTGTATTTTACCATAGAGGAGGCGCTGAAGGTGCAGAAACCGAAGGTGCTGGTGCTGGAGACCTACGCCATCAACGAGTCGGATCCGCTCAGGCTGGAGAAAGGTGCGCTGAACGACGAGATCAACAGTTTCCGGGCCCGCAGGGATACCTGGCTGAAGGTCCGCTCAACTCCCTCGCTCTTCAACTACCACAACTGGCCGATAGCCTGGTGCGAGACTTTCCGCAACCACAACTATATTTTTACCAAGCCGGACCAGGTGATGCGCAACCTCAAGGGCGAGGGACCTAAGCGCAGGGTTCGCAACGACATGTACCTGGGCCAGTTCGCCCGGTTCTCAAAGGGGCTCTCCCAGACCACGCTGGACAGGTATAAGGATGAGGGTGCTCCGGTGGACGGGGCTGAATACGAGATTAGCGAAAGTTCTGCAAAATATACGGAAAAGATAGCGCGGCTGTGTAAGGAGAACGGAGTCCGGTTGGTCTTCCTGACCATCCCGATGTATCCGGAGCACGTGAAGAACTATCCTATATGGCAGCAGAGGCTGGGAGCACATCTTAAAAGCCTGAGTCCTTACTGGCTTGACCTGCAGGCTGCGCAGGTGACGGACTCTACTTTGAGGTCTCTGTATACCACGGCGGCGTTTCAGGACACATACGGGGCCAACCAGCATCTGACCAACTACGGCATGGCCGTCACCGGCAGTGTCTTCGCCCAGTATCTCACGCACATCATGCCGGACATCCCCGACCGCAAAAACGACCCTCAGTGGCGCAGCCTCGTCGCCAAGTTTCCAAAGTAATCAATTGCCGGCGACAATCCATTTGTCAATATTTCTGCTTTGGGCTGAGAAGTTGATGCCTATCTTCAGGACTTTGCGGGAGTCGGAGGCGAAGGGAGCGGCGTAGCCTCGCTCATCGATTTGTCTCAAAGCGTCCTCGGCGGAGCCTTCCAACTTGAACTCCATGATATAGACGTACTTGTCGGTCTGGAGCAGTAGATCAATGCGCCCCTGCGAGGTGCGGTACTCGGCCTGCACGTAGAAGCCGAGGAGCTTGGAGACTATGAAGAGGACGTTCTGGTAGTGGAGCTCCTGGTCGCGGATAAGTTCGTAGGGCGTGTCGGCCATGAAGCTCTGGAGGCGTGTCATGAATGCGTCCACATTTCCGGAGCGTATGTCCATGACGAACTGCTTGATCTCAAAGGTGGCAGCGGATTTTCTGATGGGAGTGTAGTAGGGGACGAGGAACTTTATGAAGCCTTCCTCCACCTCCTTGTTTGGAAATCCTAAAGTATAAGTTTCGAATTCAGGGTCGTATCCCTTTATGGTAAGGTATCCGCTCTGATAGATGACAGGTATTGGCTCGTCGTCCCCGTAGACGCTGTCGAGAGTCTCTACGTCGGTGACAGCCGAGGCCATCTCGCTAAGGTCGCATTTGCCCTGCTTGAGGAGGGTGACGAGATAAGTGGGCGTACCTGTTTCGAACCAATAGCTTGCGAAAACGCCGCTGTTCATGGCTCTTAGGATGCTGAACGGGTTGTATATGCCTTCGGAGTTTGGAGTGAAGTGGTATCCGTCGTACAGTTCTTTCAGTTTCCGGCAAGTCCCGTCGTAAGTGAGATGTTGTGTGTCAGCCAGGTTCTGTATGCCTTCCTCCATATATTGGTGAATCTCGCTTTCCGTGAGACCGCAGATTGAAACATACTGCGGGAGCATGGAGATGTCTTCCAGGTTGTTGAGATCGCTGAATACGCTTACCTTACCGAACTTGGTGACCCCGGTGAGCATCGCGAACCTGATGTGCCCGTCCATGGTCTTGAGCACACCGTAGAACGGCTTGAGTATGCTTCGGTATTCCTCCTGCAGCGGCTTGTTGCCTATGGCCTGGAGCAGGGGCTTGTCGTATTCGTCCACGAGTATTGCGACGCGGTGTCCGGTCTGCTCGTGCGCCAGCCGTATCACGTGATAGAATCTTTCTTCCAATGCCCTGTCTCCGTAAGGACTGTTATAGGCCGTCTCCCATAGTTCCAGATGCTTGTTGAGCTCCTGCCGCAGCGAGTCGGCATTCTCGTACTGTCTGGCGTTCAGGTCTATATGCAGTACCGGCCTTGCCGTCCACTCCTTCTCGAGGGTATCTATCGCCAGCCCCTTGAAGAGTTCTTTCTTCCCTTGAAAATATGCTTCAAGGGTGGAGATAAGGAGGCTCTTTCCGAATCTTCTCGGGCGGCTCAGAAAATAATAACAGCTCTCATTCACAAGTTTGTATATGAGCTCTGTCTTGTCTATGTATAGAAATCCGTCCCGACGGATCTTCTCGAAATTCTGTACGCCTATAGGATATTTCATGCCGATATAGTTTTGCTCCGGAGACAAAGATAGCGAATAATCGGAATTGTTTAGTACTTTTGTGGCCTGTAAAGACAGAAATGCGTATGGCAGAAGAGATAATATTGGGGATTGAGTCGTCGTGCGACGATACGTCGGCGGCGGTATTGCGCGGTGAGACGCTGCTGGCCAATGTGATGGCCTCGCAGGAGGTACACCGCAAGTACGGCGGGGTAGTGCCGGAACTGGCCTCCCGTGCTCATCAGCAGAATATAGTGCCGGTGGTAAGCCAGGCCCTCGACCAGGCCGGGGTGAGGCCGGACCAGATAGATGCGATAGCCTATACCCGCGGACCGGGTCTGCTCGGCTCGCTGCTCGTCGGGGTGTCCTTCGCCAAAGGGCTGTCGCTGGCGACAGGCAAGCCGCTGGTGGATGTCAACCACCTCCAGGGCCACATCCTCTCGCATTTCATCCGGCAGGAGGGCAAGCCTTACACGCCCCCGACATTTCCCTTCCTGGCCCTGCTGGTCTCCGGCGGCCACTCCCAAATCGTGAGGGTGGACGACCCGCTGCACTTCGAGGTGCTGGGCCGGACGATAGACGACGCGGTGGGGGAGGCGTTCGACAAGTGCGCCAAGCTCCTCGGCCTGGGCTATCCCGGCGGTCCGGTGGTGGACAGGCTCGCTGCCCAGGGCGACCCTGAACGATTCAAGTTCGCCAAGCCGCACGTCCCCGGACTGGACTACAGCTTCAGCGGAGTGAAGACCTCCCTGCTGTATTTCGTGCGTGATCATCTGAAAGAGGACCCAGACTTCATGCAGCACAATATGGCCGATATATGCGCCTCGTTCCAGAAGACCCTGATAGACGTACTCATGGACAAGCTCCTGAAAGCCGTGAAACAGACGGGTATAAAACAGGTGGCCATCGGCGGCGGTGTGTCGGCCAACTCTGGCCTGCGCAGCCGTATCGCTTCCGAGGGCGAGAAACGCGGCTGGACCACATTTATCCCCGAATTCAAGTTCACCACGGACAATGCTGCGATGATAGCCGTGGCTGGTCTCTTTAAGTTCCGTGCTGGGCTCACCGGCGGACTCGATGCCGCACCCGTTTCCAGAGCCCTTGACTTCAAGTAGATGAAAGAATTCGAGACAGCCTTCGAGGCATCGTATGCTCCCACAGAGGAGGATTTCAGGACGGCTGCGGCCAAGGCAGCCGGTGTCCCTCTCGGGAAAATAGCCGAGGTGCGCCTTCTCCGCCGCTCCATCGACGCCCGCTCCCGCAAGATCCTGCGCCGCTACCGGTTAGCCGTATACCTGCAGGGGGAGGTGCCGCCTGAGACCGCTTCGTACAACCTCAGTAAGGATGTCTCGCAGAAGCCGCCTGTAATAGTCATCGGAGCCGGTCCAGCCGGACTCTTCGCCGCCCTGAGGCTCATCTGCGGCGGCCGCCGTCCCGTCATTCTCGAGCGGGGCAAGAACGTCCACGAACGCAAATACGACATAGCCGCTATCTCCCGCACCGGCGGCCTCAATCCCGACTCCAACTACTGCTTCGGTGAGGGCGGAGCCGGCACATTCTCCGACGGCAAGCTCTACACCCGCTCCAACAAGCGGGGCGATGTGGGCGCAGTCCTCAGGACCTTCACCGACTTCGGCGCGGACCCCATGATAAGGATTGACGCCCATCCCCACATCGGCAGCGACCGTCTGCCCGCGATAGTCGAGGCCATGCGCTGCCATATCGTGGAGTGCGGAGGTGAATATCATTTCTCCAGCCGTGTCACAGACCTTCATCAGACTCCCGGAGGAGGATGGAAGGTGCTCTGTGACAATGGCTCCGTCTTCGAGGCTCCGGAGGTCATCCTGGCTACCGGGCACTCCGCCTCGGACATTTACCGCCTGTTCATGCGTAAGGGGTGGGCGGTGGAGGCCAAAGGCTTTGCCCTCGGAGTCAGGGCGGAGCATCCGCAGGAGCTCATCGACCGGGCGCAGTACCACGGCCCGCGCATGCCATGGCTGCCGGCAGCCGAATACTCCCTCGTGGAGCAGGTGGACGGCAGGGGAGTGTTCTCCTTCTGCATGTGCCCCGGCGGCATCCTCGTTCCCTCGTCTACCGAGCCGGGGACGGTGGTCATCAACGGCATGTCCAACTCCCGGCGCAATTCCCGCTGGGCCAATGCCGGTATCGTCACTTCCGTCGAGCCGGAGGATGTTCCCGGCGGCCCGGAGGCAATGCTGGATTTCCGGGAGGAGGTGGAGCGCCGCTGCTTCGAAGTCTCGGCCTCATTCCGCGCTCCGGCCCAGCGCATGACCGATTTTGTCAAAAGCCGCAGAGGCAAGTCGGTCGTCTCGGCCCTGCCCCGGACCTCCTATGCTCCCGGAGCATTTGCTGCAGACCTCAATGAAGTGCTGCCGGGTTTCGTCGCCGACCGCCTGCGCAGGGCCTTCCCGGCATTTGACCGAAAGCTGAGGGGCTACTATACCTCCGAGGCCCTGCTCCTTGCAGTGGAGTCCCGCACCTCCTCGCCCGTGCGCCTGCCCCGCGATCCTCAGACTCTCCAGCACATCGACCTGCAGAACCTTTACCCCTGCGGAGAGGGAGCCGGCTATTCAGGCGGCATCGTCTCCTCCGCTATCGACGGTATTCGCGCCGCCGAGCGCATTTGCAATTTCCTTCCCTATTAAAATAAATTGTGGGAATTATGACTTATGGAGTGAATTCCCCGGGAATATTATGTACGTGAGCAGACGGATTATGAGCGGCGGTGAGGGAGGCGGGGGAACATTTTGCGGAAGCGGACCATATAGGAAGTGATGCTGCCGCCGGCGATGACGAGAGTGACGGCGATGAGAATCATGACGATGCCGATGCTCTCGCGCAGGGTCATACGCTCCCCGAATATCGTTATGCCGAAGATTATCGCGGTGACCGGTTCAAGGGCTCCGAGTATGGCCGTCGGAGTGGAGCCGATGTACTGTATCGCACTCGTCGTACACAGGAAAGATATGGCTGTCGGGAATACGGCAAGGGCCAGTACATTGAGCCACAGATACCATTTGTCCGGAGACGGCACAGTCAGCTCGACTCCTGTCAACAGCCTGATTATGAACAGTGTGACGCCGAATACCAGTACGTAGAATGTGACGGTGAGTGTCGCTGTATGCTTTAGGGTGGTCTGATTGATTCCTACGATGTATATGGCGTACGTCAGGGCTGAAGCCAGGGCCAGTACAGTGCCGGTAAGGCTCAGCGTAGTCCCGTCGCCTCCTTTGTACAGCATGGATATGCCTCCCAGTGCCAGCAACAGGCACAGCCCCGTCATCATGGTGAGTTTCTCCTTGAAGACCAGGGACATGATCAGAGCTACCATTATCGGATAGACAAAGAGTATGGTGGATGCGATGCCGGCTTCCATGTAGTTGTAGCTTTGGAAGAGTGTCAGGGATGAGATGGCGACCAGAAGTCCCATGGCAACAAGTGTCAGAGTCTCCTTACGGTTGACTTTGAAGGAACGGCCTCTGGCTTTTATCATGACGGCAAGTATGGGGATGGCAGTCATGTATCGGAAAAACAGGACGGATTCGGGATTCATGCCGCCCTGGTACAGTGGCAGGGCAAAGAGAGGATTCATGCCGTATGTGGCTGCGGCTATAGTGCCCAGTATATATCCTTTGGTCTTTGTATTCATATATATCATTAAAATCTGGCCTGCAAAGTTACATCAATCTCTTCTTTTTTGGAGAATAATCTCTGATTTCATATTTTTGCAGATTGTGACTAAATAGGATAAAATTATGTCTTGGTTCAGTAGGAAAAAACACGATTCGGAGGAAGTCCGCAAGGAGAAGGAGAGTCTGGACAGAGGGCTGGAAAAGACCAAAAGAGGACTTTTCGACCGTCTTTCCCGTGCGATAGCCGGCAAGTCCAAGGTGGACGACGATGTTCTGGACGGTATCGAGGATGCGCTTATTGCATCGGATGTCGGAGTGGATACGACTCTGAAGATCATCGATATGCTGGAGGAGAGAGTGGCCAGGGACAAGTATATGAATACAGCCGAGCTGTACAGTATCCTTAAGGAGGAGATGATGTCCCTGCTGGATGTGGACGGCAAGGAGGAGGCTCCGGTGTTTGATTTTTCCAGGAAACCATATGTGATAATGGTCGTGGGAGTGAACGGAGTGGGCAAGACCACCACTATCGGTAAGCTGGCCGCCAATCTGAAGGCATCCGGCAAGAAAGTGATGCTCGGGGCCGCCGATACGTTCAGGGCTGCGGCAGTAGACCAGCTGGTCATCTGGAGCGAGAGGGCCGGAGTGCCGATAGTAAAGCAGCAGATGGGCTCGGATCCTGCGTCTGTGGCATTTGACACGCTCAAGTCGGCCGTCGCCCAGGATATGGACGTGGTGCTCATAGACACTGCGGGCCGTCTGCACAACAAGATCAACCTGATGAACGAACTGACCAAGATACGCAACGTCATGCGCAAGGTGGTGCCCGACGCTCCTCACGAGGTGCTTCTGGTACTGGACGGCTCTACAGGTCAGAATGCTTTCGTGCAGGCCAAGGAATTCACCAAGGCTACGGACGTGACGGCCCTGGCGGTTACAAAGCTCGACGGTACGGCCAAGGGCGGAGTAGTGCTGGGCATAGCGGACCAGTTCAATATCCCGGTCAAGTTCATCGGAGTGGGCGAGGGTATAGAGGATCTGAGGGTATTTGATAAAAAGACATTTGTAGACTCATTGTTTGACTAGAAAATATAACGGTATGAATATCTCATATAATTGGCTGAAAGAGTACGTCTCTTTTGATCTGTCTCCGGAAAAGGTAGCGGAGATACTGACTTTCATAGGTCTTGAGGTGGAGGAAATGGATACTGTGGAGGATGTTCCTGGCGGTTTGGAAGGTGTGGTGGTGGCTCAGGTACTGGAATGCGTGCCCCATCCGGATTCGGATCATCTTCATGTTACGAAAGTACTGGTGTCCGAGGGCGCAGAGCCTCTGCAGGTGGTCTGCGGTGCTCCGAATGTGGCCGCCGGCCAGAAAGTCCTGCTGGCTACGGTCGGAACATCCCTGCCCGCTCCGGACGGCACCAGGATAAAGATCAAGAAATCCAAGATACGCGGAGTGGAGTCATTCGGTATGATCTGTGCGGAGGACGAGCTCGGAATAGGTCAGTCCCATGACGGTATAATGGTGCTGGAGCCGGAGGCCAGGGTCGGCACGGCGGCCAGGGACTATCTGCATCTGGGTTCGGATACAGTGTTCTCCATAGGGCTTACTCCCAACAGGGTGGACGGCGCATCGCACATAGGTGTGGCCAGGGATCTGTCGGCATATCTCAGGCTCAACGGACTGGGCGGAGAGATGACTCTGCCGGACGTATCAGCCTTCAAGGAGGGAGAGGGTGAGTCCATCCCCGTAGAGGTGCTCAGTCATGACGGTGCGCCCAGGTATATGGGCGTGACATTGAAGGATATAAAGATCGCTCCTTCTCCCGAGTGGCTGCAGAAAAAGCTCCTTGCCGTAGGCCTGAGACCTATAAACAACGTAGTGGATATCACCAACTTTATCCTGATGGAGACCGGCCAGCCGCTTCACGCCTTTGACGCATCCAGGATAGACGGCGGCAAGGTAGTGGTACGCAGGGCCGTGGAGGGAGACAAGTTCGTCACTCTGGACGGAGTGGAGCACACCCTGTCCTCTGAGGACCTTATGATATGCAATGCGGTCAGGCCCATGTGTATCGCCGGAGTGTTCGGCGGTCTGGATTCGGGCATCACCGACAGAACGACTTCCGTATTCCTGGAGAGCGCGTACTTCAATCCCACGTCTGTCCGCAAGACATCGAAGCGGCACGGAATCAAGACGGATGCGTCGTTCCGCTATGAGCGCGGTGCTGATCCTGAGATCGTACCCTATGCCGCAATGAGAGCCGCCCTGCTCATGCAGGAACTGGCCGGTGCCACTGTGGTGGGAAAGGTTCAGGAAGTATATCCTGAGAAGATGGAGAGGAAGCGTGTGTCTCTGAACTTCGCCCGCATGGAGGCCCTTATCGGCAAGAAGATAGGAGCGGAGACCATAATGAGTATACTCAGGTATATGGATTTTGGAATACTTTCGTCGGATTCGGAAGGAGCGGAGGTTACTGTGCCTTCGTACAAGGTGGATGTGTACCGGGAATGCGATGTAGTGGAGGAGGTGCTCCGTATCTACGGGTACAACAACGTGGAGCTTCCCGACCGTATCGTGTCTTCCTACGACAATACTCCCAATCCGGACCCTGAGGCGGTGCGCGTAAAGGCCTGTGACCTGTTGGCAGCCAACGGCTTCATGGAGTGCATGAACAACTCTCTGACCAAGGCGGATTACTACAGCGGTCTGAAGACCTATCCCAAGGAGAACCTGCCGATGGTAATCAACCCGCTCAGCTCGGATCTAAACGCCATGAGACAGACCCTGCTGTTCAGCGGTCTGGAGGTAGTAGCTCACAATCTCAACCGTCAGGCGGGCGATCTCAGGCTGTTCGAGATGGGCAATGTCTACCGCTATGAGCCGAAGGGAGAGGGCGACCCCGTCAACAATCTGGCTTCGTACAGCGAGCGGATGCATCTGGCCATGTTCATGGTCGGCAAAGGGACGCAGTATTGGAGAAATACTACAGGAACTGGGCACTTCTTTGCCCTGAAAGGATATGTAGAACTGCTGCTCAGACGTATGGGCATGGATATCAATACACTGGACTTTGAGCCTGCTCCGGCTGATCTCTACTCAGAAGGTATGGTGTGCAGGATGCCGTCATCGGGCAAGATACTCCTGATGTTCGGTACGGTGGCTGCGGCCCGGTTGCGTCAGTTCGATATCAAGCAGCCTGTATTTGCGGCAGAGATAGACTGGCAGCTGCTGCTCAAGCATTATCTGAAGTCAAAGGTTCTGTATAAGGAATTGCCTCTGTATCCGGAGGTCAAGAGAGACCTGGCTCTGTTGCTGGACGAGAATGTCACTTTCGCCGACATCCGCAAGGCGGCGTTCGCAGCCGAGAAAAGGATTCTGCGCAAAGTGGTGCTCTTCGATGTCTACCGGGGCGACAAGATCCCGGCGGGCAAGAAACAGTATGCCATCAGCCTGACGCTGCAGGACTACGACAAGACTCTGACCGACAAATACGTAGACCAGACAGTCAGCCGTATTCTCGGCGCTCTCTCACACCAGTTCGGTGCTGTCCTGCGATAATTTACAGTTATCGGAATATAAAAGAATTACTGCTTTCTGAAAATCTTCCCCATTTCATGGGTCTCCTCCCTTTTCGGGAGCCAAAATTTTCAGAAAGCAGTAATTCTTTTGTTATTCTTCTAGTTGACTAGAAGAGGTAACGGACGCTTAAAGCTATACCGCCTTGGAAGATTCCAAGTGTATTGAAGCCTGCTCCGTTGCTGCCGAAATGAGGACCGATGACAGGACGCCAGTCAAGGGATATGTTCATCGGGAACCAGAAATTGTATTCCACTCCGATACGTCCGGCTACACCTGCAAAGCCAACAATATTGTTGAATCCGTACATACCGAGACCGGCACCGACACCGGCGTACCAGTTCCAGGTACCCTGCTCCTGCCATGAGTTGATGGGGAAGAGCCAGTCATATGTGGCGGCTGCTTCAAGGCCGTAGAATCCGGGTAGACCGAAGTCAAGTTCCAACATGTTGTTGCCGAGAGTGTGCTGGTAGGTCAGTTCAAGACCATAGCCGAGACGGCCACCGATTGCGCGGGGCTGAGCATAGACTGCGGCTGCAGTGAAAAGAGCAATTGCAATAACAATAAACTTCTTCATGATGTTTAGTTTTTAGTAGTGGATAAATTATTAGTTAAAAATAGATTACGGATGATTTCTCCACCTCGGAGATGATGGAGTTGGCCACGCGGCTGGCCCCGAAACGCAGCAGGGCTGGATTGAGCCATTCCTGGCCGAGGATAGTGTCAACTATAGCGTAATATGCGGCTGCGTCCTTGGCGGTGGATATGCCTCCGGCAGGCTTGAAGCCCACTTTCCGGCCGGTCTTTCCGTAATATTCCTTTATGCAGTCGCACATGACGATGGCCGCGAACGGGGTAGCGGCAGGCTCCATCTTGCCGGTGGAGGTCTTTATGAAGTCGGCACCGCATTCCATGGCCAGGAAAGAGGCCTCTCTTATCCTGCCGGCATCGGCCAATGCCCCTGTCTCCAGGATGACTTTCAGCACGGCGTTACCGACTATGTCTCTGATGGAACGTATCTCTTTCTCGCAGTAACTCAAGTCTCCGTCCAGAAAACTGTTGAGAGCGAGAACTATGTCCACCTCGTCAGCACCTTCGGCCACAGCCATACGGCACTCCAGTTCCTTGACTTCCATAAAACTCTGGGAGGCGGGGAAGCATCCGGCGACAACAGTAGTGTGTACTCCGGGGACGGTCAGAGTCTCCTTGACGGTCCTGGCGAAATTGGGATAGACGCATATGGACGCAGGCGGTTGATATCCGGGAAAATGTGTCTGGAAATCATTCACTTTACCTACCAGTTTGCGGACACTTGAATATGTGTCCGTTGACTTCAGCGTGGTTAGATCGGTCATGCTAAGGCAGGCTTTTAGAACTTCCGGAGTCATCCAATGGCTGAGATTGTCATGGACGGCCTGTATTCTTTTCTCAAAATCTTCCATTTATTCTCTGTTTTTCGTATCAATAAGAATGGTGACAGGTCCTTCATTGACGATAGTCACCCTCATATTTGCACCAAATATACCTTTTTTAACGGGCTTCCCCAAAATATTTTCCAATCTTTGTAAAAATTTCTCGTATAAAGGAATGGAAATCTCCGGTCGCGCAGCTTTGATATAAGATGGACGGTTTCCCTTCCTGGTGGATGCGTACAAGGTGAATTGGCTGATAACCAAAATGTCACCGTCAACGTCCCTTACAGACAGGTTCATGACCCCGCTGTCGTCATCGAATATGCGCAGATTGACAATCTTATTGCACAGCCATTCTATATCCTCGTCTGCATCCCCGTTCTCAATTCCTATGAGAATATTCAGACCGGGTCCGATCTCTCCGCAGCAAGAGCCTTCAATGACTACCGAAGACTGGCTGACTCTCTGTATGACCGCCCTCATCTCAGCCTCTGACCTGAACGGTTATGCCTGCGGCTCTGAGAGGAGCGGCTATCGCTTCCATCTCGGCGACAGAGACCTTCTCAAGATCACTGGCGGGTGTCTCGCGGTCGAGCGTGTACATCATGACCTCACGGGGCCGCAGGTCAAGTACGATATCTCTCCATGGGTCGACACTCTCCTTGCAGGTCAGGTCTATGCTGCGGCCGCCTACAGTACCTTTCAGAAACATGGTCTGAAGGATGAAGTTGCCGTTGAACAGCCTCAGATGCTCTATTGTCTCCTGAAGCGAATAATGACCCACCGGGTTGTCCACCAGGCGGATATATTCTTCCAGCCCACTGTCTATCTTCAGGATTGGGTTGGTCACTTTCATCAGGGCCTCCCGGACTTCTTTCCGGCCGGTCATAGTCGCGTTGGAAAGTACGGATACGTCCGCATTGGGGAAATAGCGGTCCCGCATCTGCAGTGTGAAGTCTATAATCTCGGGGAAATCGGGATGCAGGGTGGGCTCGCCGTTTCCGGAGAACGTGATGGTGTCTACGGGTGTGCCCTCGGTATGCAGCTCGGCGAAACGTTCCTGCATCCGCTGGAATACGGCTTCTTTTGACGGGATCGTCTGATCCTTCCGACCGTCCTTGTTCCAGCCGCACTCGCAGTATATGCAGTCGAAGGAACACAGTTTGCCGTTGTCCGGCAGAAGATTGATGCCCAGGGAATTCCCAAGGCGACGGCTCTTGATGGGGCCGAAAACTATCTTGTGGAAAAATATTGTTGACATAGTGGATACGTGTGTCAGATTAATCGTCTGGATGTACTTTTATCGGTCAGCTGCATGGAGTTGAAATCAATGTTGTCAATGAGCACTACGCCAGGCTTCTTGCCCTGGTCAAACGAGCCCAGGACATCGTCCTTGCCCAGTGCGGCGGCACCATTCAGGCAGGCCCATGTCAGGACAGTCTGCAGGGGGATGCCGGGGTAGTGCCGGTGTATGCATTTGAATTCCTCTACCATGGACAGGACATGGTTGGACGAGAGGCTGTCGGTGCCGACGGCTATCCTCACACCCATGCTCATCAGCATGGGCAGGTCTGCCATAGTTCTGTGGATAAAGATGTTGGACAGCGGGCATGTGACCCATGTACAGTTTTTCAGGATCTGCTCGGCGGCGTAGACGCTGTCCTCATGTGCGACTGTATTGTGTATGAGCAGTATATGCTCTTCAAACGGGGCGGGATGGACTTCCTGTAGCCGGTCCAGGAAATGAAATACGGCCGGTCTGCCGGTGGCCGGTACTGTGCTCAGTCCGCGGTTGACGTAGTTTTCATATAGCGGACCGCGATGGAAGCCTATCATGTCGTCTTCTTCCTGGGATTCCTGATTGTGGTAGGAGATATATCCGGCCTTGAGTCCCTCGGCTGAAGCCATGCACAGCAGGTCGGAGCTCATGGTGTAGGGGGAGTGCGGAGTTATGGCCGCGTCGATGCCGGCTTCAGCTGCCTTTGCCACCAGCTTTCGGGCATCTTCAATTACCGCCGGTGCATCCTGGGGTTCGGAACCGAATACCTCTATGAAAGTACGGGTGTACATCGGACTCTCTTTCTTCATGGCGAAGCTCTCGTCACAGTTGGATATGTCCGCCAAGGCGCTGACTCCTTCTCTATACAGTTTGTCAAACTGAGTTCTCATGGCTTTCTGACGCTCTTCTGCCGGAGCGGACTCGCGCAGGGCGTTGATCTGGTCGATGAATCCGGACATACCGGTGGCCTCGCGGAACTTGCCTTCCAGGTGGGACAGTTCTATATGGCAGTGTGCATTGGTGAAGCCGGGAACCAGGATGCCGTTGTAGAATTCCGTGCCGCCGGTTTCTTCAGTAAGCCGTCCTGTGCCTATGACCGTCCCGTCATCCGCAAGGTCTACGTAACCGTTGCGGACAGGGTCGGATGTGATCGGGAAAATATAATTTGCAGCGATTCTTCTCATCTGTCTATTTTGTTTTATCCTTATCATAGTCCTTGGACTGTTTGTTCTGTTTTATGGAAGTCAGTGGCCTTAAAGGCTGTCTTTGGTGGACTGGATTCTTCCTGTCCTCGAGTATGTCCTTGACAATAGGGGATTTTCTATTCTGTCTCTCTTTAAGGGCTTCTTCCAGTTCCGCAGCCCGCTCCGCTCTTTGGATACTGTCCTGTCTCCGTTTTATGCTGTCCTGAATCTCCAGCATCCGGTTCACCTCATTCATGAAACCAAGAGAACTGTGGAATGTAAAATCTTTGTCGGCATTCAGAGCTGAATCGTTGAATATCAGAAACTGGTTGACAGGACGCTCGATAAAGGCGGAGTCTATCACCGGGGATCTTGGAACCGTGGAGTCCGGCTTGAAGAACAGAACTCTCATGTATTTGTACACCATGCCGGCGTGTATGCCTTCCGAGGTGTACAGCTCAAGTGAGTCCACGAGAGACCATAGCCTGGGCCGCTTGCCTTCGGCTTCCAGTATGGAGTTCAGCTCAGCCTTGCGTTTCTCCAGCATGGTCTTGGTATTCTCGAATACATTCTCAAATCTGTCAGGACGTTCCATGTAGAAGCTTACGCTCCTGTTGTAATCATCTGTGGTATATCCGTACTTGTTGAATATCGGTTCATACACCCTCATCGTGTCGGCCATCCTTCTGAGTCTGTAATTGACATCCACTGCCTCGTCTGTCATATAGATGTCGTAGTATATCTGCGCCATAGTGTCTTCGGGAATGAGGCCTTCCTTGTCTTTGCATGACGGCAGACATAGTAATGAGATTGTGAATATGATAAGTAGAAAATGTATGTTCTGTGTATTTCGGGACATAGTATTTTGGACTTGTTTTCAGTGTGCAAATATAAAGAATAAAAGTTATATTTGCATCCTTATTAGAAAGCTATGCTGTTACGTCCTCCCAAGTTTATAAAGAAGATATATCCGTCTTTCATATGGTCTTTTCCGAAAGAGGAGGACGGGCTTTTCCTGACATTTGACGACGGGCCGTGTCCCCAGGTTACACCATGGGTGCTGGACCAGTTGGACAAATATGGTGCGAAGGCTACATTTTTCTGCATAGGAAAGAACGTGGAACAGTATCCTGACCTCTTCGGTGAGATAGTCCGCCGGGGTCATGCTGTAGGAAGCCATACCTATAGTCATGTTCCCGGCTGGCGTATGCATCTTGACGATTACGTGCAGGACGTGGATATGGCTGCAGAACTGATAAAGACCAATCTCTACCGTCCTCCGTATGCCAAGATAACCAAACGTCAGGCAGATACCCTCAGTCTCCGCTACAATATCGTGATGTGGAGCATCCTCAGCCGTGACTACAACCGCAAGCTCGGACACAGGGCCTGCGCCCGCAATGTGCTGCCGTACCTGTCGCCGGGCTCCATAGTGGTGTTTCACGATTCGATGAAGGCCTCCAAGAATCTTTGGTATGCGCTTCCAAAGACGCTGGATGCGGTCAGCAAGGCCGGCTGGCAATGTAAACCGATATTATTATAAAGATATGAAGTACAATGTATTGTTGCTCGGCTCAGGCGGAAGGGAACATGCCCTTGCCTGGAAGATAGCTCAGAGTCCTGTGCTGGGAGAGTTCTATGCACTGCCCGGTAATCCGGGAATTAACGCCATGGCGGAAGGAATAGAGGGTAAGGTGTCGGATTTCGACCTGATCCGCAGGACAGTGGTGGAAAAAAACATAGATATGGTGGTATGCGGTCCGGAGGATCCGCTGGTAGAAGGACTTAAGGATTTTCTGAAGTCCTGTCCGGATGTGAAGGGAGACCTGCTGTTCGTGGGGCCCGGCAAAGACGGGGCCCGGCTGGAGGGCAGTAAGGATTTCGCCAAGGAATTTATGGCAAGGCACGGAATACCTACGGCCGCGTACAGGAGTTTTACGGCGGAGCAGAGGGATGAGGCTTCGGCTTTCCTGCGTTCGCTCAGGCCTCCTTATGTGGTGAAAGCCGACGGTCTGGCTGCCGGCAAGGGAGTAATCATCTCTCAGTCACTGGAGGAGGCGGAGGAGTCTCTGGAGCATATCTTCGGAGGACAGTTCGGAGCGGCAGGGGCCAAGGTGGTCATCGAGGAATATCTGGACGGGGTGGAAGTATCATTCTTTGTCCTCACTGACGGTCACGGATATCTGCTGCTGCCAGAGGCCAAGGATTATAAGAGAATATGGGACGGGGACAAAGGTCTCAATACCGGAGGCATGGGCTCTGTCTCGCCGGTGCCGTTCTGCGACGGGGAGTTCGTGGAGAAGGTCCGCAGCCGGATTATAGAGCCGACGGTCAAAGGGCTTGAAAGCGAGAATATGGATTACAGAGGGTTCATCTTTTTCGGCCTGATGAACTGCGGGGGCGATCCTTATGTGATAGAGTACAATGTGCGTATGGGGGATCCGGAGACGGAGTCGGTGATGCTGCGTATAGACAGCGATCTGCTGGCGCACATGGCCGCTGCGGCCGGAGGTGATCTTTCGGGGCAGACAATCAAGGTGTCACGTCAGGCTGCAGTGACTGCTATCGTCGTGTCGGGAGGCTATCCGGAAAAGTACGGTAAAGGATATCCTGTAAGCGGTCTGGAGGCCTTGACTGACATCACTGTCTTCCATGCCGGAACAGCCATGAAAGACGGGAAGTTGGTGACTTCGGGAGGCCGTGTGCTGGCCTTGTCAGCTACGGGAGAGACTATTCCCGATGCAAGGGACAGAGTCTACTCCAGAGTAGATACTGTCTCGTTTGACGGATCTTTCCATCGGGGCGACATCGCTCTGGACATGATTAACTGGCCGGCAGGTAAAAGATGAGAGATACCCGTCAGTCCTCACCGGTAATGACACTGCTGCTGGCAGTGGCTGCAGCCGGAATGGCTGTGTCCGCCTTCTTCCTGCCGGACGTACATGAATGCACTGTGTCAATAGTGCAGCCGGAATGGCTTTCCAATGTGCTGTCACTGCTGACGTTGCTGGCTGTAGCCGTATCTCTCAATTATGTGAATTCCAATAATTTTCAGTTCTCCTCGGACTCAAAGTTGCTTTATCTGCCGTACCTGCTGGCGGTAATGGCTTTCCCAGGGGCGATAACCCTTACTTATTGTCATCTTGCGGCCTTTCTGACAGTATGGACGCTGTATTTTACGCTGATGTATGTCAACGGAGAGTATCACAGGCTGTATTATGCCTTTATGGCCGGACTGGTATCGTCTCTGTCGGCCCTGCTGCTGCCTCCGCTGCTGTACGTGTGCGCGTTTATCCTGCTGTATATCATTTACCTGAGAGGACAGGACATCATCCGTCTTCTGCTGGCATATCTGTCAGCGGTACTGCTCCCCTGGGTATATGCAGCGGTGTGGATGATTTTCTTTAGACAGCCTGGGGTACTGAAAGGTTTCCTTGCGGATTTCGGAGCCGGACTGAGCCCCTCCCTGCCTGCTTTTTCAGGGATGGACATACTGACAGCCGTATATCTTTCCCTGCTGATCCTCATCGGAATAAGGGCTGTGGTGTACATTGTCTCCAGAAGCCATGAAAGAAACAAGGCCCAGAAAAACGCATTCGGTCTTTCTGCGGCCTTGTCGATATTCGTACTCGCTTTGGAACTGCTGTTCGGCGGAACTATGACGTCACTGTCAGTGATAGTGGCGGCGGTTCCGTTCTCGTTCGCTGTTTTCAACTTTCTTTCCAACGGCAGGAGGGTAGAGACTTCTCTCTTGCTGTCTCTTCTCCTTTTGGCAGCAGTCCTGCTCAGAGTATTCGGATTCCTGAATCTCTAGATAGTCCTGCCGGGATATACTTTCAGGGCTTCCCTGAGGCATGCAAGGGCCTCGCGCAGGTCCTCAATCTTGAGCACATAGGCGATGCGGACCTCGTCCTTGCCTTTGCCGGGAGTAGCGTAGAATCCGGCCATCGGAGCCACCATCACGGTCTTTCCGTTGTAAGAGAAGTCCTCCAGCAGCCACTGTGCGAATTTCTCACTGTCATCTATGGGCAGGCGCACAGCCGCATAGAATGCTCCCATGGGGGTAGGGCATACCACACCGGGAATGGTGCGGAGAGTCTCTACCAGAAAATCTCTTCTCTTGATATACTCATCCCTTACGGCCTTGAAGTACGATGCGGGAGCATTGAGGGCTGCCTCGGCGGCGATCTGTCCGTATGCAGGAGAGCAGAGACGAGCCTGGGAGTAGCGCAGCACGGCGTTCATCACCTCCTTGTTCTTGGATATGATGGCTCCGATGCGCACGCCGCAGAGGGAGTATCTCTTGGAGACTGAGTCGCAGAGGATAACGTTGTTCTCCAGTCCCTTGATGTGCATACAGGAGTAGTGGGGCTCGTCCGTGTAGCAGAACTCGCGGTATACCTCGTCGGAGTAGATGAAGAGGTTGTGCTTGCGGGCTATGTCTCCGAGTTTCTCGATCTCGTCCTTGGTGTAGAGCACTCCGGTGGGGTTGCAGGGGTTGCAGATGATGATACCCTTTGTGCGGGGAGTGATGTGTTTCTCGAACTCCTCGATCGAGGGGATGGCGAAGCCGTTGTCCATGGATGTGGTGATGGGCACGAACTTCACGTCGTTGACGATGGCGAAGGAGTTGTAGTTGGTGTAGAACGGCTCCAGTACGATGACCTCGTCATCGGGGTCGCAGGTGACCGTGAGGGCTATCTGAAGGGCCTCGCTGCCGCCGGTAGTTACGTTGATGTCGGTGTAGTCTACGTCGATACCGATGTTCTGGTAGTACTTTGCCAGACCCTTGCGGTAGGACTCATTGCCGGCCGAATTGGGGTAGGCCACGAGCTTGAGCTGATTGTCCTTTACGGCCTGGAGAGCCTCGACCGGCGATGCTATGTCGGGCTGTCCGATGTTGAGGTGGTATACTTTTATGCCTCTTTTCTTGGCGGCATCAGCATAGGGAACGAGTTTCCTTATGGGAGATGCGGGCAGTGCCTGAGCTTTTTTAGAAAGTGTCAACATGATATTTTTTGTTTATTGGGGCAACAAAGTTATGAACTTTTCCGCAAAAACTTCTAAATTTGTATTTTGTTAATGAAATATTGTCAATCCTGCGAAAAGAGATTATGAGTAACACTGAAAGCAGATACATGCTCAGAGGAGTCTCCTCTGCGAAAGAAGATGTTCACAATGCCATTAAAAATATAGATAAAGGCCTTTACCCCAAGGCTTTCTGTAAGATTATTCCCGATATGTTCACCGGAGACCCGGACTGGTGTCTGGTCATGCATGCGGACGGTGCCGGTACCAAGTCATCCCTCGCATATACGTACTGGAGGGAGACGGGGGACATGAGTGTATGGAAGGGCATAGCCCGGGATGCGATGGTCATGAATACAGATGACCTGCTCTGCGTCGGCATAACGGACGGCATACTGGTGTCCTCGACTATCGGACGCAACAAGAACCTCATCCCAGGAGAGGTCATCTCGGCCATCATCTCGGGCACAGACGAGTTCATCAAGTCCATGGAGCGTTACGGCATAAGGATGACTCTCACAGGCGGCGAGACGGCTGATGTGGGAGATCTTGTGAGGACGGTGATAGTGGACAGTACAGTGTGTGCCAGAGTACGCCGCAGCGACATTATAGACAATTCCCGCATAGCTGCCGGGGACGTAATCGTGGGCCTGGCCTCATTCGGACAGGCCGAGTACGAGGACGAGTACAACGGCGGTACAGGCAGCAACGGCCTTACTTCGGCCCGTCACGACCTCTTCGCCCACTATTTGGCTGACAAATATCCCGAGAGTTACGATCACGCCATGCCGGCCTCGCTGGTCTACTCCGGCAGCCGTATGCTTACCGAGAAAGAACCGGAGACCGGCCTGACCTACGGCAAGCTGCTGCTCTCGCCGACCAGGACATACGCACCGGTGATGAAGCGGATATTCGACGGGTACAAGGACCGGATTCACGGTATGATTCACTGCTCCGGCGGTGCCCAGACCAAAGTCCTGCATTTTATAGACTCTCTCAGAGTCGTGAAAGACAATATGTTCCCCGTGCCTCCGCTCTTCAAGGCCATACAGATAGAGTCCGGTACTGACTGGCAGGAGATGTACAGGGTGTTCAATATGGGACACCGTATGGAGATATATACCGACAAGGAGTCCGCTTCGGCCATGATAGACATCTCGCGCTCGCTGGGCGTGGATGCCAGGATTGTGGGTCATATGGAGGCTTCGGACAAGGCGGAAGTCGTGATTTCAGGGGAGAACGGAAAGTTTGTCTATCACAACTAGTCTTTCGGGATGATGTCAGGACGGTATATTCTTAAAGTTCTGGCGGCTGCCGCTCTGCCGCTGTGTCTGCTTTCATGTAAGGACGAGGGCGGTGAGAGGGCCCTGCTGCCCATTGCTCAAAAGGCATTGACAGATACCGCCTCAGTGTATTATACGGACCTGAGCAGTTATCCTGAGGATATATCCAAGTTGCCGATAGGGGTTCTGGACTGTAGTGTCAACGGTTTCGAGGTAGTGGAGCGGCTGCTTACATTGGACTGTTTTGACAATATTACCGGCAAGCCCGGCCCGGACGGGATTGTGGATTTCGGAGGAGAGAATATCCAGTTTCTGTCTGACAGGGCCAACGGACCCTATGGCGGATATATTGAGGAAGGCAATCTGGACTTTCTTAAGGAGCAGGTTCTGTGCAATACCCTTTTTCTGATGGGGGATGATTTCTTCAATCTGGCCGGAGACGAATACCGTTCAGGCTATAAGGAACCGGTAAAGCTGATAATAGTGTCTTCGCCTGTGGCGGACCTGCGTGTTCTGCCTGATGTTGAGAATTTTCTGGAGCAGAGCGGGACGGGTGTCAAGGCTATAGGAGTAGTCGAGGCCGGTGTACAGGAGGCGGTGTCGGATGTGGATGAGGACGGCAATCTCTGCGTAGGTGTACTTTTTGCTCCAGACGGGGTGTCCTCCATCGAGTACGAGTCGATGATACGGAAGACTGTAGGGAATACCGGCGGTAAAGTTCAGGTGCTGAATCAGGAGGCGGTAGGCCTGGATGCGGCCATAAAAGGCGATACCGCCTATGTGGACACCGCTGCAGTCGTGGCCAGAGGGTCTTATGAAGGACCTGTCTCCGGTGTCAGCTACAACAATATAGACATGTCCCTGTTTGACCGCTATGGATTCGATACCCGGGGCAATGCTCTTTTGTATCCCGGAAAGGGAGATATTTCCGGAGTGCAGCTCAATTCGGTGGAGAATTATGTCCGTTTCCACCTGGTGTCCATGATAGAACGTCACCGCAGGAGCGGCAGCAGGGTGCCCATTTCCTCGATAATCCTGGCTGACGGCAGCTATGCTCAGGTGAGGGGTGTCCTGGAAGAGGTCATGGATGAGCTCTACAACTACAGGCGCGGCGGTATCTACCTTTACCGTTCGGGCATTTCACCAGATTTCAGGTTCATAGATCCTGCCGAGTGTGCGGCTGTCGAGGCCTATAAGATATTGAGAAATGACCATAATCTGGCATTGAGAGGAGACCTGACCAGGCTGGAGTCCTTTATCTCCCTGCCGTCAGCCTCATTGCCGGAAGATGTCCTCAATCCGGACGGAACCATGAAGGACGGTTTCAAGTACGGCCGTCAATGCGGCAGCGAGGAACTGACTACCAAGGTAGTTCCGTTTGCTCCCAGATACGTTTCGCCGGAGATTATGAATTATATCGAAAGGAACAATTCGGAAGTATATTCCTTGATTAGAAATTACCTATATTAAAATGCAGTATCCAGCAAGTATTTCCTCAGAAGAATTATCACAGCTAGAATCAGTGGATTTTGACGGTCCTATCGTCGTGGTGTCGGATCTGGATGAAGATTTTGCGGAGGCGATGGACTATCTGAAGGGCCAGACTGTGATAGGCTTTGATACTGAAACCAAACCTAGTTTTACCTCCAACTCACCCAGACATCATGTCGCCTTGCTCCAGCTTTCCGGCAGGGACAAGGCCTATGTGTTCAGACTCAATCTCATGGGCCTGCCGGCACCTCTGGTCTCCGTTCTCTCTGACAGTCGCATAACCAAAGTAGGTGCGGCGGTCAAGGATGATGTCCGCGGGCTGATGTATTACCGCAAGTTTACACCCAGGTCATTTGTGGACCTGCAGTCCATGGTGGCCGAGTACGGCATACAGGACAAGAGTGTGCGGAAGATGTCTGCCATCATTCTGGGCAAGAAAGTTTCCAAAACCCAGCAGCTTTCCAACTGGGAGGCTCCTCAGCTCTCCGGAGCGCAGTTGAAATATGCGGCTATAGACGCGTGGGTGTGCCGCGAGATGTATGTCAGACTGAAGACAGAAGGTGAGTGATATGACGACAATAGTCTTGAAAAAGGGACGGGAGGAGTCTCTGCTCCGTTTTCATCCGTGGATCTTCTCCGGGGCTGTGGCATCCGTATCCGGAGCACCGTATGAGGGAGAGGTGGTCGAGGTCGTATCGTCAGAGCGTAAGTTCTTGGCCTACGGACATTATCAGAAAGGCTCCATAGCGGTGCGCGTACTGACTTTCAGTCAGGATTACCGCCCCAGTACCGACGGCCGTATGCCGCTGAAATTCTGGGAAGACCGCATAAGCCGGGCACTTGCCTTGAGACGTGTGCTGGAGTTTCCGTCGCACGGGACCGACTGTTTCCGTCTGGTCCACGGAGAGGGGGACTCATTACCCGGACTTGTGGTGGATATCTATAAGGATGTAGCAGTACTTCAGGCTCATTCTGCCGGCATGTACCTTTCAGTTGACCTGATAGCGGAAGCGATAATGCGTTGCTGCGGAGATATGGTGAGTGTGGTCTACAACAAGAGTGCCGCTACGGCTCCGCATAGGGCCGGTCTTGACCTGGCGGACGGTTATGTCACGACTCCGTCGGAAAGTGACGAGAGGGCGGTCAGCGAGAACGGCAATCTGTTCTATGTCAACTGGACATCAGGACAGAAGACCGGCTTCTTTCTGGACCAGAGAGACAACCGGGAACTGGTGGGTATATATGCCGGGGGCAGGAATGTACTCAATCTGTTCTGCTATACAGGCGGCTTTTCTGTGTCGGCCTTGAACCGCGGGGCCTCGTCTGTCGTGTCTGTGGACTCGTCTGCCGTGGCCGTGGATATGCTCATGCGCAATGTCACGCTCAATGCCGGCTCCGAGGATGCCGGCGGCAGACATACGGCTGTCTGTGCAGATGCCCTGGACTATCTGCGTGATGTGTCTGACGGCCGGTTTGACCTGATGGTCGTGGATCCGCCGGCCTTTGCCAAGCACCGCGATGCGCTGGACAATGCGCTCAGGGCTTACAGACGTCTCAATGCATCGGCTATAGGCAAGATTGCCTCAGGCGGCCTGCTGTTTACATACAGTTGCTCGCAGGCAGTGGACCGCAGGACGTTTGAGCTGACGGTATTCTCGGCCGCTGCCCAGACAGGCCGCCGGGTGCGGATACTGCGCAGGCTTACTCAGCCGGCTGATCATCCGGTCAGCATCTATCATCCCGAGGGAGACTATCTCAAGGGGCTTCTGCTTTATGTCGAATAAACAGTCTCCTTATGCACGAGATACATCTTTCCCATCAGGACAAGGCTCTCAGATATCAGGAACTGCTGCCGCAGATACGTTCCCTTATCGAGGACGAGACCGATCTGACTGCCAATCTGGCCAATGTCTCGGCGGCTCTCAAGGAGGCATTCGGTTTTTTCTGGGTCGGTTTTTATATGGTAAGACCTTCCGTAGCAGCCGGTGACACAGGCTCTGCTTATGGAAGGGAGTGCGAGTTGGTGCTCGGACCGTTTCAGGGGCCGGTGGCATGTACCCGTATTGCTTACGGCCGTGGGGTGTGCGGTACTGCCTGGGAAGAGGGCCGGAGCATAGTAGTGGAGGATGTGGAGCAGTTTCCCGGCCATATCGCGTGCAGTTCTCATTCCCGTTCGGAGATAGTCGTACCCTTGATTCGCCCCGCTGGAAACGTACTCGGTGTACTGGATATAGACAGTACCCGGATCGGAGCATTTGATGAGGTGGATAGAAAGTATCTGGAGATGTTGTGTAAGATAATTTGCGAATCTGCAAAATAGTACCTATATTTGCCCTCCCAATTCGCTACGGTACCATGGCCGAGTGGTTAGGCAACGGTCTGCAAAACCGTGTACAGCAGTTCGATTCTGCTTGGTACCTCAGAACAGAAAAGCCGCAAGTCATTGCGGCTTTTCTGTTCTGAGGTACCGGCGTCCTTGACAGTCCGCCTCTTTGTTTCCGGGATGCGATATGGGATGTGGAAACGGTAAGCAGAGAAGCACCTCGCAAATATAACATGCAGAACATAAGGTGGTTGCGATTTTGACGAGAGATTCTAGTAGGTATTTAAAGACACGATAAGAACATCGGCTTTCAGCAAGTCCTTGATTATTAGATGGTCATGATGTGCATCCTGCTCTTGTATTTACCATTCTTCCTGCCATTTTAGGGAAGATGTTGTTCTGAACGTCTGAGATGGCATATGTTTTTACAGGTACATCTATTCCGTTATGTGCGCAGGATTCTGATCTGGCGGATAATCATTGACGGAAAGTGACTTTGAGGAGGACTGGCTGGTGATCGGAGTAGCGGAAACCAAGATCGATTACATTGACCGAGTCTACGCTGAAGCCGTCGGAGACGTAGAAGTAGTCGGTGACGGTGAGGACGGATTCCGGACCGTAGGGTACGTTGAGGTGGCGCAGGGTTCTGGCCGAGGAGTCCCAGGCTATGCGGCCTGTGCCCCGGAGGAGGGCTGTGTCAAGGGCCACGGTGGTAAAATGCGGATTGGATGTCTCGGCGGGGCCAGGTATGTACTCGGGCGGATACTGGTTCCAGTCGCCGCCGATGATGAACGGAGTGCCATGTGAGGCAAGTCTTGAGGTCAGCTTGCCAAGCCAGCGGATCTCGGCGGTGCGCATACCGCCGGTGTCGTAGGCGGTGTTGTGGGTGTTTCCGATGACGATGCTGCCGCCGTCAGCGAGGCGAAAGGTGGCTGTGAGCAGGCAGCGCTTGAGATTGAATATGCTGACGGGCCAGGGGAAGCGCGACGGATACTGCCATCTGTGGACTTCTTCCGGCTCAATGCGGCTCATCAGGACCACTCCGCTGGCCACACGTCCCATAGGAGCCTTGACCGGTATGGGTACAAAGAAAGACTTGTAGTTGTATGCCAGATAGATGTGATAATCGGGAAAAGCCTCTTGCAGCATTTTTACCTCATTGATTCTGTAGGTGCGCCGGGAGCACTCGTCCACTTCCTGAAGGAGGATGATGTCGGGACTGTGGCGGCGGATCTCCTCGACGATGCCGTCAATATTGGCCAGAGTCCGCTCCCTGGACGTGCGTACCTGCGTACCGCCGTCGTAGAAGAAATCCATGTCGTCCCCCAGGCCTCCGTAGCCGATGTTCCAGCATAGGATGGAGAGGGAGTCTGGGAGCACTCCGGTCATAGTCCCGGATATGCCTGATCCGTTGGAGTTATGCGGAACTTCCGGACGGTCTTCGGTTCTGGATGAAAGCCCGGATAAGTTCGGCAGTTCTTCTTTGTCGGCCGGACGGTAATCAGTGATGGCTGCTGTCAGCAGGAAAATAGTAAACGCAGTTACGGCAGCCGCCAGTATGTAAAGTACGAAATGCATTGTATGTCTCATTTCCGATGAATAGATTATTCATAAAGGTAAAGATAGAAAAAGAAATTTATATCCGCAAAATACGCTTAATGTCACTATACATTCTAGTTGTGGTGAAAAGTGATGACGATCAGGTAATTTGAAAAATGCAAAAATGTAATAAGCCCTTGAAATAATCATATTTCGGGCAAATTTGTGCCATCTTACATTTTTTGAAAAGAAGAAGTCGTTAATAATTAAGGATTTGAAACATAACGAAAATGCATAGTGATATTCACATTCGTTTACATTCGTTCATAGTGGCGTTGTGGGGTTTGTTTGCGGCTGTTCCGTCAAAATGAAAAAGGCTGTGCCGGGAATCTCTCAGCACAGCCTCTATGAATTATTTTAAAATCCAGTCATTCCATCCGAGAAGTGGCAGAATGGGTAAAGTGCAAGACAACGCCGCAGTTCCCCTTATTCTGGCAAATCTTAGAGCTTGGGGCCGGCGGCTACGAGGGCCTTTCCAGCCTCATTGCCGGTGAACTTCTCGAAGTTCTTCACGAAGCGCCCGGCGAGATCCTTGGCCTTAACCTCCCACTCCTCAGGAGTAGCGTAGGTGTTGCGGGGATCGAGGATGTGAGTGTCCACCTGATCGAGTTTGGTGGGGATGGCAAGGTTGAAGTAAGGGATGGTTGTGGTCTCAGCCTTGTCCATGCTGCCGTCGAGGATGCGGTCGATGATGGCGCGGGTATCCTTGATGGAGATACGCTTGCCGGTACCGTTCCAGCCGGTGTTCACGAGGTAAGCGGTGGCGCCGACTTTCTCCATTCTCTTCACGAGTTCCTCACCGTACTTGGTGGGATGCAGGGAGAGGAATGCAGCTCCGAAGCAAGCGGAGAAGGTGGGGGTGGGCTCGGTGATGCCGCGCTCAGTGCCGGCGAGCTTGGCGGTGAAGCCGCTCAGGAAGTAGTATTTGGTCTGCTCGGGGGTCAGCTTGGAAACGGGAGGAAGTACTCCGAATGCATCGGCGGTCAGGAAGATGACCTTGGAAGCGTGACCGGCCTTCGATACAGGCTTAACGATGTTCTTGATGTGGTAGATAGGGTAGGATACGCGGGTGTTCTCGGTAACGCTCTTGTCGGCGAAGTCGATCTTGCCGTTGGCATCCACAGTTACGTTCTCGAGGAGAGCGTCGCGGCGGATGGCGTTGTAGATGTCGGGCTCGTTCTCCTTGGAGAGGTTGATTACCTTGGCGTAGCATCCGCCCTCGAAGTTGAAGATACCGTCATCGTCCCAGCCGTGCTCGTCGTCACCGATCAGGCGGCGCTTGGGATCTGTGGAGAGGGTGGTCTTACCTGTTCCTGAGAGACCGAAGAAGATGGCTGTGTCACCGTCCTCGCCGCAGTTGGCGGAGCAGTGCATGGAAGCGATGCCGCGCAGGGGGAGGAGGTAGTTCATGTAGGAGAACATACCCTTCTTCATCTCGCCGCCGTACCAGGTGTTCAGGATTACCTGCATCTTCTCGGTGAGGTTGAAGACTACCGCTGTCTCGGAGTTCAGACCGAGCTCCTTGTAGTTCTCTACCTTGGCCTTGGAGGCTGTGAGCACTACGAAGTCAGGCTCGCCGTAATTGGCCAGTTCCTCGTCGGTGGGGCGGATGAACATGTTCTTTACGAAATGTGCCTGCCATGCCACCTCCATGATGAAGCGGATCTTCTGACGGGTGTTCTCGTTGGCACCGCAGAAGGTATCCATCACGTAGAGCTTCTTGCCCGAAAGCTCCTTGGAAGCGAGGTCCTTGAGGACTTTCCAGGTCTCCTTGGTCACGGGCTTGTTGTCATTCTTATATTCATCGGAAGTCCACCACACAGTGTCCTTCGATGTCTCGTCCATTACGAAGAACTTGTCCTTGGGCGAACGGCCGGTGTAGATACCGGTCATCACATTCACTGCTCCGAGTTCGGTCAGCTGGCCTTTCTCATAGCCTGTCAGCGAGGGGTCCATCTCGGCCTCAAAGAGCTGCTCATACGAAGGATTGTAGATGATTTCCGGTGTTCCGGTAATACCGTACTTGGTCAAATCGATTTTTGCCATTGTCTATAGAATTAATTGATAAATACTAATCTTGTAAAATATTTCAATGTCGCTCCCTCTCTTGCAAAATTTTTGCCAAAAATATTTAATATATTTGTGATTGTGAAAGAAATCTTGCAAAAATATTGGGGGTATACTTCTTTCCGTCCCAAGCAGGAGGAGATAATCTCCTCTGCACTGGCGGGAGAGGATGTCCTGGCCATTCTGCCGACCGGCGGAGGCAAGTCACTCTGCTTCCAGGTACCGACTATGATGAGGGAGGGACTGGCGGTGGTGGTGTCGCCACTCATATCGCTGATCAAGGACCAGGTACAGAATCTCAGGGCCAGGGGCATCAAGGCTATGGCCGTACATTCGGGCATGACCCGCAGGGAGATAGACATCGCGCTGGACAACGCCGTGTACGGAGACTACAAGTTCCTGTATCTGTCGCCGGAGAGGCTGCGTACCGACCTGTTCCGGACCAGGGTGCAGAAGATGCAGGTCTGCTTTCTGGTAGTGGACGAGGCGCACTGCATCTCCCAGTGGGGCTACGATTTCAGACCGGACTACCTGCTGATATCAAATATCAGGGAACTGCTTCCAGATGTGCCTGTGATAGCGCTTACTGCGACGGCCACTCCGGATGTCGCGAAGGATATCGAGGAGAAGCTCGGCTTCAGGAAGGACAATATCATCTGTTCCGGGTTTGAACGCCCTAATCTGTCGTATGTCGTGCGCAATACCGAGAATAAGTTCGGTGCCCTGCTCTCGCTCTGCAATGCTGTGTCCGGAACGGGTATCGTGTATGTGCGGGAGAGAAAGGCGGCCAGGGACATCGCCTCGTTTCTGGTGTCGCAGGGAGTGGATGCCGGCTTCTATCATGCGGGCCTGAGCAAGGAGGAGCGCAACGACGTTCAGGAGAGATGGAAGAGGGGAGACCTGAGGATCATCGCGGCCACCAACGCGTTCGGTATGGGAATAGACAAGCCGGACGTGCGCTTTGTCTGTCATTTCGACCTGCCCGAGGCAGTGGAGTCGTACTATCAGGAGGCAGGACGCGCCGGTAGGGACGGTCTGCGCTCATGGGCCGTGCTGCTGTGGAACAAGTCGGATATCAAGCGTCTGGAGGCCATATACCAGAGCAGTTTCCCCGGTCTGGACTATATCGCTGACATATATCAGAAGGTGTTCAAGTTCCTGGGCATAGCCTATGAGGACGGAGCGGGGGCAGTATGCAAGTTCAATCTGCTGGAGTTCGTAAGGCGGTACCGTCTCAACGCTGCCATGGCTTACAATGCCATAAAGTATATTGAGATATCGGGATACTGGACTTTGACAGAGGAAATAGACAATCCCACGCGGATCATGTTCATAGTCAACAGGGACGACCTGTACCGCGTGCAGCTGTCGGACCCGTCCCTGGATACATTCATAAAGGCTCTGATGCGGATATACCCGGGACTCTTCTCGCATCTGGTGGCGATAGACGAAGAATATGTGGGCAAGGTGACGATGAACTCGTCAAGGGCAGTGAAGCAGAAGCTCCTCCAGCTCTCCCGCAGCGGAGTGCTCAGATATATTCCCAAGGTGCGCTCTCCTCTGATATGTTTTGCGGGTGAAAGACTTACCCCGGACAACCTTTATCTGTCCGAGACGGTTTACGGGCGGCGCAAGGCCATGTTCAAGGAAAGGCTGGATGCCATGTACCGGTACATCTCACCGGTAAGCGACCGGTCGGCAGCCCAGTCAGCCTGCCGCAGCCGCCGCCTGTCCGCGTATTTCGGACAGGAGCAGTGCAGGCCCTGCGGCATATGCGACCTCTGCGCTCCCGGCGAGACGTCTCTTCTTTTATAGGAATTTGAATCTACAGTTTCCAGGATTTCCAGTTTTCATCAATACCCGGGCCTGAAATTAATTCCGGAGTCTGTTCAGAGTCGTTGATCCAGACAGAGTTGGACTGGACATTGGCCTTGACGTCTTTGAAGAGTTCCTCTATCGTTATGTCTCCTTTAGTGTCTTTAAGCTTCTTGAGCAGGAAATATGTGAACATTCCGTGCCTTTTCTCTTCGTAAGGCATGGATCTCTGGGTGGCTGAAGACGCAGTCATGACTACCATGTTCCCGCTGACGGGAGTATTCTTTGGCTGAATTACGATGCCGCGTCCCATACCGCTGTAGCAGGCATCCAGAAACATCATGGCCCTCTTGCATCCGCTTCCGCTGATAGTCGCGTACATATCTTCCAGTTTTATGCCTTCAGAAGGTGATGTCGTGCTTACATCTACCGGAATGAGGTAACTTTCCTTGGACTTGCCGTCCACCTGCCCGTGTCCGGCGTAGTAGACATAAAGTTCCACATTCCCGGGATATATTCCCGCAATTCTGGCGAGCTTGTTGATGTTGAATTTCATCTGAGAATAGGTGGCGTTCTTGAGCATGATGATGTTTTCCTCGGGTACTCCGACTATCTTTATCGCATATTCCTTGAAAGCATCTGCGTCATTGACGGCAAAGTCTACATTGGGCTCGTATAGAGTCTGCTGTTTGAATGAATTGTAGTCTTCATTACCGATGATGAGCGCATATTTATTGATGTCCGGAGAAGCCGTTTGCGTAAGTCCCGTCAACAGTTCCGATCTCTCGATGGTTCCCCCGTCCGGAGTTTCCATCATTATATCCTGCATCTGCGTATAGAAAGATGATTGTGTTGCCGAAGGCTGTACTTGGAGCAGGCTTACCTCCATGTTCATCTTTCCTGTTTCAAACAGAAAGTACTTTATATCCTGATGTTTTCCGGTAAATTCAGAGAGAGTGGCGACTATTGAGAGCTGTGCTGCAGGAGAGACTGTGCTGTCCAGGGCAAAAGTCCTCCTGAATATCTTCGTGGCTCCCGGCGCAATGTCACCGACGTTGGAGAGAGAGTCCAGCGGGGTTATGCCTGCAGGCCATATCATATCTACTTTGACGTTTTTCGCGATGTCGGTTCCTTCGTTCATTACGGAGAATTCGAGTATGGCCTTGTTGCCGGGATTCAGCGGGGAGTGATCTACTGAATGTATCCAGTATGATGCCAGTATGGGTTTACATTCGTTGATCCCGACTGCGGAGAATGTCATTGGTTCGGTGACGGCCTGCATCTGATTGTCCGCTATCGCTTTGATAGTGATCTGAATATCATCAGACGAAATGTCCATAGGGGCTGTGCCGTCAAATGAGACGGTCACATCGTTGCCAGCTCGGAGTGTGTCTATATGCTGAGTGTTGCCCGAATAGAAGAAACCGGATGCCTGCTCAGATTTGCCTGTCAGGGACACATTTATATTTACGGCATCTTCATTTCCATGATTCGCAAGATTTACCGTGATCTTAAAATCTTCGCCGGACTCAACTGTGGCGTTGTCGTTCATGTCGCTCAGAGTCAGCTGATCAATCTGGAGGTCGGGGTAGGTGTCGTCCTTATCGGCCATCCTGATCAGACCGTTGCGGCCAGAGTAGACAACATAGGCCATACCGTCATTAAAATCAGATGTGTATGAGAAAATCGTGTCTATGACAATCTTTCCGCTCTTGTCAATGAATCCATACTTTCCATTGCAGCAAATCCACGCCTTGCCTTCCGAGAAATCTCCTGCTGCGGAGCAGTCGTCAGGAAGTGTAAGGACGGGAATGCCCAGAGTGTTGAGATACATAAGCGGCCCTTGTTCTGATTTTACGAGAACACGTCCTTCACTGAATCTGGAGATCATGTCGTATCTGACCGGCAGCAGAGAATACTCGTCTCCCTGATATTTTACGAAGATGAATTTGCCTCCTTGCTCTATGAATCCGCTCCCATCCGGAAGGAACTGGGTCCGGTTTGCAGGGTTGAGAGGAAAATCCAGTCTGTGTTTGCGGCCGTTTTTCTCTATAGAGAATGATTTGCCCTTGAACAGGACGAAGGCTGTATTTCCGTAAAAGTCACTGGCTGCATCGAACTCTGGTTCCATGATAAAGAGCCCCTTTGTGTCAATGTATCCGTATTTGTCCTTTCCATTGATGCTTTTCTTGACTTTCGCCAGTCCGCTGCTGTATGGATAAAAGGTCAGATTATCGGGAAGGTGCTGACGTTTCCCGTCAGATGAGAGATAGTAGTTCTCACTGCCGGTCTCGGCAAGAGCATACCCGTCGGAAAAAGGAGAGATATTGTCATAGATACACTCAAAGACAGTCTTGCCGTGAATGTCTATTACGCCCCATTTGCCGTCAAGTTTTACAATAGCCAGACCGTTTTCAAATGCTCCTGCTTCCTCGTATTGCGATAGAATGGCAATATTGCCGTTCTTGTCCATATAGCCCCATTTACCTGCTACGCAGTAAGGAGCCATGCCCTCTGAGTAGGTTTTTAGAATCTGTCCTTGAACCGGACGTATCCATTTGAAAGGTGCTGGGTTTCGATGCGGTGCTTCTTCTGCGGATGCATTGCCTGTGAGCAGCAGTGCACAGAGTGTCAAAACAGAGAAAATATGAAGGTGTCTCATAGCTGATTATATGTTATTGGATGACGATTGCTTCGCGGCAAGCGGCCCTTTCGTCTGCAGGTATGGTGTATATCCATTTGAGAACAGTGTCAAAAGTGATGTTGTCCTCCAGAAAGGGAATATCGCGCTTTGTTGCAACTGCAATGAAATTGATGGTCTCGAATTTATGTGATTTGTCCAGTTTTTCCATTGTGTACTCTATGGTTGGATTAATCGGGAACTTGTACTCTAAATCTTTCTTGAAGAGCATGTCTGAATCATAATCACTCGGATATATGAGCGAGCCCCCGTTGTCATCGAACCAGAATATCTTGAGATAGGCATCGTGGCCGTAAACCCGTATTGAGAATGTCAATATTTCCCCGTTCTCATAGATTCCCATTAAGCCGTCAGTCTCCATCTGAAATGTCAGGTCAACCTTGGTGTCAACTAGTTTGACATCAGCGTCTATGGTGGCCACAGCATATCGTCTGCCGTCAATAACTTCCTCGGAATAATTTACATCCTTGACTGTAATGAGGCCGTTTACTTCCAATGTAGTCATACGTGAGAGCACCTGACTGAACTCACTTCCGTCATCTTCATTGATCAGACCTGTTACGGACCATAGTCTTTCTGAAACACCGGCTTTGCGCATGGCATTGATCTTGGCGTCTTCCAGAGCTTTCTGCTCAGCCTGTGACAGGGACAGGTCTCTGGTAATCTCGCAGCGGCCGGTCACATTGCGGACTTTCTTGTTCTGTGCATAACCGGAATACCCCGGAATGGTCAATAGCAGCACTATTGTCAGAATTAGGATTCGTCTCATCGTTTAAATTCACGTTAAAAATAACATACAAAGATATACTAAAAAGCGCAGATGACATAAAAAAACTGCCGGTTGAACAAAATCTTCCGGCAGTCTCCTATCGTATGGTTTACGGTGCGCTTATTTGATGATGACTGTCTGATTGCCTTCTGAGTTGAAAGGCTGCTGGTCAGCTCCGGCTCCTTTGTATGTAAGCATGTCGGCCGGAATCCCCATATGTACAAGATACTCGTATACCACGCGTGCCCGTTTTTGGGCCAAGGCTATGTTCCTGTCGTGGGCTCCTGTCTTGAAGTCAGCATAGCCGGTAATAGTGTAGACATAGTCCTGAGGTCCTTTCTTGATCTGGTCGGAAAGAACTGTCAGACGGATCTGATCCTCGCGTGTGAGGACGGCCATGCCGAAATCGAAGAAGACCATCTCTTCAGGAGTGGCTTCGTCAAGGGCCTTCTGATTGCGTAGATTGTCCAGCTCTTCATTGGCTTCCGCAAGCTCCTTCTCGGCTATGTCCGCGCGTTGACTGGCTGTCGCGGCGTTCTCTTGGGTTTCTGCAAGCCGGCTTTCAAGACTGTTCTCTTTTTCTTTGGCAGCCAAGGCGGCTTCTTCGGCCTCTCTCATCATCGTCTTTATGTCCTCAAGAGTATATCCGGCGGCACCGCGCTGGAAGTCCCTCTTGCCGAAGCGGTAAGTTACACCGACAGATATGTCTCCATTGCCGAGGAAACGGCCTCTGCCTGAGTACTGTACTGGGTTGAGGCTTGCCATTCCCAGAATACCTCTGAGCTCAAGGTTGATGTCCACACTGGGAGACACTCTGAATTTATTGATCAGACCGGCAGTAAAAGCGAAATTGGCGGGGGCATCCATGGTACCGGACGCGGTTTTGGATGCATCGGTGAAATTGCTGCCATACAGTCCCATTCCGGCGAACAGCACTGCATAGTAAACCCTGTTCTCCTTGTATCCGCCGATCCAGTTGGACATGTTCAGCATCGCGTCCACGTGCCCGTAAAGGAACGGCCATTTGATCTTCTCGTCGCTGCGGACTGTGTTGAAATTGCCGCCTTGAAGACCGGCCCTGACACCGACTACAGGATGGAGCCATTTGGCAACGGTGATTTCTCCGTTGATTCCGAATCTGTCGCCCCACGCTCCCTGGTTGTTGCTGCTGTATACGGAAAATCCTGTCCCGAATCCGAGGGAGATTTCCCAATTGTCCCAGAATTTGTTGGAGACAAACCCTTTGAAACTTGGATAGGGGGCTGTGTCTGTTTTCAATGAGTCCTTGCTGTCTCCCGCTCTAAGAGTAAGAGATGATAATAGCAGGAAAAAAGAAAGAATGAAGTAAATCTTTTTCATAAAGATGATTTTAATTGTGCAAAGATAGTAAAAATATCGTTCGGATATGTTTCATTTGTATGACTTTGCTCTTGATTATTCAGACTGTCAAGGATGTGTCAACAAGATGCTGAAATTATTGAAATTTTGTGTAATTTTGTAAAATTAAAAAGGTGCTGTTGCCTTAAAACGGCGCGTATTATGGATTGCGGAGCGATTGAACGCGTGGTTGAAGTTTGTGATACTCAGGTTGTTGCATCGACGCTGAGGAGCCAGAATAATGCCGATGAGGCAAACAGGCCGGTGTGGTGGGCCATGAGCGCACCGTATCGCAGGGAATTGAGGGCAAAGACAGCGCTGGACGGGTTGGGTATAGAGAATTTCATCCCCATGCGCTATCAGGCTGTCAGGAAGAGGACGGGGACGATAGTCCGCGAGTTCCGGCCTGCAGTGCATAATCTGATATTTGTCCGTGGGACGAAGCAGTGTGTAAGTCAGGCAAAGCGTACTGTCTCCTGGCTGCAGTGGCTGACCAGACCTGAAAACGGCAGGAATATACCGCTTACGGTGCCGGACTTGGATATGGAACGTTTTATCGCAGTAACCGGCACATGTAATGAGCACCTGATATATTTGAGGCCTGATGAAGTGGATCTGCGCAAAGGTACGCCGGTCCGTATTTTGGGCGGACCGTTCAACGGTCTTGAAGGTACGTTCGTCAAAGTGAAAGGTTCCAGGAAAAAACGGGTAGTGGTCATGCTCAAAGGAATCGTGGGTGTCGCAATGACGGAGATAACGCCGGACCTGCTGGAAATATTATAATTGAAAATCAATAACCGATGACACATAGAACCATATTTACAATTCTTGCCGCAGCCATGACCGGCATTGCCATATTGGGCTCCTGCGCTGTGGCCAAACAAGTTCCGTATTTTCAGGACATTCTTTCAGACAGTACGCTGGCCATAATACCTGAGCCGGTGCCTATACGGCTGGAACCGGAAGACAAGATCTCAATCCTGGTCAACAGCCGTGACCCCCAGTTGATGATGCTTTTCAATCTGCCGGTGATCCAGAGATATGTCGGCAGTGACAATCCTTCATTGAGCAGTAACAGTTATCTGACCGGATACACGATAGACGGCGAGGGGAATATAGATTTCCCGGTGCTGGGCAAGATTCACTTGGCCGGCAAGACCAGAGAAGAGGCGGCTATATATATAAAGGAGCAGCTGGTCTCCAACAACCTTATAAAGGACCCTGTGGTGACTATCGAGTACATGAATCTGACCGTATCGGTGCTCGGAGAGGTCAACAAACCCGGACGTTACAGCATAGACAAGGACAGGGTCACTATCTTCGATGCACTCAGCATGGCCGGAGACCTGACCATATATGGTCTTAGAGAGCATGTTACGGTCATGCGCGAAGTGGATGGAGAACAGAAGATATATGAAGTGAATCTCACTTCGGCCCAGGAGGTATTCTCTTCTCCGGTATTTTATTTAAGGCAGAATGATTTCATCTATGTGGAACCTAATAAGATGAGGGCCAATCAGGCAACGGTCAACGGCAACAGTTTCCTGTCTTCATCGTTCTGGGTGTCAGTGGCGTCTCTCCTGGTATCTCTCGGAGTGCTCATTTTTAATTAACGAAAAAAAAGATTTGAACTGAATATATGAGTGAGAATCAGATAAATACAGTCTCCCGTCAGGAGGAGACTATCAATATAAAGGACCTGATATTCCTTTATCTCTCAAAGTGGAGATGGTTTGTCCTGTCTCTGGCGGTGTGTCTGGGGGTGGCGGTACTGTATCTGCTCAGGACACCATCTGTATATACCCGTACCGCTACGTTGCTTATAGAGGACAACGATAAAGGAGGTTCCATCTCTCCTTCGGATATGGGATTTGCCGACATGGGTCTTTTCCAGAGCAATACCAATGTCAACAACGAGATTATAGCCATGAGCTCTCCGGCTTTGATGCAGAACGTAGTGTCCCGGCTCCATCTGGATATGAACTATGCCCGTGAGGGACGTTTTCACAATGAGGTGCTGTACGGTACGGCTTTGCCGGTAAGCGTCAGAATGGATGATTTGACGGAAAATCAGTCCGCTGCCCTGACTCTGCGCATATGTGCTGACGGGACGCTGGAATTATATGATTTTGTCCTGGCAGGGGAAAAACTGAAACAAAATGAGAGACTCAAGGGGCAGATGCAGCAGGCCGTGCAGACTCCGATAGGCAATGTGACGGTGATTCCGACGGTGTTTTACGTTCCTGGAACGGCTCAGGAGATCTTTGTCTCAAAGAGTACCTTGTATGGTGCCGTAGCGTCTTATTCATCCAGACTTAAAGTCAGCCTGCTTCAGAAAGAGGCTACGGTTGTCAGTCTTTCTATAGAAGACGTGTCTGTAGAGAGGGCCAATGATGTGCTCAATACTCTTATTTCCGCATACAACGAGAGCTGGGTGGAGTCAAAGAATCAGATAGCCGTAAGTACGTCCGCCTTTATTGATGACAGGCTGCGCGTCATAGAGCAGGAGCTTGGAACAGTGGAGGAGGATATCTCCTCATATAAGAGCAAGAATCTGATATCGGATCTTCAGGTGTCTTCTGACCTTTATATCCAGCAGAGCAGCGAGACTGAGGTGAAAATGCTGGAACTCAGTAACCGCATGTATATGGCCAAATACATCTCCGATTATCTGGCGAAAGAGGACCATGCTTTTGATCTTCTGCCGGCCGGTACCGGCATCGAGAGTTCCGGAATAGAGAATCAGATAGCGGAATACAACACTCTTCTTCTTCAGCGCAACAATCTGGTGGCGATCAGCTCCACTTCCAATCCGCTGGTGGTGGACTGGGATAAGAGCCTTACCTCCATGCGTGCAGCGATAGTCACTTCGCTTGACAACTATATAGTGATGCTTCAGACGCAGATGAATACGCTCCGCCAACAGGAGAGTCAGGCTACAAGCCGTATCGCTGCGACTCCCGATCAGGCCAAGTACCTGTTGTCGGTAGAAAGGCAGCAGAAAGTCAAGGAGTCTCTCTACCTCTTCCTGTTGCAGAAGAGGGAGGAGAACGAGTTGTCACAGGCATTTACCGCATACAATACCAGGCTTATAACCCCTCCGACCGGCAGCACCAATCCGACATCTCCGGCAAAGATGCAGATCCTGCTGATCGCATTTGTTCTCGGTCTGGCTATTCCGATGGGCGTGTTCTTCATTATCATCAGCGGCAATACAAAGTTGCGCGGTAAGAAGGACCTTGACAATATGTCTGTGCCTTATATCGGCGAGATACCTATGTATGACGGGAAGAAGCGCTCTATCAAGCGGATCCTGCCGGATATAGCCCGGAGACGGGGTGGCAAGACTGAGGATGTCAGCATAGTCGTCAAGGAGGGAAACAGAGATGTGGTCAACGAGGCGTTCAGGGTCGTACGGACCAACCTGGAGTTTATGGCAGGAGCCTCGTTACATCACGTGTATATGACGACTTCGTTCAATCCAGGCAGCGGGAAGACATTCATAACGGCCAATATGGCCATGTCTTTGGCGATAAGAGGCCGGAAAGTACTGGTGATTGACGGAGATCTCAGGAGGGCTACGGCCAGCAGACTGGTACAGTCTCCTTCAACAGGTCTGAGTGACTGGCTCGGGGAGCGTGAAACGGATATGGAGAAGATACTTATCCGGACAGACATTCATGAGAATCTGTGGATAATGCCTGTAGGAACCATTCCTCCCAATCCGACGGAATTACTTCAGAGCGGCAGGTTGAAGCAGTTGATAGATACGCTGAAGGACCGTTTTGACTGTATCTTCATAGACTGTCCTCCTATTAATATAGTGGCGGATACACAGATAATCAGTAAAGTTGCAGACAGGACAGTGTTTATAGTCAGAGCCGGACTGCTGGAGCGCAGTATGCTTTCCGAACTGGAGAATGATTTCCGTGACGGACGCTATCCTGCCATGTGCATGGTGCTCAACGGTACAGTGTCCAAAGGCGGACGCTACGGCTACAGATACGGTTATCAGTACGGCTACAACTACGGTTACAGTTATTATCACCAGTCATAGTTCTTGCTCGATAGGCGGATGTTTTGCTTTTTTAAAAACCATACGATAGGGGAGACAGGTATTCTCAACGGCCTTACCGACTGGCACAGTCATATCCTGCCCGGGGTGGATGACGGTTTCAGGAGCATGAAGGACAGCCTGGAGGCACTCAGCCGCTACGAGTCACTTGGCATATCGGAGGTATGGCTTACGCCGCATGTCATGGAGGATGTCCCAAATGCTACAGAAGTCTTGAAGAACCGTTTCTCAGAACTGTGTGATGCATATAAGGGGGCTTTGCGCCTGCATTTGGCCGCTGAGTATATGATGGACAGTCTGTTTGAGCGCAGACTGAGGGACAGGGATCTGCTTCCTCTTGGAACCGGAGGAAAGCATCTGTTGGTAGAAACTTCGTATTTCAATCCTCCCGCAGGTCTTGTAGAGATACTTAAGAGTATTAAGGCTGCCGGCTATTTCCCCGTGCTGGCTCATCCGGAGAGGTATATGTACATGGACATGGAGGACTATTCGGCCCTGACGGACAGCGGAGTACGGTTGCAGCTCAATCTGTGCTCCCTGGCAGGGATGTACGGAAAGGAGGTGCAGGACAAGGCTTTCCGGCTGCTGAGAAAAGGATATTTCAGCATTGCCGGTACGGATTTGCACCGTCTTCCGCAACTGGAGTCCCTGACAAAGACCAGGTGTCTCCCGGGCAATATATTTAAAAACTTATCCAAAACAGACTTATTGACAACTATCTGACTATGCATAGACTTATTGAAAAATTTCATCTGGACCGATTTCTCAGTGCCAGGGCAGTGCTGCTGCTGGATACTGCAGTGTCGGTTATAGTCTCGGCACTGGTGCTGTTCCTATCTGGAATCTTATTTGCAGGAGACGTATTGAACCGCCCTACGCAACTATGCTGGATATGCGGCTCGTTTGTATTTTCCGTGGTGTCGTTCCTGCTGTTCAGGACGCATAGACTGATTATACGCCACTCATCCCTGCGCGAGATAGGAATGCTCGGCCTCGCAGTCATATTGAAAGGTGTGCTCCTGACATTGATGGTCTGGGCTCTGCCTTTTACCGATCTAGGCAGTACACGCATAAAGGTCGTCCTGATCCTGGATGTTCTGGGTACCGTGTTTGTACTGCTGACTGTGAGAGTCGTCATGCTCTACGTCTACGATGCGCTCAAGCGACGCAGTCTCAGTTACAAACCCCGTAAGAGAGTCCTCATCTACGGCATTGACGAGAAGTCCGTGGCCCTGGTTACCAGACTGCTCAATTCCCCGCATTACAGAGTTGTGGGCTTCCTGACATACGGATCAGTCCCTGAAGAGCACAGAGTGGCCGGCCTGAGAGTATTCTACTTCAAGGATGAGAAAAGTGTAGTGTACTTGCGCGAGAATGTGGGGATGGAGGCTGTCCTCTTCGCGCGGAACTCCGATGCCCGCAACGAGCAGGCGAGGCTGGTCAAGTACTGTGTAGGCAATAAGGTACGCGTGCTCATCTCGCCCGAGATAGACGAGGTGGTGGACGGGAAGGTGATGAACAGTCCGGTCCGCAAGATAAGGATAGAGGACCTGCTCGGCCGTGATGAGATACGTATATCCATGGATGAGATCATGGCCGACTTCAAGGGAAAGACAGTCATGGTGACGGGAGCGGCAGGATCTATCGGCAGCGAGCTGTGCCGTCAGCTGGCTACGTTCGGCATCTCCAAACTGGTGCTGTATGACAACTCAGAGACCCCGATGCACACCCTCCGTCTGGAACTGGAGGAGAGGTTCCCCGAACTGAAGTTTGTACCTATAATAGGAGATGTGCGCCTGCCGCAGAGACTTGACTATGCATTCAGAAGCCACCATCCCCAGGTGGTCTTTCACGCGGCGGCCTACAAACATGTGCCCCTGATGGAGGAGAACCCCTGCGAGGCCATCTACACCAACGTCATCGGCTCAAGATACGTGGCGGACATGTGCATCAAGTATGATGTGGAGAAGATGGTGATGATATCCACCGACAAGGCGGTCAATCCGACCAACATCATGGGCTGCACCAAGCGTCTGGCAGAGATCTACGTGCAGTCCCTCGGTCTGGCCATCGAGCAGGGCAAGGTGTCAGGCAAGACAAGGTTCGTTACGACCAGGTTCGGCAATGTGCTGGGCTCAAACGGCTCTGTAATACCTCGCTTCAGGGAGCAGATATCCAAGGGCGGTCCCGTTACGGTCACGCATCCGGATATCACGAGATTCTTCATGACTATTCCTGAAGCCTGCCGTCTTGTGATGGAGGCGGCGACGATGAGTACCGGCAACCAGATATTTGTATTTGATATGGGTAAGTCTGTCAAGATAGATACCCTGGCCCGCAGAATGATTGAGCTGGCAGGTTTAGAGCCAGACAAGGATATCAAAATTGAGTACACAGGTCTGAGACCGGGTGAGAAACTGTACGAGGAAGTTCTCTCCGACAAGGAGAACACCATACCCACGTCCCACGAGCGCATACTCATCGCGAAGGTGCGCGAGTACGACTACACCTCGGCGTGCGGAGTTGCCGACCGCCTCCTCGTCCTGTCGCAGGAGGTGGACATCCCCTCGGCCGTGCTGCTGATGAAGCGGACCGTCCCCGAGTTCAAGTCCCGCAACTCCCCCTACGAGCAGTACGACCTCCAGGTCGAGCGGGAGCAGCAGTCAACCGCGCAGCAGACCGCCTGACCCGCGGATTTTTACGGAAGTGGTTTTTTCTTCCGCCCCGAATGACTTACCTTTGCGGGTGAATATTAAATGACAACTGGTATGAATGTAGAGTTTAAAAGCGGGCCGATCTTGACCGGTGAGTCAGCGCGGTGCTTTCTGGAAGAGAAAGCCAGAGTGGACAGCCTCCCTTACAGGAGACTGCCGGAGGGTTTCTTCGACGAGTTTGACAGATTCATGGAACGTTCTGAGAGATACTGGAGGGAGCATGAGGCGGGAGAGATTCAAACTGGCAGATAGAGCCGTATTTACAAGACTGAGTTCCCTGAGGAATCTGGATAAATTCTCATGCGGAGACGAATATATAGACGCATTTTTCAAGGATGAAGCGGTAAAGTACGAGGAAGAACTGCTTGCAAAATCATATGCATTCTGCGACGTGGAGAACGACAATGCCATAATCTGCATGTTCTCAGTGTCGTGCGACGGTATCCATACGGCACTTCTTCCAAGTTCGATAAAGAATAAAATACAGCGTGCAATACCCAATGCAAAACGGATGAGACGTTATCCGGCGATACTGATAGGCCGTATAGGCGTCAGCAGTCAATACCGCCGGATGGGCGTGGGATCACAGGTCCTCACTTATATTAAGAAATGGTTCCTGCATCCGATGTCCAAATGCGCATGCAGATATCTGATAGTTGACGCAGTGAATGACGAAGATGTCATGACCTACTATGAGGCAAATGGTTTCAGGCTCTTATATCTGGACGAGCAGGCAGAACGCACCGCATTCTCCATCAGCGGAGACGAGCCGCTCAGAACCCGCATGATGTACTGTGACCTGAGGCTCTGGCTTCTTCAGCAGAGCGTCTGACCCAAGTCTAAGACATTAAACACACTATACAACGATGAAAGATTACAGAATCGCGGTGGCCGGTACGGGCTACGTGGGACTGAGCATAGCCACGCTGCTGTCCCAGCACCATCATGTGACCGCTGTGGACGTCATCCCCGAGAAGGTGGAGATGCTCTCCCGCCGGCAGTCGCCCATCCAGGACGAGTACATAGAGAGGTATCTTGCCGAGAAGCCGCTGGACCTCACGGCCACCCTTGACGGACGCAGGGCATACGCCGACGCGGACTACGTGGTCATCGCGGCCCCGACCAACTACGATCCGGTCAGGAACCACTTCGACACCAGCCACGTGGAGGAGGTGATCGACCTGGTGCTGGAGGTCAACCCGGACGCAGTGATGGTCATCAAGTCCACCATCCCGGTGGGCTACTGCCGCAGCCTGTATGTCAGGTACTGGAAGCAGGGAGTCAGGAAACTCAACCTGCTCTTCGCCCCCGAGTTCCTTCGCGAGAGCAAGGCCCTGTACGACAATCTGTACCCGAGCCGCATAATCGTCGGAATACCTAATCTGATAGATAATCCCGAATTCAAGGAAGAAAACGATGCCATCACCGCTATTGCCGACATCCCGTTACTGGAGAGTGCCGCACATGAGTTTGCCGGCCTGCTGCAGGAGGGTGCCATAGAGCAGGACATCCCGACGCTGTACATGGGCCTGAAGGATGCCGAGGCCGTCAAGCTCTTCGCCAATACATACCTCGCACTCAGGGTGAGCTACTTCAACGAGCTTGACACCTACGCGGAGGTCAAGGGCCTGGACTCCGCGGCCATCATCCGGGGCGTGGGCCTTGACCCGAGGATCGGCACGCACTACAACAACCCGTCGTTCGGCTACGGGGGCTACTGCCTTCCGAAGGACACCAAGCAGCTCCTGGCGAACTACGAGGACGTGCCGCAGAACATGATGACGGCGATCGTGGAGAGCAACCGCACGAGGAAGGACTTCATCGCCGGGCAGGTCCTGAAAATGGCCGGAGCGCACGAGTACGACGGGCAGTGGGACCCGACGAGGGAGCACGAGACCGTCATCGGCGTGTACCGCCTGACGATGAAGACCGGCAGTGACAACTTCCGCCAGAGCAGCATCCAGGGCGTGATGAAGCGGATAAAGGCCAAGGGCGCGACGCTGATCATCTACGAGCCCACGCTGGAGGACGGCAGCACGTTCTTCGGGAGCGTGGTGGTCAACGACCTCGCGGAGTTCAAGCGGCGCTCGCAGGCCATCATCGCCAACCGCTACGACCCATGCCTGGACGACGTGAGGACCAAGGTCTACACCCGCGACATCTTCCACCGGGACTGATGGAAAAGTTTTGTCAAAAGTGGTTTTTTATTCCGCCACGAATGACTTACCTTTGCAGAAAAATTAAATACTAAAAACACGAACTGTTATGGCCATAGAATTTAAGAGCGGGCCGGTGCTGACAGGGGAATCGGCCAGAAAGTTCCAAGAAAGACTCGAGATGGTGGACAGACTTCCGGAGAAAGAACTGCCGGAAGGTTTCTATCAAGATTTAGAGGAATGTATTGAAAGGTCAAGAAAATTTGTGAGGGAGCATGAGGCGTTGGGATTTCTAGCTGTCTGAACTGTGCGAGCATGTCCGGCTGCCACAAGGTCAACTGCTGGAGAATTTCACATGCGGAGATACAAATCTAAAAACGTACCCGTACTTATCCTGCCGTGCTGATAGGGCAGCTTGGCATCAATGCCAACTACCGCAATATGTCGATTGGTTCACAGACGATCAATTTTTACGAAAGAAACGGCTTTATTCCACTCTACTCGTCCGACCAGGAAGAGCGTGAGGCTTTCATGCTGCCTTCCAGCGTATCGCTCAGGACGCGGATGATGTACTGTGACTTGAAGCTGTGGCTGCAGACTCGCTGATAAACTCACAAATCCTACGCATACACATAGCTCTTTTCGGGAATTCTATGATAGAAAATGAGCGTAACTGATAAACAGGTATAGATAATCTTCTTTCTGTAAAACACAAGTCTTACCAATTCTCTTCATACCCGACTGGGCGATGAGGACATACAGTATGTAATCGATAATTTCAAACAGTGTATATGAGCATATTCAAGGACAAAGTCCTGTTGATAACAGGCGGCACTGGCAGTTTCGGCAACGCCGTGCTCAGGAGGTTTCTGGACTCGGACATCCGCGAGATCCGCATCTTCTCGCGCGACGAGAAGAAGCAGGACGACATGCGGCACCACCTCCAGGCGCAGTATCCGGAGCAGGCCGGCAAGGTGAAGTTCTACATCGGCAACGTGCGCAGCAGGACGTCCGTGGACGTGGCTATGCGCGGAGTGGACTACGTGTTCTCCGCGGCGGCCCTGAAGCAGGTGCCCTCGTGCGAGTTCTTCCCGATGGAGGCCACGCGGACGAACGTGCTCGGCACAGAGAATGTGCTCCTCTCAGCCATCGAGCACGGTGTGAGGAATGTCGTGGTGCTGTCCACCGACAAGGCGGCCTATCCGATCAACGCGATGGGCATCTCCAAGGCCCTGATGGAGAAGGTCGCCATAGCCAAGGGACGCGAGCTGGGCGAGGGCGCGGCGACGACGATCTGCTGCACGCGCTACGGCAACGTGATGGCCAGCCGGGGCTCGGTGATTCCCCTGTGGGTGGAGCAGATGACGGAGGGCAAGCCTATAACCATAACGGACCCGAACATGACACGGTTCATGATGACCCTTGACGACGCTGTGGACCTGGTGGTGTACGCATTCACCCACGGGCACAACGGTGACCTGTTCGTACAGAAGGCCCCGGCGGCCACCCTCGACACCCTGGCCAGGGCATTGAAGGAGATATATGCCAAGGTTGACCCCAAGTACGGTGAGACGGAAGTCAGGGTCATCGGCACGCGCCATGGTGAGAAGCTCTACGAGACCCTCGTGACGCGCGAGGAGATGGCCAGGGCGATAGACATGGGCGATTATTTCCGGATACCGTGCGATACCCGTGACCTGAACTATGACAAGTACTTCAGGGAGGGCAACGAGGACATCTCCCACATCGAGGACTACCACAGCCACAATACCCGCCGCCTTGACGTGGAGGGCATGAAGGAACAGCTGATGCGCCTGCGCTTCATCCGGGAGGACCTGGGGCTGCTTCCCAGAGCCAAGGCCCGCGACATCCGCTCCGAGTAACAACCGTATAATTCCAAGACAAGATATGAGAATACTTGTTACAGGTGCCAAAGGGTTCGTGGGGAGGAACCTGTGCTCCCAGCTGCGCAACATCCGCGACGGCAGGGCCCGCAACCATGACATTACAGTGGAGGAAGTCTTTGAGTACGACATCGACTCCGCTCCGGAGGATCTGGACACATGGTGCGCCAAGGCCGACTTCGTGTTCAACTTGGCCGGTGTCAACCGCCCGAAGGACCCGGAGGAGTTCATGCGCGGCAACTTCGGGTTCGCCTCCGCCCTTCTTGATACCCTTAAAAGACACGGCAACACCTGTCCCGTCATGCTCTCCTCCAGTATCCAGGCCACCCTCGCCGGCCGCTTCGGCGACAGCGAGTACGGCAGGAGCAAGAGAGCCGGCGAGGAACTGTTTTTCAAGTACTCGGAGGAGACCGGCGCTAGGGTGCTGGTGTACCGCTTCCCCAACCTCTACGGCAAGTGGTGCCGTCCGAACTACAACAGCGCGGTGGCCACCTTCTGCCACAACATCGCCCACGGCCTGCCGATACAGGTCAACGATCCCAATGTTGAGCTGGAGCTGCTGTACATAGATGACCTGGTGGACGAGATGATCCTGGCCCTCCAGGGCAGGGAGCACCGCTGCGGGTTCGACGGAGTCAGGACCATCCTGCGCGAGGACGGCCGCTACTGCGCCGCCCCGCTCACCCACCATGTGAAACTGGGCGAGATCGTGGACCTGCTCCGCGGATTCGCCGACATGCCCCGGACCCTCATGATCCCGGAGATGCCATCCGACAGTTTTGCCAAGCGGCTTCTGAGCACCTACCTGAGCTACCTGCCCAAGGAGAAGGCGGTCTTCGACCTTAAAATGAACACCGACGGGCGCGGCAGCTTCACCGAACTCGTGAAGACCCCCGGCTGCGGCCAGGTATCAGTAAACATCTCCAGGCCGGGCGTCACCAAGGGACAGCACTGGCACCACACCAAGTGGGAGCAGTTCATCGTCGTCTCCGGCCACGGCCTCATACAGATGCGTAAAGAGGGTACGGACGAGGTGATCAATTACGAGGTCAGCGGCGACAGGATACAGAGCGTAATAATGCTCCCCGGCTACACCCACAACATCATCAACCTCTCGGAGACGGAGGACCTGGTCACCGTGATGTACTGCAACGAGGTCTTCGACCCGGGACGCCCCGACACATACTCCGACCCCGTAGAGAAACAGCAATAGGACATGGAACTCAAGACAGACTACTCAGACATACACTTCAAGGACGACGGCAGGATCAGGCTGCTGATCATCGTGGGCACCAGGCCGGAGATCATCCGCCTGGCGGCCGTCATCAACAAAGCCCGCAGGTACTTCGACACGCTGCTGGCCCACACGGGGCAGAACTACGACTACAACCTCAACGGCATCTTCTTCCGCGACCTGAAGCTGGAGGACCCCGACGTCTACATGAACGCCGTCGGGGACGACCTGGGGGCCACCTGCGGCAACATCATCAACGCCAGCTACAAGCTCATGGCAGCCACTAAGCCCGACGCCGTGCTGGTCCTCGGAGACACCAACTCCTGCCTGAGCGTCATCGGCGCGAAGAGGCTGCACATCCCCATCTTCCACATGGAGGCCGGCAACAGATGCAAGGACGAGTGCCTTCCCGAGGAGACCAACCGCAGGATAGTGGACATCATCTCGGACGTGAACCTGGCCTACAGCGAGCACGCGAGGAGGTACCTCGCGGAGTGCGGCCTGCCGAGGGAGCGCACCTACGTCACCGGCTCCCCGATGGCCGAGGTGCTGAGGGAGAACCTGGCGGAGATAGAGGCCTCGGATGTCCACGGGAGGCTGGGGCTGGAGAAGGGCAGGTACATCCTGCTCTCGGCCCACAGGGAGGAGAACATCGACACCGAGAGCAACTTCCTCTCCCTCTTCAATGCCATCAACGCCATGGCGGAGAAATACGACATGCCGGTGCTGTACAGCTGCCATCCCAGGTCCCGCCGCAGGCTCGAGGCCAGCGGGTTCAGGCTCGATCCGAGGGTCAGGGTGCAGGAGCCCCTGGGCTTCCACGACTACAACTGCCTCCAGATGCACTCCTTCTGCACGGTCAGCGACAGCGGCACGCTCCCCGAGGAGAGCTCGTTCTACGCCTCCGTCGGCAGGCCCATCTCCGCCGTCTGCATCAGGACCAGCACCGAGAGGCCCGAGGCCCTCGACAAGGGCTGCTTCGTCCTCAGCGGCATAGACACTAAGGGTCTGCTGCAGTCCGTCGAGCTCGCTGTCAGGATGACCGCCGACGGATACAGCGGCATACCCGTCCCCGACTACGCCGACGACGTCTCCGGCAAGGTCATAAGAATCATACAGTCCTATGTCGGTGTCGTAAACAAGATGGTGTGGAGAAAAGAAATTTAATTCATCAATCACAGATATTGTCGGAATGACTGCAAATAATTAATAAGGGTGGACGTATAGGTGGACACCATCATGTTGATGTTCGATTCATCCGTATGCTGCAAATTATTATCTGAGATATAATAGGAATAATTGATGTGTGGTAGGCAATAAAATTCTACCTGTTAATGTATGAAAATGCTCATTATAAACTCCTAGCTAGCTCTTGGGCATTTTTGAATACAAAGTTCAAGTAGTATATACACACAACATTGTATATCTATTTGTCTTGAGTTATCATGTTCATATAGCGATATAAACTCCATGCAATTAAAAGTGTTTCAATAGATGTCTGATTCATCTGCAAATAATAATGAAAGAATAGCGAAGAATACTATCTTTCTCTATTTCAGAATGATTCTGCTAATGGCGGTATCACTTTATACCAGCCGAGTGGTTCTCTCCACCTTGGGCATAGAGGATTATGGTATCTATAATGTAGTTGGCGGATTCATTGGAATGCTTGCATTCTTTAATGGAGCTATGAGTGGTAGCACACAGCGATTTATAACAGTTGAGTTGGGCAGAGGAGATGAAGAGTCTCTCAAAAAAGTATTTTCTACTTGTCTCATCATTCACGGGATGATAGCCGTACTCGTTTTTGTAATAGCTGAAACACTGGGGCTCTGGTTTGTTATGGAGAAAATGGTCATTCCGGAAGGACGAATGACGGCAGCAATGGTTGTGTACCAATGTTCCATCATCACTTCAATCATTCAGATTATGAGCTATCCATATAATGCGGATATTGTAGCTCATGAAAAGATGTCTGCATTTGCTTATATTTCAATTTATGAAGTTTTTGCTAATTTAGGAATAGTATTTCTTATCCGCATTGGTAACTTTGACCGCCTTGCGCTTTATGCTGTTGCGCTGCTATTGGTTAAGGTTTCTGTGATAATGGTTTATCGCATTTATTGCAAACGTAACTTCATCGAGGCGTCCATGAAGAAAGTATTTGACAAAACTCTTATTAAACAGATTTTTGCCTTTACTGGCTGGAATCTATGGGGAGGAATGGCTGGAACACTGATGGGGCAAGGAGTCAATGTGTTATTGAATCTTTTTTTTGGCCCAGCTATCAATGCTGCGCGTGGATTGGCAGTTCAAGTTCAGTCAGCTGTTCATATGTTTGCCACCAATTTCCAAACGGCGATGAATCCGCAGATTATGAAGACATATGCATCTGGCGAGATTAACGCAATGCACTTGCTTGTGTTCCGTTCTGCGAAGTTCACATTTATGCTGCTTCTCTGCATCATGTTGCCATTGGCAGTGGAAATAGATACTGTCTTGGAAATATGGCTTAAAGAAGTCCCGGCATATACTAATATATTTGTATGCCTTATGTTTGTCATTTGTATGATTGATTCTGTTTCCAATCCGTTTATGACTGCAGCCGCAGCTACTGGCAAAGTAAGGATTTACCAATCGGTGGTAGGAGGAATTTTAATTTCTATCGTTCCATTAGCATATATCGTCTTGAAGCTAGGCGGTAATCCATACTCGGTTTTCTTTGTACATATCGCAGTTGGCTTGATTGCATATACAGCAAGATTGCTCATCGTAAATAAACTGATTAAATTATCTATACGGGAATACTTTGCCCATGTGATTATTCCATGTGTGCTAGTGTTGCTACCATCCGTACTATTTGCGGTATTTATTAAACAATTTATGCCTGATGGAATTTTATTTACTTTCATAAATGTTGCGATTATTGTTGTCGTAACGGCTATAATATCATTCCTATTGGGCTTAAGCAAACATGAACGCAGTTTTATCCTTAATAAAGTGAGGATGATAAGAAGATGATAAATATCATAGATAAACATAACTGTTGCGGCTGTAATGCCTGTGTTCAGAAGTGTCCCAAGCAATGCATCTTCATGTATGAGGATGAAGAAGGGTTTCTCTACCCTAAGGTGGATGTCGGTAAGTGTATTGACTGCCATCTCTGCGAGAAAGTGTGCCCATGCCTCAATCAAGAAAAGACTCATGAGCCCCTTGCCTGTTATGCAGTAAAGAATCCCAATGAAAACATCCGCAACCAAAGTAGCAGCGGAGGCATTTTTACAGCTATTGCAGAGAAAGTAATTGTCGAAGGAGGAGTCGTATTCGGAGCGCGCTTCAATGAAAAATGGCAGGTAGTTCATGCTTGTGCAGAAAACACAGAGAATCTTGCTGCTTTCCGAGGTTCAAAGTACGTTCAGAGTAAGATAGGAGAGACCTTCAAGCAAGCAGAGACTGTTCTAAAAGTAGGTCGCAAGGTTCTATTCTCCGGAACGCCTTGCCAGGTTTCTGGACTCAAGCATTTTCTAATGAAGGAGTATGAAAATCTCTTGACTGTAGAGGTGGTCTGCCATGGCGTTCCAAGCCCAAAGATTTGGCGAGAGTATCTTGAATCGTTGAACCTTACAAACATCGGATCTATCTCACACAAGGACAAATCAACCGGCTGGAGAAGTTATTCCTTCACCATAAAGGATAAGGAACAAAAGATAATCTTCACGAATCGAGCTGGCGACAACTTATACATGATGGCATTCAATCGCAACCTCACTCTTCGGCCATCATGTTTCTTATGTCCCGCAAAATCGGGCAAGAGTAGAGCCGATATAACCCTTGCAGACTATTGGGGTATTGAGCATTTTATTCCTCAAATAGACGATAATAAAGGGACAAGTTTTGTGTGCGGTAACTCTGAGAAAGGCAAAGCACTCATCAAGCAACTGAACTTTCAGTTTGTACAAGTTGATTTTCATAATTCAGTCCCATATAATTCCTGCATAGTAAAAAGCACCGAGGAACCTGCCGAGCGACAACTATTCTGGGACGATTACAAGAAGCAAGGAATTCTCGCACTTCTCTCCTTGAAAAAGAAGAAACAAAATTTTATTAAACGACTTATAAAGCGAATTCTTCGATGAAAATAGGGATACTTACCTTTCATTGGGCAACTAATTACGGAGCTGTTCTGCAGTGTTATGCCTTGCAAGAATATCTCCGTGATCAAGGTCATGATGTTGAAATTATAAACTACAAACCTTGGCATTTTGATTTCTGGGCAAAATATATTCGCAGGCCTTGGCTATTGAAAGATTTACGCAAAGATTTGATTGCGCGTAAAAAGGAATCTAAACTTGTGCTATTTCGTACTCAGTATCTAAACATGACTAAAAGATACTATTCAGTTGCACAAATGACTAAAGCGCAAATGAATTATGATGTCGTAATTAGCGGAAGTGATCAAGTGTTGAATGCTTCATTCACCCTATATGGTGAAAATAAACCGACACCAGCATATTATCTGCAATCATTTCCCAAATCCAAACGAATAGGTTATGCGGTTAGCTTTGGTTGCAATAATTATCCACAAGATGCATTATCGTATGCAAAAAAATGGATAAATAATTTTGACAAAATAGGGGTGCGTGAGCAAACAGGTCTTCATATTTTAGATAGTATGGGCTTCCATGGCCTTAAACAGGCTGTTCCAGATCCTACTATTTTAAAAGGGAAATCATTATTCAAAGATATTAAGATAGAGAGACATAAACAAGGGAACTACATCTGTGCTTATATACTTCGCAAACACATTGAGCTTCCATACGATAATGTTATCTATATTGATGATTTCAATAATCCTCTGTCTATCGAACAATGGCTCGGTTTTATCATCGGAAGCAAGTATCTTGTAACCAACTCATATCATGGTGTAATTGTTGCTATTCTTTATCATGTGCCATTTGCTGTTATAGCTGATGCGTGTCATATGAATGACCGTTTTTATTCTTTACTAGGCCAAATTAGGTTAAACGACAGAATTCTTAACAACGAATCGGATATTTCCAAACTTGAAAATACTCCCATAGATTGGTATTCCGTAGATGAAGAGCTCTCAAAATTTAGGCAGATTGGAGCGAACATTTTTATCATCTAATGTTGCTGAATTTAATTCATGGATATACGCATCTATATTTATTTACTATTTTTAATCGCTTATTTTTTCCTATCACACAACGGTGACAGTAAGCGTAATGTGAATAATTTTGCAAAATTCTGTTGTTTTATATTATTCCTTGAGTCTGGTTTGCGACATATAAATGTAGGTCCAGATACCCCTACATATTATCTCTCTTTTATGGAACTGAAAACAGAATCATGGACAAATCTTTTTAACAAGTTCTATGAAGCCTATGTATTAGGCGAAGCTAGAGATCCGGGCTATGCGTTAATCGTAAAGTTATTTACTTTAATATCTGATAGTTGGCAACTTTTTATAATATTTGAAGCGGTAGTATACTTCGTAGCATTGTATAAGTTTCTTACAAGGTATGTGGACACACTACAAGGTATGCTACTTGCATTTACATTCTGTGTTTCTTTATTTCACATTATTCCATTAAGTGGTATGAGACAACAGTTCACTATGGCTATATCCATGCTTCTCCCTCCACTAATTGAAGAAAAAAAAGTGGTAAAATTTTTGGCTGTCGTACTGATAGGTTCAACTATCCACCTTAGCCTGATTTTTGTTTTACCATTATATTTTTTATATCATTACTTTACAGGTAATTCTAAACTATTCATCATATTATCATTCCTATGTATGCCTATAATTGCTATCAGTGCTAAGAGTATTTTAGCAACTTTTGTGAATTTTCTAGCAAATGATTATTATATGACATATTTAAATAATGAACAATCTGGTGCAGTTCTATACATAATATTTTTTGCTCTTATTATACTAGTTACAATCATCTACTATGATAAGGTGAATTTTAAAAGCCAAAAATTATTTTGTAGTGCGCTAATGATGATATCATTAACTGTACCATTGATTGTTGTAGATGGCGCAATGATTAGAATTGGACAATATTTCACAATCTATTCAATGCTATTTCTTCCTTATGTAATTCAACATTCAAAGAATGAAATGTTATTATATAGTATTTTAGGAGCATTACTATATCTTGCTGTTTCTAATCGCTTTGAATATCATTTTTTCTGGGAGAATATTCCTATTATTTTCAGATAATCATTATGAAAATAGTTCAAATTAATGCCAATTACGGCTTCGGTAGCACCGGCATAATTGTAAAAGACATACAAAATCTATGTATCCAAAATGGAATAAATTGTGAGGTTACGTATTCTGCTGCCAAAGGGCCGATAAGAGATGCTTACCAAATTGGGAATCCTATCTGTAATAAATTGCATGCTTTGTTATCACGAATCTCTGGGAAACAAGGCTATTTTTCTATCATGACTACATGCCGATTATTACTCCATCTAAACAAGCATGAAGTTACCGCAATACATTTGCATAATCTGCATAGCGGATATATCAATTTCCCAATGATACTTCACTATGCGGCAAAACATGATCTATCCGTAATTGTCACTCTCCATGATTGTTGGTTCTATACAGGAGGATGTTCACACTACACTAGTGCAAAATGCAATAAGTGGTTAAAGTCTTGTGGAAATTGTCCCCAACGCTACCAAGAAACTCCGGCATATTTATGGGATGGCTCACGGCAGATACTTCACGATCGCCAAAAGTTATTTAAAAAAATCAAAAAGCTATATGTTGTCGGCGTCTCCCGCTGGATTATTGACGAGGCAAAACAGACTGTTTTTAAAAACGCTAAATGTATGGTCATTCATAATGGCACCAATACAAACTTTTTCCAGCCTTCGATATCTCACATTCGTCAAAAACTTGGCATCGAAAATAAATTCGTGATTCTGGCCCCATCCAATAAATGGTTTCTCAATGTAAACCGAGAGACTTTCAATTACTTTGCAACACACCTCACAGATGATATGTGCATGATTTTCTTTGGAAATGGTTGCATCGAAAGCATTCTATCAAAACAAATGATTAATTATGGTTTTATTTCATCACGAGAGGAAATTAGGGATGTATATAGTGCTGCAGATGTGATGTTAAATTGTACTCGAGAAGAATCTCTATCACTTCTCAACATTGAGGTACAAGCTTGCGGGACACCAGTTGTAACCTACTCTAATACGGGCGTAAAAGAAACTGTAGATGGCATATGCAGTTTTGCAATTAAAGATGGATGCCCTGAAGCTATGTGGAAAGCAATGATGGAAATTAAAGCAAAAGGCAAGTCTTTCTTTTCACATTCCTGTATATCATGGGTAAAAAAGGAGTTCGATAAAGAAAAAAATTATCTGGAATATATAAATTTATATAAGTCAATTTAATTTCTTTATAACTTAACGTGAGTTCGACGAATTGTAAGTACTTGAAAATTTGGTGATCAGCGAAAATTGTCGCATCTTTATAGTGCTGAATTACAAAGAATTACGAGCAATAATCGCTATAATCACCGAGAGCAAAGTTATTGAATTATTTTGTATGGCAGATGATTTCTGCAAGTTTTTTGATTCCATGATGGCAAAATATACCCTTAAGTCCACCACAAAGCGCAAATATCATCGGGCCGCCACCATGTCCAAGGCGGA
>CALVDG010000015.1 GCA_944326255.1 uncultured Bacteroidales bacterium
AGATCAAGCGATACCTCTACGACGGCACCAAGTCCAAGGACTCCAAATCCAAGGACTCCAAATCCAGCAAGCCCTCACACAGCAGGTGAACCGAAACTCCGCCCAACCGGTATACCAGCGCTCACTTATATGAAAAATCCGGCAGTCGAAAAGACCAGGCCCTCCCACCGCTTCGCGGCGGGTCCCTCCCTCTAGAGCCGAGGGCGGCTAGTCTTTTCTCGTTGCTGGAATTTCATAAGAACACCATACGGAGGAAAGTGAACCGTTTTCGCGGAAAAACCCGGCACTTTCCCCGGAGGTCTAGGACAAGGGGAGAAAAAACGCAAAGGTGGGACGAAATGTTGAATGAAATGAAAAGGTACAAGGGCGTGTGACTGGAGGGGGTGGACAAGAATGAGACGGGATGGGAGGAAAGAGAAGGAGCGCATTCGCCGTCTGTCCGGTCGGATGCGCTCCCTATCAGATTAAACTGGTACTACCCTTATGCTCTACTTGGTAACAGCAGACGACATGCTTGTCGGAGCCGCCTTTACCACAGTCATTACTTTACTGTCTTGCGCAGCGTAACGTGTAGAGGTCTGAGTGAACGTTAAAGTTCCGGCAGGGATATAAGTAGGGTAATCACCGTAATATACACCCACACCGTCATCTAATGAGAAAATATCTGCAGCCACAACGGAATATGGTACATTGGAACTGCTCACAAGCTCGCGAGGAATGCTCGTCTTGGTATCAGGGTCTATGAGAAATGCGTACTCAGTACCGCTAAAGATAGTGACAACATCATCTTCCTCATTCCAGCATATAGGCGCACATACCATATCATTGCCTTTTCGGTCCTGAGCTACGGCCATATCACCGGTCACGATGCCAAGACACCGCTTTCCATCCTCGCTCTCCTTTATGGTAGCCCAAAGAGAATACTCTGACAGAGGAGACAATCCGCTTATCCACACATAGTTCTCGTTGGTAGACGGCTGTATGGTAATTCTGTTTTCCATTATGCCAGCCTTACCTTTTTCAAATACGAACTCTGCCTGATTGTTCGAATTTACGTCAACGACAACCGTCGACGTAAATTCTAAAGTGTAGGTTCCGAGCCACGGCCTGAGTTCCTCTACCGGCTCCACTAGTTCGTGCTGAACAGTGAACGAGCAGTCTCCCGGAAGTGATTCGCGATATTCGGCTGAGCCTTCTTCAGGATGGGCGATTACGTTCACAGTGTGTGTGGTGGCAGTAAGGTCAGAAGTCTGGTATACGACAGACGTATCCGTGGTACTCTTCCATTCGCCTGAATCCAGGGAGTATGTGTAGGATGCGGCATGCTCAATGCTGGACCAGCTGACAACAACCCCTCCTTTACCGTCAGGATTAGCGGTCACTTCCGGAGTCTCCAGTCTTTGAGGCTCTACCTGAGCGGTCACTGTGAAAGTGTATGAGCCGGGTTGCGAGGCGGTGTACTGATCAGCGGCATCCAGGGCCGGATTGGCAATGACATAGACCGTATGCTCGCCTTCAGCCAGATCAGAGGTGCTGACGGTTACCGATGTCTGGTCTGTGGTTCTCGCGGCGTTGCTGTCAATGTTCCAGCTGTAAGTCGCCGCATTGGGGATTTCTGTCCAAGATACCGTAACATTGTCTCCATTGACGGTGGCCGACACCTCCGGAGTAGCAAGAGCCACTGCATCGGCAGGGCCGTTCTGTTCCTGGCAGGAGAACGCAACGGCAACTGCCGCTGATACTGCAAAAACACGCAGATACAAATAGTTCATTTTAAAATGATGAAAATAAAGTTCTTAAATAAATTAGTCCTCGTATGCGTAATTGACAAGGGTATTAATAGGAATATTGACGACGTTGTCCACAACTGTACCGAAATTCCCATAGAGAACATTCGAAACACTACCGGTGAAAGTTCCTCTGTAGGTTGTGTAGACAACTACGTGCAGGTTGTCGGTGTTCTCTACTGAAGACGGAACGGGTACTTTCAGCTGGGTCACATAGGTACCGTTGGCCTCCAGCGAGACATTGTCTCCCATCAGGTTGTCTGTCATCTCTATACGGATCACGTTATTGTGGACATAATCATCGGCGCCTCCAGTCTGAGGATATACAAGTCCGTCCTCAAGCAGGAATGCGTTCAGCGCGTACAGACCCGCTTCCTTCGAAGCTATGCTGATGTCCGCATATACGGTGTCCTTCTCCAATCTGGTCACTCCGCCTATGACGGTATTGGAAGGCAGGTCGCTGACCGCCTCCTCAGCCAATCCGTTAAACATAGTGGTCATAATGGATGGATTGGTGTAGTTTTCCACTTTACCGTAATTGTTGACAAACCCTGTTGGATAGGAGTCCACTCCAAACAAGGCAATGAAAGCATTGCAGTTTGCGAATGCCAGATGTGAGTTGGAGGCGAGATTGTGCATGCTCATGGCTACAATATGATCGGGATCATTTCTCTCAGCGTCCTCAAGAGCCTGATTCATATAAGGACAGTTCTTACACCATGTGCCCGTAAAACGGAGGACAAGGGAGCGTCTCAAGAAAGTACGGCTGTAGTCAGCAACAAGCGAGCCGATCTGCTCCACTGTAATGGTTGCTGTAGTCACGCCGTCCTCGCCCGTAAGGGTGATATGGCCTTCTCTGATCTCGCCGTCATTGCCCTGTATGGACAGATTGACTACGGATGTCATGTACTTGGAATAAGTATGGTTGTCCTCCAGAAGCGTGGAGTCATACTGCACGCTGTTGACTGTCATCCAGTCCACGTCCGGCACGGCCTCGTACTTCACGTTACCCTCCACGGAGAATGAGAAAGTCTGCTCCTCAGATGTTACGGTGTAGCTGTCGGTAGTTATGCTGAAGCCGGGGGTTCCGTCCTGGAATACGTAGTACAGTGTCTCGGTGCCGTTGACCGTCACGGCGAAATTTCCGGCCCTTTCCTTTAGTCCGGAATTTGTTTCCAGAATGGAGATAGTCAGATTGGCCGTCCCCGCGCTGCCTTTCATCGGTGTCACTACAAACCATGACGCCTGGTTCTCCAGAGTCCAGTCGGAGTCAAACTCGAGCGAGGTCTGGACTGTTGTCACCTCGTTCGGAACTGAAATGGAATTGCCTATGATGGCATCAGGCCCGTCCTCTCCCGGTTTGCAGGAGAGGATGAAAGCCATACCAAGAACTATAAATAATATTTTTGAGAATTTCATACTACAATATATGATTGATTATTGCAACTGACCAGTATATGAACCAGTAAATCTATGTCCCATATCGTCATACAATTCGAAGGAGACTGTTCGATCTCCGTTCGCCTCAGTGGAAACCGTTACTGTACCGCTCGCGGCCGGAGCATTGATATGTTCTGAACTCGAAGCACCGGGTTTCTTTTTTATAAGATACGTTCCTTGTGCGTAGTCAATAAAAGTGCCAGACGCTAATTTATCACCTACTTTATAGGTTCCGTCAGGGAGCACTCCGTTATTGTTATCAATGAAGAACGTAGCACGGAACTCATCACCTTTTTTGAAACCAGCATTATCTCCCTTTTCTGCTATGTTTATTCTCATCTCCGGATCGTTAGCCCAGGTTGAAAGCGTGAAAGTCGTCCCGAATTCAGTAGTATTGAATGCGACATCGAGGATATCTTCGGTCATGTTAGAGCCAATGGTGGAAGAAGGCACAGTGATATTTCCCGCACATGAGCCGGAGAGAGTGTAGTACTGGTTGATGACGAAGTCGAAAGAGATGTTGTCTGCGGCTATCTCCATGGAACCGCCTACCACGGCACCCAGATTGGAGTCATCAACTTTCACAAAGGTGTTATAGCCACTGCCCCCGGAAAGCTCACCTTCTATAATGCTGAAAGCATCGGTGATGCCGGTAGACACTACGTTGTAAGTTCCTGCCTCCGGACTTCCGTCTACAACGTTGGCGTAGAATAAGACAGTCAACTCGGCTCCCTCATCGGTTGTGAAGGTTGTGAGAAACCTGTTCACACCATTGTCACTCTCCGAGACGCCATCTATACTGACAGAGGTAAATGTGAGCTCGATATCCTCGTCTATCTGATACTCGAACAGCGTAGTGAAATGCTCGGACTGTACTTCGCTGTATGCAGACCCGCTCTGAGCGGCCACGGCGAGAATATACGAGGTGTTGGGCGTATAGCCCTCCACTACCACTTCGTTCTGGCTCAGGTCAACCTGCGTACCTTCCTGTATTATATCATCCGCTTGCGGGATAACGTCGCTTCCACCGACTATCACATAAGATATCACTTCCGCATTTTCCTGGCTGTATGTGAAAGTGAGACCGTCTCTGGTAGGTGTGGCAGACTCAATTGTCAGCGTGGGGGCAACAGGGTCCGGCTCATTTACCGTAGTAGTCGCTTCCAGCGTGGCCACACTGCTGTAGGTCTCACCATTCAAGGCCGCGGCCGCAATGACGTAGGACGTACCGGCAGTCAGGTTGTCGGCAGTATATGTTCCGGTCTCAGTTCCGACCTGATTGCCGGAGCTGATTATCTCTTCCGCACCGGGAACTGTGGTTCCGGTCTCTACAATCTGCCAGGCTACTGTCTCCGCATTGGCCGGGGTCAACGTGAAGTCGATAGCTGTCTCACGGGCCTCGCTGAGGGAGATCGAGATGGTAGGCACTACCGGAGTATCAGGAGTATCAGGTGTCTCCGGATTCTTCTCCTCGCAGGAGTACAAAGACAGGCATGCAAGGCCTGCAATGATTGCTGAAATATAATAAGTTTTCATTGGTTATTCAGTTTTTAATCGATTATTTGTCAACCGTTGATGTACATATAGTCCTCAATGCTGCCGGAGAAGAACAGTCCATAGCTACGGCCGTCATTGCAGGTAACCTCGGCTTCTATCTGTATCTCGTTGTTGCCGAGATCAGTAATGATGACAGTACCGTCGGTGATTTCATAGCGGGGATTGTAGCCGTAATTCTCCGCAGCGATACCGTAGAAAGAGGTCTGGCAGAATGTACCCGGCTCCATAGTGGCCTGAGGATCGTAGGTGTAAGTACCCGCAGGCAGGGTGAGAAGTCTCCTGTAAGTGTTGCCGTTCTGCTGGAACTCCTCTGTAACAGGCTCCTCGCTTGAGTAGAAGTTGATATTGAGACCTTCGGAGCCTACTACCCAAAGTCCATCCGTGGACACCCATGTATAATAGGACTTATCGGATGTATAGTACTCGCCCGTGCATGACTGGGCATCGATGAACACATCCGTGTTCTGGCCGTCCTGATGCACGAAGGCTGTGTCGAGCAGGAATCCGGTACTGTAGTCATATCTGATGACGACAGTATCCGTGCGTTCACGCGACGGGTTGGCCTCTACGCCGAATGAAATGGTGTTGCCAGCAGGGTCATCCCCCAGATAAGTAATCCAGTGACCTTCCGGAAAACTTATAAAGAAGCTTCCCTCTGGACGGTTGACGAACTGATAGGTCAAAGAGATAGTGTCACCACTCTGAGGGACGTCGAAGTAATCGGTGTTCAGCTGGAATGCGGAGTCTCCGTTGCCATTGCCGTTGCCTCCGCCTGTCTGCTGTTCACAAGCAGCCGCCAGTATCATGACTGCAGCCGCTGAAAATAGAATAAACTTGCTCTTCATCTTGATTGATTTAATAGTACGTTTAAAACGGCGCAAATTTAATGCAAAAAAATCAAATTGTGACAAGTGTGTGACAAAAAAACGTATGGCAAAATAAACGTAGGTTTAAATTGCTGTTCCATCCAGAGATACACAGCAACTGGATAATTGCATGACCTGCATGTAGGTAACTGCGCTGTCAGTGACTGAATGTCAGTCCCGGCGCATGTACAGAGACAGTCTTCTGGCCTGCATTCCGGACAGTATGCCGTTCTCGACTATGGCCTGCAATGAGAAAACGCTGTCAGGGACAGTGCGGCGGAAGCGGTCTATGCCTTTTGCGGCATACGGGCCTATATAAGGGTGTGACGCCATGGAGTCAACGGACATGGTGCGCAGGTCCAGCCTCCGGACGGATGCCGGCTCTATAAACACATAGTCGTAAAGACGGTTGAGACGTGCAGTGTCGAATCCGCGGATATCCAGCAGCTGACTGACGTCCGCGTAAGTCCCGAGGCGCTCGCGGTAACTCAATATCTGCTTTGCGTACCACGGTCCTATTCCAGGCAGCGCATCCAGAGCCGCGCTGTCGGCGGAGTTAAGTTCCACCATATCCCATTTCCATCCGTCGTAATCGTATTCATACCGCCGGCTCTCTGTCCCAGTTGCGGACACATCTACGACAGATGCCGCGGCTCCGGTTCCAGCAGCATCCGCAGGTCCGTCTTGCGGCACTTTGTTCTTATCCACGGAACCTGTGCTTCCGTACTGTCCCGTAGCTGCCACTGCATTCCGGCCGCCGGGCTCAGCACCTTGCCGCTCATTAACAGACGGATAACGGACGATGCCGGCAGTGTCGGATGAAGGCGGCCTGCCCTGGATGGGAACTGTCCCTGATGCTGTGCCTGTCTCGGCACGCCTGCTATTAATAATAAGGTGTCTGGTGAAAAATACAGCCTGGGCCGTCAGAATCAGGAACACCAGGATGATGACTCCGTTGGAGAAAAGACGCTCAGTCCTCCCTTTCCTCTTTTTCTCTTCTTCCCACATATGCTTTCCCTTCTACTGTTAGTACTATCTCCCCTTTGGGCGGGTTGTCCGTGAACCACGAGGCCAGCTCTGAGAGCGTCCCCCTGCGGGTCTCCTCGTGGACCTTGCTGATCTCGCGGGAGACCGACGCCCTGCGCTCCGGCCCGAAATACCCGCACATCTGCGACAGGGTCCTGGCCAGCCGGTAGGGCGACTCGTAGAATATCATGGTGCGGCCTTCGGAGGCGAGCTCTGTCAGGCGGGTCTGACGGCCCTTCTTTACCGGCAGGAAACCCTCGAACGAGAACCTGTCGGCCGGTAGTCCCGAGTCTATAAGAGCCGGTACGAAGGCCGTGGCTCCGGGCAGAGTAATGACATCTATACCTTCTTCAGCGCATGCACGGGCCAGCATGAATCCAGGATCGGAAATGCCCGGGGTACCGGCGTCCGACACCAATGCTATGTCCATACCTGAGAGGAGCTTTTCGCAGACTGGGCGGACACGGGCGTGCTCGTTGAACTTGTGGTGCGCCTCCGTAGGCTTTGATATCCCGTAATGCTTCAGAAGCACGGATGTGGTCCTGGTGTCCTCGGCCAGGATGAGGTCCACCTGTTTCAGAACCGCGATGGCTCTGAAAGTCATGTCTTCCAGATTGCCCACAGGAGTGGGTACGATATAAAGCTTGCCGGCCATGACGGTAAAATGGTATAAAATGTTAATTTTGCACTTCGGATGCCGGGACGACTGCATCCGCAAAGGACAAAAGTAAGAAAATGTTTTCAGAATACGCAAAAAAACCGGGATGGATAGAAGTAATCTGCGGCTCGATGTTCTCGGGCAAGACCGAGGAGCTTATACGCCGTCTGAAGCGGGCCAAGTTCGCCAATCAGCGGGTAGAGATATTCAAGCCCGGCATAGATACCAGATACTCAGTGCAGGAAGTAGTCTCACACGATGCCACTGCCATACTTTCCACACCGGTGGAGTCTTCGGCCAGTATCCTGCTGCTCTCCGGAGACGTGGACGTGGTGGGCATAGATGAGGCCCAGTTCTTCGACGACGGCATAGTGGACGTGTGCCGCCAGCTTGCATCCTCGGGCATAAGAGTCATAGCCGCCGGCCTGGACATGGACTACCAGGGAAAACCGTTCGGCCCCATGCCGGCTCTTATGGCCGTGGCCGAATACGTGGACAAGGTACATGCCATCTGTGTCAGATGCGGTGATCCCGCACTGCATTCCCACCGGCTGAGCACAAGCGACCGCCTGGTGGAACTCGGGGAGAAGGATATCTACGAGCCTCTCTGCCGCCATTGCTTCAATAAATGCATGGAGAATTCTGATTAACCCTATGCTAATTCCGAATTTTCATTATTTTTGCATTCGTGACTATTCTTACATTTGAATGGAAATTTTTATAATTCTACTTCTTATTCTACTCAACGGCCTCTTCTCCATGAGTGAGGTTGCTCTGATAAGCGCAAGAAAATCAAGTCTTACAGCCGATGCCAAAAGGGGCAGCCGCTCCGCCAAAAATGTTCTCAATCTTACTGAAAGACCCAATAAGTTCCTGTCTACAGTGCAGATAGGGATAACTCTCATCGGTATTCTCACCGGTATCTATTCGGGAGCCTCGATAGCGGACAAGTTCTCCGACATACTCGAGGGCTGGGGGCTGGCGGAAAGTGTGGCCCAGCCTCTTGCGCAGGTATCCATAGTTATCATCGTGACATATCTGACCATTGTTCTCGGCGAGCTGGTTCCCAAACGTCTTGGCATGGGCTCTCCGGAGAGTATCGCCAAGGTAATGTCCGGCCCCATGCTGGTACTCTCGTGGATAGCCACCCCTTTCGTGTGGATACTGGACAAGAGCACATCCCTGTTCGTCAAGGCTTTCCATGTAGAGGAGAAAGAAGCCAAGGTGACTGAGGAGGAGATCAAGTCGATGGTGGCCGAGGGTAAGGAGGACGGTGAGGTCCAGGATGTGGAGCAGGATATCGTAGAAAGAGTATTCTCTTTAGGCGACAGAAAGATAGAGTCCATCATGACCAGCCGCAACGAGATAGTGTGGATAGACAAGGAGATGACACGGGAGGAAATCAATACGACTGTGCAGGAGAATCTCTTTGAGGTATATCCCGTGGGCGACGGCAGTCTCGATGAGATAGTCGGGGTTGTCTACCTGAAGGATCTCTTCGGCAAGCTGGACAACGAGAAGTTCTCTATAGATGACATCATACGCCCCGTACAGTATTTCCACGAGTACACGGACGTATACAAGGTACTGGAGCAGATGAAGAAGGCTCACGTGACCTACGGTCTGGTCTGCGACGAGTTCGGTGTATGCCAGGGTATCGTGACATACAAGGACATACTGGAAGGTCTGGTCGGCTCCATAGATGACGAGGAGGACGAGCCGGATATCATCGAGCGCCAGAACGGAGGCGGCTGGCTGGTGGACGGCCAGTGCCCTTTCTACGACTTCCTGGCCCATTTTGACATGGAGGAGCTGGCATCGGAAAACGATTACAATACGGTCGGTGGCCTGATTCTTGAATTGCTTGAACATATACCCAAGTCCGGCGAATATGTGGAGTGGAACGGCTTCCGCCTTGAGGTTGTGGACATGGACGGGGCAAGAATAGACAAAGTGCTTGTCAACAGAACGGTCTCTGAGCCCGAAGATGTTAAGGACGATAAAGAAAAATAGAACAAGTATGGGAAATACAGCATTTTTACTTTCCATGATGTCCGCCGCTGTCATGATAACAGCCGGCGGATATTCTGTATCAGCACAGGATTATGACAAATCGGGATTCTGTCCCATCACCAAGGGGATGACCCTGGAGTACGCCAATTATGACGCGGACGGACATAAGACCGGGTCTTATGTAATGACTGTCAAGGCCGTATCGGGCACTTTGGAGAAGGGAACCGTGACTTTTGACCAGTATTTTTACGATGAGGACGGCCGACCGCTTTTCGATGACAACGGCGGCAATCTTCCGATGGAGGTCACGGTCGGAGGCCCCGACGGCACTGTCTCGCGCATGAGCGACGTGGGGAAAGTAATGAAGGTGCAGGACATCATGTCCAAAGGAGATGCCAGCAGTGTGCCCTCGGGCCTGAAGGCCGGAATGACTATCCCTGATGGAAAGATAAAGGTCCAGATAGGCATGGTCTCCGCCAACATCCTTACTCAGAGCCGTCAGGTGGTGGAGCAGAAGAGCATCACCGTGCCGGCAGGAACATTCGACTGCTTCCTGCTCAAGGAGAACCAGGTGACAAAACAGCCCATAGGCTCCAGAACAGAGCGGATAGAGACATGGTATGCTCCTGGCATCGGCTGTGTCAAGCAGGCAGTCTACGACAAGAAAGGACGTCTGGACCATACCCAGGAGCTGGTATCCCTCCAATTTGAATAATTTTCCTGAAAAATATGAATACTATTGCCTGTAGGGACATCGTGAAAGTGTTCGGGACTTATACGGCCCTGAACCATGTCTCCATAGAAGTTCCGAAAGGAACTATCTTCGGTCTGCTCGGGCCCAACGGGGCAGGCAAGACCACTCTAATCAGAATCATCAACCAGATTACAGTGCCTAATTCCGGCATTGTGCTCTTCAATGACAACCCGGTAGTCCCCGATGATGTCTACCGCATCGGCTATCTTCCCGAGGAGCGCGGTCTCTATAAGAAGATGAAAGTCGGGGAGCAGGCCATGTATCTGGCCCGTCTAAAGGGACTTAGCCGTCAGCAGGCCATGACAGAACTGAAGAAGTGGTTCGTGAAGTTCGGCATCGAGAGCTGGTGGAACAAGAAAGTGGAGGAGCTGTCCAAGGGAATGGCCCAGAAAGTGCAGTTCATCACCACTGTTCTACACAGGCCGGAGCTGCTGATCCTGGACGAGCCGTTCTCAGGATTCGACCCGGTGAACGTGCAGCTTATCCGCAATGAGATCCTGCGTATGAAAGACGAGGGCACGACCATTATCCTCTCCACTCACAATATGGCGTCCGTAGAGGAGCTTTGCGACAATATCGCCCTCATCAACAAGTCCAATCTCGTGGTCACCGGAGGTGTGGAGCAGATCCGCCGCGACCACGGCAAGAGCCAGGTGGAAGTGCTTTACCGACCCTCCGGCGCATCAGTGGAGATGTCTGACCGGCAGGTTCTCAAGCTCGTCTCGGACGGAGCGCACAAGGATATCCGCAGGGCCGTATACGACGTGCCCAAAGGAACGCCTTCGGCTCAGATACTCTCGGAACTGGCCGGCAGCGGCATTGACGTGGTGTCCTACCGCGAGCTGATACCGAGCATGAACGATATATTCATCCAATTAGTAAAAGGGGAGGGCAAGTAATATGGACTTCAAGAAGATAAAACTCGTACTCGGACGTGAATTCTCCATCCGCGTCAAGAAGAAATCATTTATAATCACGACCATCGTCACCCCCATACTTTTCGCGGCCCTGATGATAGTGCCATCGCTCATAATGATGGCCGACCTGGACAAGGATGTCAACAGGGTGATGGTGCTGGACGACTCAGGTGTTGTGGCCCAGGCACTGGAAAGCGGCGCGGAGATAGAGTATGTCATACCCGAGAACATAGACCTGGAGTTCGCCAAGAATCATCTTGACAGCCTGGGTGTATATGCCGTGATGTATGTCTCGCCCTTGGACACCGCCAACAACGTGACTGTGGATGCCTACGCAGTCAAGCAGATCAACGCGAAAGTGAGCGACGCTATAAAGGCCGATGTCAACGATGTCATAGAGCGCTACAAGCTCCAGCAGTACAATATCGAGAATTATGACCGGATACAGGCGGATCTCAATCACGAGGTGGACCTGAACACCTACATAGTCGGTGAGGACGGTCAGGAGCGGGAGTCCATACTCGGAATCAGCATGGCCATCTCCTTCATCATGGGCTTTATCATCTACATGTTCGTGACCATGTTCGGCAACATGGTCATGACCAGCGTCATCAACGAGAAGTCCAACAAGATAGTGGAGGTCATCGTCTCCTCCGTCAAGCCTTTCGACCTGATGATAGGCAAGATTCTCGGCGTGGCCAGCGTGGCCCTTACCCAGTTCTTCATCTGGGTGGTCCTGACCCTGGCCATCGTATTCGGCTTCCAGCTTGCCATGGGACCGGAACTGATGAGCGATCCCGAGGCCATGGAGCAGATGACCCAGATGGCCGGCATGGACTCTGAGCAGATGGCACAGATAGCCTCCGCTTCCGACAGCGAGACCGCACAGGTGTTCACGGCCCTCAAGGAGGTCAACTTCGGCCTCATCATCGGCTGCTTCCTGATATATTTCGTCCTCGGCTATCTTTTGTATGCCTCCCTTTTCGCCGCCATCGGCTCAGCCGTGGACAACGAGGCCGACACCCAGCAGCTGGTACTGCCCGTGACCATTCCTCTTATTATCGGACTGCTGCTTATGCTTCAGACATTCCAGAATCCAGACGGTCAGCTGGCCTTCTGGGGCTCTATTATTCCATTCACCTCTCCGATGGTGATGCTGGCACGTGTGCCCTTCGAGGGCTGCGTGCAGACATGGGAGCTGCTGCTGTCCATCGGCCTGCTGCTGGTGACTTTCCTGATTGCCGTGTATTTTTCCGGCAAGATATACCGTATCGGCATCCTGATGCACGGTACAAAGTACTCCTGGAAGGACATCTGGAAATGGCTTAAATATTAGTCTTGGTGTATTTTACCCACTCTGACGCAATTCTGAAATAGGTTTTGATATGCGAAAGTGCGTTATTTTAATTTTTGCAGTGCTTGTTGGCCAGATGCTGAGTGCTCAGGACTTTGAGTACAGCTGGCAGCGTGTCAGGATGGACTCCGCCTATGAGAGCGATACCGTCTATGGCGTGGACAGCATAGTCGCCGCACATCAGGAGCAGATGACTCCACTCATGGAAGTGGTGATATATTCCTCGGAGGAGATAAAGGAAGGTAGACCCGAGAGCGCCCTGTCCAATCTGGCTGCCGACATGCTGCTATATGCCGTTTCCGACCGTCTGGACAACGGCTATCCGTCCATGTCCCTTACCAATTTCGGCGGCATACGCAGTAATTTTCCCAAGGGAGCAGTCAGGGTGTATGACATATATTCCACTTTCCCGTTTGACAATACTGTCGTGGTTGCGGTAATGGAAGGAGAGGACATCCGCCGTATTCTGGAGCGTTTCGCTTCCGGTAAGTTCGAAGCTTTAGGCGGGGTGGAGATAGTAGTGCGTGACGGAGAACTGGAGAAATGCCTGATAGGCGGCCGGCCGTTGGAGGATGACGCTCTGTACAATCTGGTGACCATCGATTTTCTGCTGGACGGGGGAGACCGTTTCGATATCGGAGACGACGCCGTGTCCATAGACCGTACTGGCATCGTACTGCGGGATGCCGCCGTACGGTATCTGCGTGACCTTTCCGAGTCAGGCATAGTCCTGGAGAACAAGGGTGACGGACGTGTAATCATAGAAAAGGACTGACATTATGAAGATAAGAAGCAAATCCATATCGGCGGCGTTCGTGCTGCTTCTGCTTGTCTCCGTTCCCGCCCTTACGGCTCAGGATCTGGTGATACTCCATACCAATGACACCCATTCCCAGATAGAGGAGATACGAGTCGGCCGTGGTGCGGGTGCAGGAGGCGTACACCGCCGCGCCGAGTATTTTCACCAGGTGATATCGCAGTATGGCCGGGACCGCGTCCTGCTGCTTGATGCCGGAGACTACAACCAGGGCACACCGTATTTTACGGTCTTCAAGGGAGACCTGGAGATGGAACTGATGAATGCCCTCGGATACGAGGTGGTGGCCATCGGCAACCATGAGTTTGACAACGGAGTGAACGAGTTTGCCAGACGGCTTTCAAAGGCGGAGTTCCAGACAGTCTGCGCCAACTATGACTTCTCAGGTACTGCTCTGGAGCCTTATGTAAAACCGTATACTATCGTGTATAAGAACGGCCGCAAGATAGGCGTCTTCGGCCTGTTGGCCAACATTAAGTCGCTTGTTGCCAAACAGAACCGGGAAGGATTGGTCTATATTGACGCTTATGAGGCCGCTCAGAGATGGGCTGACTATCTCAAGAACGAGGAGCACTGCGACCTGGTAATCGCCCTGTCACATCTGGGTTATTCGGGCTATCCCAATCAGCGCACGGACATCAACCTGGCCAGGAACACCCGCAACATAGACGTCATCATCGGCGGCCACAGTCACACATTCCTGAAATCCGAGAAGATCTACCCCAATCTAGACGGTGAGGACGTGATCATCGTCCAGGCCGGAGCTCAGGGCGAATACGTCGGCCGCCTCGACATCACATTCGACTGACCCCCTCCACCCTCCTCACATCCCCTACCTACCCCCACAGAAAGACTCACAGTCTCCGCCTCCGGGGAAAGTGCCGGGTTTTCCGGCGAAAACGGTTCACTTTCCCCCGCGTGAGCGTGGTGAAAATCCGGCAACGAGAAAAGACTAGCCGCCCTCGGCTCTAGAGGGAGGGGCCCGCCGCGAAGCGGTGGGAGGGCCTGGTCTTTTCGACTGCTGGATTTTCATAAAAGTGAGCGCTGGTATACCGGTTGGGCGGAGTTTCGGTTCACCTGAGGAATGGCCTGTGTGTGCGGGTTAATCCAGACAGGGATAGGGCGTGTCCAGGGATCAGGAGGTTACGCTGCCAGGGAAGGATAATAACAAGCCAAACTAGGCATAGTGTATGTACACGGCAGCAGACAGGAGGGCAAACGCGCCTGAGCCGGAAGACCTGACTAGGCGTAGTGTATGTCCACGACCTTGCCGATGGCCTTGAGACTGGACGCAAGACGCTCAATCAGTTTAAGCTTCAGTGTGGTGTCTATGGGCAGCCCCTCATGGGCCTTGTTGACACCCTGGCCTACGAAGAAGGTGATATGGGTGGCATTCTCAAGCAGCATCTGAGCCAGGAGCGAGGCTCCGTCCTGTTTTGTGAACATCTTGGGGGTCAAGTCATTGGGCGAAATGTACTTTTCAGTAAGCTCCAACAGGCGGCGCAGTGTTATCACTCCCTCGGTCGTCAGGTCTATCCCGTCGATGTGACCGATGGGCGGAACTTCCTTGTCAGGAAAGTCCAGGCTCGTCGTGACCTTCTTGCCCAGGTAGCGGGCCACAATCTGGGAGCTGGTGCCTCCGCAGACCACTTTCTTGCTGTCGCCCTCCATGAACTTGGCCACGTAGTAGTCGTCGTTCTCCTTGTTGACCGGCGGGCCCACCATCAGGTTGACGTGCAGGGCCTCGCGCATCTTCAAGGCCGCTACTGTCGTGTCATCGCCCGGCTTGTCCATGTACAGGTCATTGCAGGCGGCAGCCAGCAGCCAGGCCACGCAGCGGGCCGACATCTCCGGCCGGATATTGCGGTCCATATGCTCCATGATGTCCTTGCGGTCCCAGCCGAAATTGAGCACACGGCCTATACCGGCGTGTATCGTACCGTCCGACATCACCAGCACGATATCCCCGTCGCACAGATTGATCTCCGAATGATACACCTTCTTGCCCAGGACATCCAAAGGCTTGCGGTCAAAATCCACACAGTGTCCCTCATGGTAATATACTGCCTGAGGATTGTCGAATTCAAAAAGATATCCATGACCGGAAGCATCCACGTGTATGACAGAAAATGTCGAATACGCCACCCCGCGCACCTTGCACACCGGCAAAGTCTGGATCATGGTCTCGATGCAGTCCTCGATGGGGATGTTGTTGGCCACCATCGTACACAGTATCTTCGAGGAAAGCGTAGACAGAATGTTGGCCTTTACGCCGCTGCCCAGGCCATCGGCCAGAACAAGAGTAGTGTAGCCGTCCACGGTGACACTCTCCACTTTGTCTCCACAGAGCTCTTCCCCGAACTTGTTCAGGGACACATAGCCGTACTCTATAAACAACTCTTTCATAGGCCGCGGATTATGACTTTTCTGAGCGTTCCCTCTCCTCTTCCTCCTGCATGAGAGTCTTCTTCAGTTTCAGCAAGGCGACTTTCGTCTCGGCCGTGGTCTCACCGAGAAGCGAGGCGATCTCCTGCGCCACTCTCATCTGCTTCTTGATTACATCGTCAGTGGTGGCCAGGGTCTCCATACGCATCTTTCCGAACTTCTCGTTGTAGTGGACCTCTTCGGTGATATCCTTCAGGATGCCGAACAGCGCATGGTTCCCTTTCAGGATGCTGATGGACATCTCTATGTGGCGTTTCGTCTCAGCCACGTATATCTTCTTGCGGACATACTGGCGGCCGGAGTTCTGGGCTATAAGGAACTCAGTGGGATTGAAGAAATCAATGGCCGGAAGCCCCTTGAGATTGACAGCAGTAATGCCCAGCAACTCCTTGGCCTTACTGTTGATATCCACCACATTCATATCACTGTCCAGCACCACGATGCCCTCCGGACTGTTATGGATGATCTCATAGGACATGGACTCGGCCCTCTCACGCATGTACGGCAGGCAGATGTCTATGTCGGCATAGCCGTTGAACACAGCCCAGGCCTTCTCCCGGCAGGTAGAATAACCGCAAGAGCCGCAGTTGAGCTCGTCCTCAGGCTTGAACTTGCCGGTACGGTGGAGAATCTCCTCTATCTGCTCCTGCGTAGGAGTCATGCTCCTGCCCTCTATCCTGGGATAGGCCGCCGAGATATCCACATCGTAAGACCTGTCCCCCTCCTGCTCACGCGGCAGCGCGGCACACTCCTCCCTGACATACCTCTTCACCTCTACTGCCGCCCGGACCTCCTCTCCGTCATCCACCATGCTGCACGGTCCGCTCACACAGGCATTCTCGCACATATTCATCTCAAAGAACACCCCGGTGACCTTGTCGATGTTCTCCAGCGTGTTCACACAGTTCTGCGGCCCGTCCACCGCCACATAGTCATACCCCTCCGGACGCTCTTCGAACGAATGGATGATGCCGCGGCGTATCGGATAGGACTTGCTCCTGTTGGCTACCCCGTCACCTGTAATACCCGTGCATGAGAATGCCTCGAACTCGTCCACCGCATCCGGCAGAGGGAATGTCACGCCCCGCTCAATCATGAAACGCCGCAGGTCCTCGAAAGTCAGCACACCGCTGATAAGACCGCTTTCACGGGCTTCGCGCTTCTTCGCTATACACGGCCCGATGAAAACCACCTTGCATCCTGGAAAACGCTGCCGGAGTATCTTCGCATGGGCGATCATAGGAGAATCCACCGGAGCCAGATACTTCAAGGCATTGGGATGATACTCCTGTATAAGACGGCACAAAGCCGGACAGGCGGAGGTAATGAAGTTGGGGAAATCCCCTGAAGCCATGCACCTGGCATACTCCTTCGTCACCGCATTTGCCCCCACCGCCGTCTCCTCCGCATACGCAAAGCCCAGCTTGTACAGGACCGTCTCCATCTGGGCGAAATTCTTCAGGCGGAAAGACGATATGAACGAAGGCGCCACGCTGGCCACGACCTTGTCATTGTCCAGAAGCAGACTGTCCACCTCGTCCTTCTCACTGTGGACAATCTTGGCGTTCTGAGGGCATACTACCGTGCAGCGGCCGCAGAGGATACACCGTTCCTTGATGATCTGTGCCTGATGGTTCTTGACTTCAATCGCCTTTACAGGACACTCTCTCAAGCATTTATAACAATCCTTGCAACGGGCTTTCTTAAACTCGAGGTACTCTTTCATAAGTCTGGTTTATGCTGTTACATCACTTTTCAGGAGCAGGAAGTCCCAGTTTGGGATACACCTCGCTGAGGAACTTCTGCTCCACATTGTCCTTGTTGACTCCCCTTATAAACACGTCCTCGGAACCGTCCAGAGACTCCTCGGCACGCATCACCACTCCGTCCGCGCACTGTCCGAAACAGAAACTGGCCTGAAGCTCCACCAGGTCCTCCACATCGTACTTCTTGAGGATATCCCTCATACCCTGCACCACATCGTAGGAGCCCTTCAGATGGCAGGAGCTGCCTATGCATATCTTCACTATCATCGCATCGCCTCCACCTCGTCAGCCGTAATAGGCAGATATTTGCCCAGACGGCGGTTGCCATTGTCCAGTATCATGTAATCCCGCTCTATCCTGAAGCCGCCGAAATCCCTGAACTTCTCTATCTCGTCGTAATTCAGGAAATCCTTGAACTTGCCGGTACTCCTCCACAAGTCTATCAACTCGGGGATAAAATAGATACCCGGCTCAATGGTCAGCACGTAACCGGGCTCCAGCTCTCTGGCCAGACGCAGGGACTTGAGACCGAACTTTGTACTTCTCGGATGACCGTCATATCCTACCCAGGCCTCTCCGAGAGCCTCCATGTCATGCACGTCAAGGCCCAGCATATGACCGAGGCCGTTGGGGAAGAACAGGGCATGGGCCCCTTCCTGCACCGCCTCATGGACATTGCCTTTCATCAGTCCTATGCTCTTAAGATCCTCCGCCAGCACTTCCGACGCCCTCATGTGTACATCGACAAAAGGCACTCCGGGCCTGAGGGCCTCCACTGCGGCCGTATGGGCGTGAAGCACTATGTCGTATATCATCCTCTGCCTATCGGTAAACCGCTTGCCTACAGGCGCGGTGGCTGATATGTCACCGGAATAGTGCATCCTGTTCTCAGCACCGGCGTTAAGAAGGAAAAGGTCGCCCTCCTGCATGATATTGCCGTACCAGTGATTGTTCAGTATCTGACCGTCAACCGTAGCTATTACCGGAAACGCCAGACCTATACCTTTTCTCAGCGCGATACCGGTAACCACGGAGACCACCTCCTTCTCCGACATGCCAGGATGTATCATGCTGATCATGGCCAGATTCATGTCTGAGGATATGTTGACCGCATCCTCTATCTCCATTATCTCCTCGGGGGACTTGTGGCTCCTGAGGCTGATCACCGCCTTGATAAACGGTATCGACACACTGTCGTCAAATGCCCCGCCCGGCAGCCCTGCCAGATTGAACATCTTGACATAATGCCGTCCCCTGTAAGGAGGCAGGAAATGCACCATCCGGCCCTTGTGCTCAGCCTTCATGAGCAGGGACCTGAGCTCGTCCATAGACCCCGTATGCTCCACGCCCGCCCTACTGCACAGTTCCCTTACAGGCAGGCTTCCCTTCCATACGATATTGTCTATGGTCAATTCGTCTGTATATACGGACACCTTGCCGTCCTCCATGTCTATCAGTGCGGCAAGGCCGGGGAAATCAAGACCGAAGAAATACAGGAACGTAGAATCCTGACGAAAAGGATAGGGATTGCCCGCATAATTCATACCGGACTCGTCATTGCCAAGGAACAGCAGAAGCCCGGACTGGTGGAGCCTCCTCATCTCTTCCACGAGAGCGGCTCTCCTTTCTATATAAGTCTCTTTTGAAAACATGGCTAAGGTTTTATCAGGTTTTGACTTCAAATTTAAACAATTTTATTCAAAAAGGCCAACAATTATTTATCTCTCCCATACTGCGAGACTTATTATCGCCTATATTTGCGACATTTTAAGAATCATTTCATATGAGACATATTACTGCATTCACACTGTTCTTCACGCTGGCGGCCATGGCGGCATACACTGCTACGGCCCAGAGCGGCAGGCTCACACTGGAAGACATATACAAAAACCACGAATACGCGGCAAAAGGCATCACAGCCTTCAGATGGACCGATGACGGCCACTCGTTCCTGACCCTGGAGAAAGACTCAGCGACAAACGGACAGAATCTGGTCCTCAACGACATCAGAACCGGAGAGAAGACTATCGCCGTAGCTGCGTCAAGTCTCATTCCAGAAGGATGCGGAAATCCATTGCCAATAGACGGATACAGCTGGTCGGCAGACCACTCCATGCTGCTGATATACACCAACTCCCAACGTGTGTGGAGGACAGCCAAAAGAGGCGACTACTGGCTCTACATACCCGCTTCCGGAGAGTTGCGCCAACTGGGACGGTCTGACTTCGAGCCTGCATCGATGCAGTTCGCCAAGTTCTCTCCCGACGGGACAATGATCGCCTACGTATATAAGAACAACCTGTTCGTGGAAAGCCTGGCCGACGGTTCCGTGCGCCAGCTTACCTTCGACGGCAGCGATGAGATCATCAACGGACAGTTCGACTGGGTCTATGAGGAGGAGCTGCACCAGCAGGACGGCTGGCGCTGGAGTCCCGACAGCCGCAGCATCGCATACTGGCAGTTCGACACCCGCGGTACGGGCACATTCTATATGATAGACAACATCGACTCGGTATATTCCACTGTCATTCCACTGCCCTATCCCAAAGCCGGCACCACCAACTCCGCTGCCCGTATCGGCGTAGTGGACGTGGACATTGACGGGCCTCAGACCCGCTGGCTGGCCATTCCCGGAGATCCAAGAGACAATTACCTGGCCCGGATGGAGTTCGTTCCGGGTACTGACAGACTGATGATCCAGCAGCTCAACCGCCTGCAGAACACCGACAGGGTATACTATGCGGACATCCGGACCATGGAACTGGACAATTTCATGACAGAGTCCGACGAGGCATTTCTCGACGTCCACGACGACATAGTCTGGCTGAACAACGGAAAACACTTCACCTGGACCAGCGAACGGGACGGATGGAGACACCTCTACAGAATATCCAGTGACGGCAGCGAAGTCTCCCTCATCACCAAAGGAGACTTTGATGTCATAGATGTGGTGAGAATCGACCCTGAGAGCGGATGGGTGTACTACATCGCATCTCCGGACAGCCCGGTAGACAGATATCTCTACCGCAGTCGCCTGGACGGCCGTGGCAAGACCGAGCGGATTACTCCAGCCGACGCGCCCGCGGGCCATCACGGCTACATGATATCCCCCGATGCCAAGTACGCCATGCACACCTTCAGCAACAGCGAGACCCCTACCGTCTACGAGATAGTCACGCTGCCCGGACACAAGACTGTCCGCACCCTGGAGGACAACCATGAACTGGCAGAGAGATTCGCCACCGTCAACCCCGGGGCCAAGGAATTTTTCCGGGTGGACATCGGTGACGTGGTACTGGACGGCTGGATGATCAAGCCAACCGGATTCGACTCCACCGCAAAATACCCGGTCATCTTCTACATCTACGGCGAGCCCTGGCAGTCCACCGTACAGAACTCTTGGAGCGGAGGTGACCTGTGGAGCCGCTTCCTGGCACAGGAAGGCTACATCGTCATGAGCATCGACCCGCGCGGAGTGGCCACACCGAGAGGCCGCGAGTGGCGCAAATGCGTCTACGGCAAAGTCGGCATCATACCGCCGGCGGACCATGCGGCAGCCGTGACCAAGCTCCTTCAGACCTACAGCTTCATGGACCCGGACCGTATCGGCATCTGGGGCTGGAGCGGAGGAGGCTCGTCCACCGCACATCTGATGTTCAAATACCCCTCTATCTACTCAACAGGGATAGCCGTGGCCGGAGTATATTCCCAGTACCTCTACGACACCATTTACCAGGAAAGGTACATGGGGCTGCCCTCCACCAATCCGCAGGGATTCCATGACGGCTCTCCCATCAATTTCGCCGGAGGGCTGAAAGGCAACCTGCTGCTGATTCACGGCACGGGAGACGACAATGTCCACTACCAGAGCTGCGAGATGCTGGTCAACGAGCTCATCCGCCAGAACAAGATGTTCGACATGCTCTCCTACCCCATGCGCTCGCACAGCATCAACGAGAGGGAGAACACCACATACCACCTCTATCAGTATATGTTCAGATACTGGGAGGAACACTTATAACAGTCATTCTCCACCAGACATCAGATTATGGAAGATTACTTTAAGAATGTGGAATGCGCCGTTACTGTGTGCGACACCGAGTGCGTAATCGTATACCAGAACGAGAAGTCCGTGGCAGTGAACGGAGACATGCGGGGCCGCTGCATGCTCGGCTGCCACAATGACCGCTCCCGCGGCATAATCGCCCGCATCCTCACCGAAGGCATCACCAACTCGTACACCATCAGCAAGAAGGGCCAGCGCAAGCTGATACATCAGACTCCCTGGTACAAGGACGCAGCCGACGGCTCCGGCAAGACTGTCGCCGGCATCATCGAGCTTTCCATCGTCATCCCCGAGCGGATGCCCCACTACGACCGCGGGTAAGACATAACCGCATTTTTCAACATCGTAACAACCTCAGGGCAGGTGCTGAGAAAGACAGGTTTTTAAAGGACCTGACGGGCAGATATGAGTTGAACAAAAACCTGGCCCAGATGCTCAAAGGCGGAGTAATCATGGACGTGACCACTCCTGAGCAGGCCAAAATCGCAGAACAGGCAGGAGCCGCAGCCGTAATGGAGGACGTGCCCATGACATTTATCCGCGCCCCTTACATCGAACAGGTAACCGCTCCGGACGTAGAAGTGCTGGCCACGGTAGACGGCCACATCGTCGCCGCCCGCCAGCGCAACATGCTCGCCACCTCCTTCCATCCCGAACTGAACGACGACCCACGCATCCACCGCTGGTTCATCGAGCACCTTATAGAGAAGCCGGAATAAACTCCGGCTTTTTTATTTCGGGATTATAGATTAACTTTGTGCTGATAACATCAACCGATAGGAGGATTGGCTATGATGAAATACCCGATAGGAGTTCAGAGTTTTGAGCAGATAATTCAGGACGGCTACGTCTATGTGGACAAGACGGCCATGATTTACGATTTAGTGAAAAAGGGAAAGATATACTTCCTGAGCCGCCCGCGCAGATTCGGAAAGAGCCTGCTGATGTCCACTCTCGAAAACTATTTCCTCGGAAGAAAGGAACTGTTCAGAGGACTGGCCATAGATACGCTGGAGAAAGAGTGGCTGGAATATCCGGTGTTCCATATAGACTTCAATGGAGGCAATTTCAAGGAAGCCGGTATTCTGGAGGGCATTCTGGAAGATACAGTCTCGGCCTGGGAGAGGAATTATCCGCCAACGGACAGATACACAGGTGTGGGAAGGCGTTTTCAGGAAGTGCTGCGGACAGCGCACGAACGCACGGGCCGCAGGTGCGTGGTGCTCATCGACGAGTACGACAAACCCCTGCTGGACGTGCTGGAGACGGGCCTCACCACTGTCATTGACGGACAGGAGAGGCTTCTGGAGGATTGGCATAAAGATGTACTGCGAGGCTTCTACTCGGTATTCAAGGCCGCAGACGCCGACCTCCAGTTCGTGCTCCTCACCGGAGTGACAAAGTTCGCACAAGTGAGCGTCTTCAGCGGGTTCAACCAGCCGAAGGATATCAGCATGGACAGCCGGTACGACACCCTGTGCGGAATAACACAGCAGGAACTGGAAAGCTGTTTCGCAGAGCCTATCAAGGACTTGGCGGCAAAGTACGGAGTCAGCGTACCGGAGATTACAGACAGCCTCAAACGCCGCTATGACGGATACCATTTCAGCGAGGAGATGACGGATGTCTACAACCCTTTCAGTCTGCTCAATGTATTCGATTCTCTAAAAATGAGGGACTACTGGATGACGACAGGCACCTCGGACTACCTGGTCAGGCTGCTCTCCAAAGGCGACGAGAACATGGAGGAGATGCTGAGAGGCGAGTACACCCCGTCAGCTTTCGCGGACTACAAGGCCACGGTAGAGATGCCCCTGCCCATGATATACCAGAGCGGATACCTGACCATCAAGGGATATGACCGGGAGACGGAACTTTTCAGGCTGGACTTTCCCAACGAGGAGGTCCGCCGGGGATTCCTCTCCATGCTGGCATCAGGCTACATCAGCAAGTCCGATGCCCGGATGGAAAGTTGGGCTGCAAATGTCCGCAATGCTCTGAACAAGGGCAATATCGACGGCCTCAGGGAGCATATGGAATCACTGCTGTCCGACATACCTTACGGCATCCGATGCAGCAGAACTGACGGAGAGGCCAAAGAGAGGGATTTCCAGTACACTTTCTACCTTATCTTCCGGATGCTTGGCGGATGGAAAGTATATGCGGAAAAGTCCTCGGGGCAAGGCCGTGCGGACTGCGTCGTGGAAACCGACAGATTCGTCTATATCTTCGAATTCAAACTTGACGGAACGGCGGAAGATGCGCTGCGCCAGATAGAGGAGAAAGGCTACGCCCGTCCATACGCAGCCGATACACGCAGGCTATTCCGCATCGGAGCCTCATTCTCCTCCTCCACCGGCAATATCGAGGACTGGCAGACCGCATAAATTGTATATCTTTGCGGACTGAAATTTCAAGAAATGATAAAAGCACTGTTTTTCGACATAGACGGGACACTGGTAAGTTTCAGGACGCATTCGGTTCCGAAGCCGACCGTAGAGGCTCTTGCCGAAGCCAGAAGGCGTGGAGTGAGGATATTTATCTCCACCGGCAGACCGAAGCCGCTGATCAACAACCTTGACCCCATAGAAAGTCTGATAGACGGCTATATCACTGTAAACGGAGCGATATGCACTGTCGGATCAGAGACCGTATCCCGCAATCCCATAGACCCCAAAGACGTGGAGGTCATCCTCCACGCTGCTGACCGGATGGACGTGCCATCCTTGATAGTCGGTGAGGCCAGGGCCATCGTACACAACCACAAGCCCATAGTAGACCGTATCTTCGGCGGGATGCTGGCCATAACCGGGATCGACCGGGCCACCACTACGGAACGGATGCTGACGGAGCCTATATACCAGATGACCCCGTTCTTCGACACAGATCAGGAAGCGGAGGTGGCCAGGCTGCTCAGGCACTCCGAATCCACCCGCTGGTGCGAGTACTTCTCTGACGTTATCTCAGCCGACGCCGACAAGGGACGCGGCATGGAGATCATAGCCGGACATGAAGGCATCGCCCTGGACGAATGCATGGCGTTCGGAGACGGGGGCAACGACATATCCATCCTGAAAAAGGCCGGCACCGGTGTGGCTATGGGCAACGCCGGGGATGAGGTAAAGGCCGCAGCAGACTACGTCACCGAGCACATAGACAACGAAGGGGTCGCCAAGGCCCTAAGACACTTCGGGGTCATCGCATAACATACATTTTTCCACATTCATCTAAGCAGACACAGCAATGGACAATAAAAGAGATTTCGCAAAAGTATTCATGATAGCCGGCAGCGAACCCCTCGGGTGCTGCGGCATACAGGCTGACATCAAGGCCGTATCGGCATGCGGAGGATTCGCAGCCGGAGCCACTACACTTCTGGTAGACATGAACACCACCCAGGTCAAGGGCATCCATACCATGCCCGTGGACATCATCCTGAAACAGAGCCGGGACTTTCTGGACGATGTCGGAGCCGACTGCATCAAGACAGGTATGCTCTACGAGAAGCAGATAGTCGAGGCCGTGGCGGGCCTGCTGCGCGAATATCCGGACGTACCCAAGGTCATCGACCCGGTCATGGTGGACTCGGGCGGCAGGGCCCTCATCCTGCAGGAGTCGATAGACGCTTACCGCGAGCTGCTCTTCCCCCAGGCTGAGATCATCACCCCCAACATACACGAGGCCCGCGTCCTGGCCGATGAGACCGTCACTCTGGACAACGTGGACAGACTCATCAGAAAGATAGCCGAGACCGGCTGCTCCGTAATCATCAAGTCCATACCCGACGGCGAGAATCTGGTGGACGTGCTGTACAACCGCCGTAACGACACCGTCAGACGTTTCTACAAACGTCACATAGACACCCGCAACGTCAACGGCACCGGCGACACATTCGGCTCGGCCATAGCCACCTACATCGCCAGAAAATACGACCTTGAGGCTGCGGTCGAGAGAGCGGAGATATTCATCAACGAGTCCATAGCCTACGGCTCCGGCTTCCGCTTCGGTCCCGGCTACGGCCCGGTACATCCGTTCTACCGCACGATTGACTTCTTCGAGAGGGAAGACAGAAGCTACTCCTTGAAATAGACACGCTTGACACGGCGGGAGACGCTGGTCAGCACCTCGTAGGGAATGGTTCCGAGCTTGTCGGCAATCTCGGTCACGGGAATATTGTACCCGAAAATCTCCACCTCATCCCCTACCTGCGCTCCTGAGCCGGTCACATCCAGCATACAGGCGTCCATGCAGATATTGCCCAATACCGGCACCCTGCGGCCACGCACCATCATCTGCCCCACCCCGCAGCTCAGGTGACGGTCCAGACCGTCGGCATAGCCCACAGGGATAACGGCCACGTCCGACACCCGGCTGACCCGTCCCTTGCGCCCGTAACCCACTGTCTGATCCGGCGTTATCCTGCGTATCGACGCTATGTGGGTCTTGAATGTGCTCACCGGCCTCAGACCCGGCAGCGGTCCTATGCCGTACAGTCCTATGCCCATGCGCACCATATCGAATGCGTACTGCGGAAAACGCTCTATACCCGCACTGTTGAGTATGTGCCTGAGTATCTTGTAAGGAAAATGCGGCTGCACCATACCGGTCATCTCCTCGAACAGCCTTATCTGTCCGAGAGTGAACTCATCCTCCGAAGGTTCGTCCGCCACTGCCAGATGGGAGAACATACTGCGCAGCATCACCGTCCTGCGGCCCTGCATGAAGCGCAGCAGCTCGGGGATGTCGGCCTTGTCCAGACCCGAGCGGTTCATCCCGGTGTTCAGCTTCAGATGCACCGGATAATCCTCCACTCCGTTACGGGCGAGCACCGATTCGAAGTCCCGCAGCAGCGTCAGGGAATATATCTCCGGCTCCAACGAGAACTCTATCATCTGGTCAAATGCCTCCGGCTCGGGATTCATCACGGCTATCGGTACGGTTATCCCCTTCGAGCGCAGCTCCACCCCCTCGTCGGCGTAGGCCACCATCAGATAATCGGCACCGCTGTACTGGAGCTGGGCCGCTATCTCCCCGGCTCCGCTGCCGTAGGAGAACGCCTTCACCATGACGGCCAGTTTGGTACCTTTCGGCACCCGGTTGCGCAGAATATTGAAATTGCCCGCCAGCGCATCCAGATCCACCTCAAGGACAGTCGTATGGGACTGCCGGGCCAGGAAACCGCCTATGTACTCGAAACGGAACTGCCTGGCACCCTTGATCAGGATGCCCATGTCACGGTAATCGTCCCTCTTCTCACCGGCCAGGAACGCCTCCGTCGTCTCGTAGAACCGGCTCTGCGGGATATCGAAGAACTCCCGGTAACGGGACAGACAGGGTCCGATGCCCACGAAACGGGCTATTCCGGCCTTCTTCAGCTGCGATGCCACTTCCCTGTATATCGAGCCGTCGCCCCCCTCCACGTCCACGAAGTCGGAGAGTATGACCACCTTGGGACGGGCATTGTCCTGAACGGCCAAAGCCCCGAGAGCCAGTGCGAATGAAGCCGGATCGGAATTGTAGTAGTCCTTGATGAGAGTGCAGCCGTTGATACCCTCGCGTATCTCCATGCGCATGGCCACCGGCTGCAGACCGGCCACCCTCGGTGACAGACGGGCAAGAGTGTAACCGTGCAGGAGCATGAACGCCACCGCCGTCATGCAGTCCTCGAACGACACCTCATCGGCAAACGGAATATGCAGCACTCCCCTCTCTCCGCTACTGCGCACCAGTATCTCCACATCCCGTCCAGAAGCGGACACGCCGCAGTCGAGGATTCTCACATCCGACTCCGGCGAAACACCCCAGAGATACATTACGGTGTCCTGACCGCACTGCCTCTGTATCACCCTGGCAGGCCAGCCCTCACGGCAGACCACTGTCCTGCATCCGCGGAAAAGCAGGGACTTCTCTATCATCTTCGCCTCCTGTGAAGGAAAATTCTCACTGTGCGCATCTCCGAGATGAGTGAACACTCCTATGTCCGGACGTATTATATCGTGCAGCCTGGCCATCTCCCCCGGTCTTGACATACCGGCCTCTATCAGCGCCATACGGCTATCGGGAGCAATCTCGAGAACTGACAGCGGCACACCCACCTGAGAGTTGTAGCTTCTCGGGCTGCGGCTCAGGGGCACGTCCTCTCCGAGGAGCTGGGCTATCCATTCCTTTACCACGGTCTTGCCGTTGCTGCCCGTTATGGCCGTCACCTCTGCCCGGCACTGCCGTCTGTACCGGGCCGCATCCTCCTGCAGAGCCGCCAGAGCGTCATCCACATACCTTATCGAAGCCCCTTCGAGAGTTTCATATTCAGGTCTGCGCTCGCTCAGTACGAAATGCCTCACACCACGGCCATACAGCCGCTCCACATAGTCATGCCCGTCATTGTTCTGCCCCTTAAGGGCGTAGAAGACAGTCTCGGCAGGGCGGGTCACACTGCGGCTGTCCACAGATATAATCATACCGCAAAGTTATGACGCAGTTTTGATTTTCCCTCAGAAAATCCGATATAAATTCACCCCTCTGCAAAATGCCGAGTAAGTTTGAGCGAAGTAGCCCTACGGGAAATGCTCCGGCGGCGGTTATTTGATGCCGAAGGTGTCCTCGGGGCATGTGCCGGTAGGCTCGATGTGAACCACGATATCGTAGACTTCGGGGATATTGTCCCGGATATTCTGCTCGATCTGGTTGGAGAGGGCGTGGGCCTGGTTGAGAGTCATCCCGCCGTCAGCCTCCACGTCGAGGGTAATCATATATTTGCCGCCGATACTGCGGGAGCGGACCCTGTGCGGATTGCTGACTCCGTCCACCTTGCTTATGGCATCGAATATCCTCTGATAGACAGACTCATCCTTCACACCGTCCATAAGTTCCACATTGGAGTCCATGAATATCCTGATGGCCGAGCGGATGATAAAAAGGCTCACCAGCAGGGCCGTAACCGAATCCAGCACAGGCATGTCGAGGATGAACGAGAAGAATAGGCCGACAAGCACGCTCAGCGAGATAATCACATCGTTGCGCATATTGACCCCGTTGGCCGTCAGCATGGACGAGCCGGTACGCTTTCCCACCCTAGTCTGATACAGCGAGAGCAGCAGCTTGCAGACTATCGAGAAAACGGTCACGTATATGGCCAGGGCTCCCGGCATCACTTTCTCCTCGTGCGAGAACAGATGCTCCACGGCAGAAATCAGCATCTCCGCTCCGGCGAAGAATATCAGCATCGACAGTATCTTGGTGGCTATCGACTCCGCCTTGGCATAGCCGTAGACATATTTGCGGTTGGGGCGGCGTCCCATGACCTTGGCCGCCACTATCATCACTACCGACACCGCCACATCCGACGCCGAGTCGATACCGTCTCCCACCACGGCGGAACTGCCGCTTATCACACCTGTCACGATTTTGGCCACCGACAACAGACCGTTGCCTATGATGCTGACATACGATGCCGTCAGTATCTGCCTCTCCACCGTTTTCTGACTGTCCTTTCCCATATTCTGTTTCCAAGCCTGCAAATATACTCTACCTGTAGAACAAATCCAAGCCTAGGTTATAATCTGCGCAAGTGCGCTCAAAAATCACATTTCCGCAGATTATGAAATTATATTTTGCGCAAATGCCATGCGTGGATATATTTGCAGACATATTAAAATGGATATGAAAAGAACGGCAATAAGGATATCGGCGGCGGTTGTGCTGGCCATGGTGCTTCTGTCTTGCGGAAGAGGCGGGAACAGAGCGGCGGACGGAGAGAAAGCAGTGATGCGGTATGCGCAGTACCTGAGCATCACCGGCTGCGGCAGCTACTCGGTGGCCGAAATCACCAATCCCTGGGATACCGCCAGGATACTGCACCGGTACATCCTCGTACCTGAAGGCAATGCCATGCCGGCAGATCTGCCTCAAGGGACGCTGATACGCACCCCTATCGACCACATCATCGTCTACTCTTCGGTACATGCCTCGATAATCGACGCACTCGGAGAGACAGACCGCATCACCGGAGTATGCGAGCCGGAGTACATGACCTGCAAGGCAGTACTCGACGGAGTGGCCGGAGGATGCATCACCGACTGCGGCAGCTCCGTTTCCCCCAGCGTGGAGCGGATAGCCGATGCCGGCGGGCAGGTCATCATTGCCTCACCCTTTCAGAACAGCAACTACGGAGCGGCCGGCAAGCTGGGGATTCCCATCATCGAGGCCGCCGACTATATGGAGAATCTGCCTCTTGGCCGGACCGAATGGATCAGGCTGTTCGGTCTGCTGCTCGGCTGTCCCGACAGGGCCGATTCCCTCTTCCTGGAGGCCGAGACCGAATACAACTGCATCAGGGATACCGTTTCAAGGCACATCGAGGATAACGGCGGAGACTCACACCGTCCTACCCTCCTGGCCGAGCGCAAGTACGGAGCCTCCTGGGACGTTCCCGGAGGAGGCAGCTACATGGCCCGCATGTACAGCGATGCCGGAGCCGACTACATCTTCAGCGGCAATACCTCCGCCGCTAATGTCAATATGTCATTCGAAAGCGTTCTCAGCAAGGGTATCGACGCCGACATCTGGGTGCTCAAGTACTGGAGCCCGCAGCCTATGACATACGCATCTCTCGAAGCCGAATACCGGCTCTACTCAGAGTTCCGGGCTTTCAGGCAGCAGCACATATTCGGCTGCAACACTTATTCTTCTACATACTACGACGACATCGTGCTCCACCCGGCATGGATTCTGGAGGACCTGGCCGCCGTCTTCCACCCCGACCTCTTCCCAGGCCGAGAAGCACGCTACTTCAAGCCCTTGTAATCGATAAGAAGCGACACCGCCTGCGAGATGCAGGAGACGGTGACGGATGTTGCCGAGCCGGGATGAGAGACTTCCAGACAGGTCGGCGACAGACAGCATACACAGGGGATGCCTTCTTTCGGAAGAACAGGGGTGAAGCCGTTGCGGGCCAGGGCGTTGGCAGTCCACCTGGCAGTGAGGCCGTCCCCGTCCACGCCTACTTCGGGACCGGACACACCTGTCGACAGCTGCCCCGACCGTACATCGAAGTTCATGCCGCGCTGACCGAAGAACGCTTTCAGGCTGCCGTCCAGCACCAGATCCTCCGGAGAGCCGGAAACGACAGGCGCACCGCCAGCCGGCAAGAGCAGCAGACGGTCGGAGAATATCAGGGCATTGTCGATATCGTGAGTCGAGAGCAGCACGGCCTTGTGCTGACGGCGGGCTGTCTCATGCAGCAGCGACATGGTCTCGATACGGCTGGCCACATCCAGAAAGGCCGTCGGCTCGTCCAGCACGATGACCGGGCATTCCTGGGCCAGAGCCTTGGCTATCATCGCCCGCTGCCGCTCGCCGTCCGAAAGTTCCGAGACATAACTGTCGGCCTTATGGGATATCCCGACAGAGTCCATCGCATCCGAAACCACTGTCCTGTCCCTGTCTCCCAGATGCCCCAGAAAGCCCGTATGGGGCTGCCGGCCGAGAGAGACCAGCTCGCGTACCGTAAGTCCGCCGGCGTTGGTACGGTCCGTAAGCACCACTCCCACTGTCAGGGCGAACTCGTGCGGAGCATACTCCCGCACATCTTTTCCCAGCACGGACACCGAACCGCCCACAGGAGGCTGGAACCGGCACAGTGTCTTGATCAGCGTAGACTTACCGGCGCCATTGAGTCCTATCAGGGAGGTCAGTTCTCCGAGGTTAAGGGTAAAATCCACACACGGGTGGACGGTCTTCCAACGTCCCTTGCCAAGAGAGTAGCCTATGGCCAGATGCTGCGCGGATACTGCTGACTGCTCCATATCAGTTGAAATATTGGATGTTCTTACGGTTGACTATGACATATATAATGACGGGTGCGCCGAACAGGGGAGTCACGGCGTTGAGCGGAAGCATTGTCCCGGTCCCGGGAATGACTGTGAGCATGTTGCAGACAAGGGCAATACAGGCTCCCGAGAGCATGGTAGCCGGCACCAGTACGCGGTGGTCGGAGGTACCGGTAAGCAGGCGGGCGATATGCGGCACAGCCAGGCCGATGAAGGATATCGGGCCGCAGAATGCCGTCACCACGGCCGTCATCAGGCCGGTGCATATAAGCACGCTCATCCTGGCCGCCGTGATGTTGACACCCAGATTGGCGGCATATTTTTCCCCGAGCAGCAGGGCATTGAGCGGCTTTACCAGCATAAACGAGAATACAAGGCCGGCCAGCGACACTGCAGCGAACAAGGGCAGCCTGGCCGGAGACACCGCCGAGAAGTCCCCCATGCCCCACATCACGAACTGCCTCACCTTGTCGGCAGATGCGTAGTAGTTCAGAATGGAGATGCAGGAAGACACCAGATAGCCGACCATGATACCTATTATGAGCAGCATCACGCTGGAGGACACTTTCCTGGAGAAGAATACTATCACCGCCAGTATCATGCAGGCACCGAGCATGGCTCCGGCCACCGTGGCCAGATAGCCTCCGAGAGAGCCGACAGTACCCCCGAAGGCCAGCATCACCAGTGCAACACCAAGATTGGCACCGTCGCTTATACCCAGGATGGAAGGGCCGGCCAGCGGATTGCGGAAAAGAGTCTGGAGCAGCAGTCCGCTCACGGCCAGGGCAGCTCCGGCCAGCAGAGCCGTAATCATCTGCGGAAGCCTGGAGCCGGTAAGGATCACCGCCCAGGCCGGATTGCCGGCTTCCCCGCCCGTAAGTACTTTCCATACGGCCGACGGCGGCACCGGCACGGCACCGTAAAACAGATTGCCTGCAGCCAGTACGGCCAGCAGAGGCAACAGTATGGCATATATGCGGCGGCTACGGCTGGACATGGTGCTTCTTATTGCTGTAACGCTTACCGTAGACTATACCGCAGACATAGCGGAAAAGTATTATAATCAGAAATACTAAAAGTATGGACGACTCATAGAACAGTCTCTGGGCGATAGTACCGCGGGCTGTAAGTTCTTCCGAATCCATAGCGACGGTTCTTGCCACATCCTCTGGGTCGAAACGCCATCGGGACCATTTTCTGGCGACAATGCCGTCATCCATCAGCATTACTCCTCCGTTGGAGCGCACCATCGATATCAGGGTACGGTAGTCTCCTGTCACAAATGTCCGGGCCAGTCCCGGGAAATGCATGGCAATCGAATCCACCGCAGAGGACACTACCGGCACCGCCACATAACAACCGGCACCGTAAACCTCCGCTGAGTCAACACACTCCGCCACTTTCTTCCAGTAACGTCCATCCAGATCTTCCGGACGGAATGCGGAAAATATAAACACAGGGCTGTCCGAGTCCACTATATCCTCCGTAACCATGACTCCGTCTGAGTCTTCAAGCGTCATATCGAAAAGCAGATCCTCCTCATCACCCAGATATACAGTTTCCCGGTCTACATAAGTCCAGTCTGTTCCCGGAAGGCTGTCCAAAGAAAAATGCTTCCTGACACCGTCCTTTTCATAGACAAACACCGTCTCGAAGTTATCGGTATCCGTCAACTCATCCATCTTCATCGCAATATTGGTCCCTACTTTAAAGTTGCCGAATTCCAGCAACGGAATATTGATATAGGAATACACCGTGCAGAACAGTGCAAGTGTACCATATGTGGCCAGAAACGCCCACTCGGCAGGCACAGGTGCGACCGGCTTGAATTTCTTACGGAAAAGGAATATGGGAACAATGCACACCAGCAGGGCGACATTTTTCGCAAAAGTCTGCCACATACTCAAATGTACGGCCTGTCCGAAACATCCGCACTCCTCTATCGCATCGTAAAGCGCCATGAAAAACGTAAGCACAGTAAAAAAAGCCGTCATTATAAAGCCGGCTGTCGAAGCCACTCTCATCCTGACACACATAATCACGGCTATGCCTATTAGAAACTCCAGAAGCGAAAGGGCCATTCCGAACGGCACTGAGCCGAAGGTCAGGAAACCCATATGCATGGTTCTAAGATACTCCTCGACTATAAGTCCGGTACCTACAGGATCCGTCAGCTTGAAAAATCCTGACAGGATAAACGTGACTCCAAAGATAAGACGGAGCAAGAACATCAAGACTCTCAGGAACCTCATAACACCTCCCTTATCTTTTCAAAGACCTCGTCCGCGGAGAGCATCTCCCCGCCCGGACCGGCACAGTCAATCCTGCGGAAGTCCGGATCCGACGCGCACAGACGCAGATAGACATCCCTCACCCTTTTCTGGAAAGCCATATCCGCCTCATGAATATCCTCGGCCCCGTGCAGATACTCCCTGTCACTGCCCTCCCTGACATTGGAGAGTCTTTCCCGTACGAACGAAACCGGCACATCTAAAAAGACATTCAAGTCCGGACGCGGAATGTCGTATACACCATATTCTGTATCCAGTATCCACCGCTGAAGTTCCAGAGAGCGGTCAGCATCATCTATCTTGGCGCATTGGAAAGCGATATTGGAATACACATATCTGTCCAGCAGCACTGTCCGTCCCTCTTCCAGCCAACCGCGTATCGTTGCGGAGGCATCCCTGCGGTCCTCGGCGAAGAGCAGGGCAACTATCATCGGATGCACCTGGTCTATCCGTCCGAACTCCCCACGCAGGAAACGGGCAATCATATCGCCCACAACAGGAGCGTCAAAACGTGGAAAATGCAGGTATTCCGGACTGCGGCCGTCCCTGGATGCCAGATATTCCGACATCCGAGCCACCTGAGTGGACTTCCCCGAACCGTCAAGGCCCTCTATTACTATAAGCATGACTTCCTTTTTGATGAAACTTTGCAAAAATAGTCATTTATACCGATTGACAAACTTTTAGATTGGAGGAAAGTTTGTATCTTTGTATGTTAACGCCCAGATACTGTTGATGCCATGGACAACGATCGCAGATATTACCCGATAGGACTCCAGACATTCTCGGAGCTCCGAACGAGAAAGAACTACGTGTACATCGACAAGACCGAGTATGTCTACCGCATGACGAACTCCGATGCCAAGTACATCTTTCTGAGCCGTCCCAGACGGTTCGGCAAGTCGCTGCTGGTCTCCACCCTGCACAGTTATTTCGAGGGACGGAGGGAACTGTTCAAGGGACTTGCTATCGAAGGGCTGGAGAAGGACTGGACGGTGTTTCCTGTGCTGCACTTCGACATGAGCATCGCCAAGCACATGGAGAAAGAGCAGCTTGAAGCAGTTTTGGACAACCAACTGACCGGATATGAAAGACTGTATGGTGTCACCTCAGCGAACAAAGACCCGAATCTGCGCCTGAAAAATCTGATAGAGACGGCATACACACAGGCCGGAAGACAGGTAGTGGTGCTCATTGACGAATACGACGCCCCGCTGCTGGACGTAATGCACGAGGAGCGCGACCTGCCGGTGCTGCGCCAAGTCATGCGCAATTTCTACAGCCCGCTCAAGGCCTGCGACCCCTGGCTGAGATTCGTCTTCCTGACAGGCATCACCAAGTTCTCGCAGCTGAGTATCTTCAGCGAGTTGAACAACATCAAGAATATCAGCATGGACACGGACTATGCCGCTGTCTGCGGTATAACTGAGGAGGAGATGCTCTCGCAGATGAGCGAGGACATAGACCTTATGGCGGACAGGATGCGGCTGAGCCGTGATGAGTTACTGAAAAAGTTGAAAGACTATTACGACGGATATCATTTCACATGGCCCTCGCCGGATATCTACAATCCTTACAGTCTGATGAACGCTTTCGCAGACAAGAAGATACGTTCCTACTGGTTCGGAAGCGGCACACCCACATATCTCCTTGAAATGCTCCGCAAATATCACGTGGCTCCCACCGAGATCGGAGGTGGCAGCGCAACGGCTGATGAGTTCGACGCTCCTACGGAAAAACTTACAAGTATAACCCCCCTGCTCTATCAGAGCGGGTACCTCACCATAAAGGAAGGCAGCGAGTTCGCCGAAGTGTACACCCTCGACTTCCCCAACCGGGAGATCCGGATCGGCATGATGCGCAGCCTCCTGCCGAACTATCTCGGCTACAATGCAGGCAAGGGCAACACGACTGTAGCCCTGATGTACGAGGCCATATATCATGAGGACATGGACAAGGCCCTGCAGCTGCTCCAGACCTTCCTCTCCACTGTCCCCTACACCGACAACACGGACTACGAGGGGCACTGGCAGCAGATGTTCTACGTCATATTCAGCATTTTCGGGTACTACGTGGATGTGGAGGTGCGTACCCCTAAAGGCCGCGTGGACATGGTCATGCGTACCGCTACGAAACTATATCTGATAGAACTGAAACTGGACAAGAGCGCGGAGGCGGCCATACAGCAGATTGACCTAAGGCAGTATCCGGAGCGGTTCGCCCTCTGCGGCCTGCCCGTAGTCAGGGTCGCCGTCAACTTCGACTCCGCCACCCATACCATCAGCGACTGGATTATTTCACAATGATGATACAGGATAAATACAGCAGTCGAAAAGACCAGGCCCTCCCACACCTCCGGTGCGGGCCCCTCCCTCTAGAGCCGAGGGCGGCTAGTCTTTTCTCATTGCTGTATTTATCCAAGAGACAACAAACTAACAACAAATTTAATTAATAACAACCGATATGCTGACATCGATTTCACCCATTGACGGAAGGTACTACAGACAGGTCAGTGACCTCTCTTCCTATTATTCGGAATTTGCCCTGATCAGATACAGGGTAAGAGTTGAGATAGAGTATTTCATCGCCCTGTGCGAGCTGCCCCTGCCACAGTTGGAAGGGTTTGACAAGAGACTGTATGACTCCCTGAGGGCCGTCTACCAGGACATGACCGAGGAAGAAGCCGCTGAAGTGAAAGAGATAGAAAAGACCACCAACCACGATGTCAAGGCCGTGGAATACTATATAAAAAGGAAGTTTGACAGCCTGGGCATCAATCCCAGATTCAAGGAGTTCGTGCATTTCGGCCTGACATCTCAGGACATCAACAATACTGCCGTGCCCCTCAGCCTTATGGAGGGCATACAGGACGTGTACCTGCCTCAGCTTTACGAGGTGCTGAATATGCTGGACGGCATGGCAGAGGACTGGAAGGACATCCCCATGCTGGCCCACACCCACGGCCAGCCTGCCTCCCCGACCAGACTGGGCAAAGAAATCGCCGTCTTCACGGCAAGACTGCGCGAACAGCAGAAGATGCTACTGGCAGTACCGTTCTCGGCCAAGTTCGGCGGAGCCACCGGCAACTTCAACGCCCATTTCGCTGCCTATCCGGACATTGACTGGAATGCATTCGCCGAGGATTTCGTGGAAGACAGACTGGGACTTAAACGCTCATATCCCACCACTCAGATAGAGCACTACGACAATACGGCAGCCCTATTCGACGCCATAAAGAGGATCAACAACATCCTGGTGGACCTGTGCCGCGACATGTGGACCTACATCTCGATGGAGTACTTCAAGCAGAAGATCAAGGAAGGCGAGGTCGGTTCTTCCGCCATGCCCCACAAGGTCAATCCTATTGACTTTGAGAACGCCGAGGGCAATCTGCTCATGGCCAGCGCAGTCTGCGAGTTCCTAGCATCCAAGCTGCCCATATCGCGCCTGCAGCGGGATCTGACGGACTCCACCACCCTGCGCAATGTAGGCGTTCCCATCGCCCATACTATCATAGCCTTGAAATCCCTCCAAAAGGGCCTGGGCAAACTGATACTCAACAGGGATGCCATCGAGCGGGATCTCTCCGACAACTGGGAGGTCGTGGCCGAGGGCATCCAGACCATACTCCGCCGGGAGGGATATCCCAATCCCTATGAGACACTGAAGGCCCTGACCCGTACCGGACAGGCCGTCTCCGACCGCACCATCAGGGACTTCATCGACTCCCTGAATATCGCCGAGTCGGTCAAGGACGAGCTCCGTAGGCTCACCCCGTTCAACTACACCGGCAGATAGGTATCCGAACATTTCTCATACACAAGAACAGGATTATGAGACACATCTTGTTGACAATAGCTGCAGCGGCAGTCCTGACTCTCCGAGCCGCTGTCAGTGCTGCTGCCCAGAGCCCGGACTACGACACATATTTTACCACTGACCGCCTACGCGTGGACTTCATTCTGGCAGGAAACGCACAGGAACAGCACGCCTACCTGGCCGGCCTCAAGAAAGAATGTGCCTGGGCCGGGTCCCATGCATCCCTGATCGACCCGTTCCGCTACGGCGAATACATGTTCGAGGCCTGGTCAGGCGAGACCCTGATCTACTCCAAAGGATTCTCCACCCTCTTCCAGGAGTGGAGAACTACATCCGAAGCCAGCAAGGTTTCAAAGGCTTATACGCAGACAGTATGGATGCCCTTCCCCAAGGATGACGTACACATAACCCTCTCAGAAAGGGTAAAAGCCACAGGGGAGTTCCGCGAGATTTTCTCTTGCAGCATAGACCCTGAAGATGCCCTCATCAGCCGCGAGGCCGCCCCTGACTTTACAGTCACACCCCTGCTCACATCCGGAGACATGGAGCACAAAGTGGACCTGCTCTTCGTAGCCGAGGGCTACACAGCAGACCAGACGGACCAGTTCCACCGCGACTGCCGCAAGTTCATGGAGTACCTCTTCTCTATGGAGCCATACAAGTCCCGCAAGAGTGACTTCAACGTCACAGCCGTGGACGTCGTATCCCCCGAGAAAGGCACTGACATCCCCAATCAGGATATCTGGAAGCACACCGCCCTCAACTCGCATTTCTACACCTTCTACATTGACCGCTATCTGACCGTCACCGACCACAAGTCCATAGCCGACAACGTGGCCGGCGCCCCGTTCGATGCCATTTTCATCGTAGTTAATGAAGAAAAATACGGCGGCGGAGGCATCTACAACTCCTACGCCCTGGGCACCGCCGGCAACGAATTCTCCTATCAGGTATTCATCCACGAGTTAGGTCACAGTTTCGCAGGGCTGGGAGACGAGTACTACACCTCCGAGGTCGCCTACGAGAACTTCTACAACCTCGAGACCGAGCCCTGGGAGCCCAACATCACCACCCTAGTGAACTTCGAAAGCAAGTGGAAGGACATGATCGACTCCGGCAAGTGGAGCGAGGAACAGGTAGGTGTCTACGAGGGCGGCGGATACATGGCCAAGGGCGTCTACCGTCCCCGCGAAGACTGCCGCATGAACACCAACACCGCTCCCGACTTCTGCCCAGTATGCCAGCGGGCCATCAGCCGGATGATAGACTACTACTGCAGATAATGACCATAAGGCCGTACAGATACTACCTGATCGACCTGGACCGGACCCTGTGGGACTTCGACAGCAACTCCGAGCACGCCATCGGTCTGCTCATCTCCCGCAATCCTGTGCTCTACAGGACGATACAGGAAAAAGAAGGGTGTGGGGAAGATTCCCTGCACCGTTTCTTTATGCGCTACGACGTGCTGAACCACCGGCTCTGGGCCATGTACGAGCGTGGTGAGATGTCCAAGGAGGATCTGCGGTGGAAGAGGTTCTACGAGGCATTCCGCTGGTACGGAGTAGAGGACGAGGCCCTCTCCCGGCAGTTCGGAGAAGACTATCTCGAACAGATGGTCTGCGAGAACAGACTGATGCCCGGAGCCAGGGAAATGCTGGAGGCCATACGCATGGCGGAAGGTAAAATGGCTGTTCTCAGCAACGGTTTCCGCGAGGTGCAGTACCGCAAGCTGCGCGGAGCCGGCATAGCGGAATATTTCTCGGCAGTGGTAGTGTCGGAGGAGGCCGGTTGTCTCAAGCCCCGTCCGGGCATCTTCGCTTACGCGGTGGAGACCCTCTCGGGCATAAAACGCACGGAAGGAGACAGATGGAGAAAAGCGAAAAGGGCCACCCTCATGATAGGGGATGACCCTGTAAACGATATTGAAGGAGCCCAGATATTCGGCATCGACCAGTTCTACTACAACCACAAGGGCCACAAGGCCATCTCCCACGCCACCTACGAGTCCCCCGACCTCACTCCTTTCCTATAGCAGTTCGTCCATAAGGCGGTCGAGGTCGCGGCGTTCCTTCTTGGTAGGACGGCCCGTCCCGCGGTCGCGCCTGATGTATATTGTCTCGAACGGAGCGTTGAGCTTGTCCAGCTCCTCCTGAGGAGTGATATCTTCCGCAAACTCAGGCACCAGTTTCGCCCCCACCCGATTGCCTATCGGTACTATTATACGGTACTGAAAGTGTACGCTGCCCTTACGAATGGTCACTGTATCCCCGGCCTTGACATCCCGGGAAGCCTTGGCCTCCGCACCGTTGACACTGACTTTGCCGCTGCGGCAGGCATCCGCAGCCTCGGTACGGGTCTTGTACACCCTTATCGACCATAAGAACTTATCTATTCTTACCTGCTCCTCCATAACTACTCCTTTATATAATCATCCTTTTCCTCCTGCCTGCCTATATAGACTTCCATGACATGGGTTCCCGGCACAACAGGCGCGAGCATGAAGTCCGGCATGGCGGCCGGTATCAGCACCCACTCTCCCCGCAGCAGCGGATACCTCTCAGAGCCTTCGGATGGTGTCAGCACTGCCTCGCCCTCCAGACAGGTATAGAGGATAAAACTCTCGTAACGGTCCGGCCATACCCGCAGCGGAGCCGTAAGAGCAAGCTCGTTGGCCGTGAAATATTTATTGGAGACAAGCTGCTTTGAAGCTCCGCTCATGCCCGCCGGGACAAACAATGAACCGCTGTCATACTTGCGGTAATTGATGCAGCTCAGGGCCTGGTCCACATGCATCTGCCGGGCAGTGGCGGGGTTGTGCTCGCGGCCCCAGTCATAGATACGGTATGTCACATCCGAGAGCTGCTGTATCTCGGCTATCACCAGACCGCCTCCGGCAGAGTGTACCGTCCCGGCTTCGATGAAGAAGAAGTCTCCCTTGTGCGGAGTCACGACATTGAGCACCTCCTCGAGAGTGCCTTTGGCGCAGCGGTCCAGGAACTCAGGCACATCCATATCCTTGTTGAATCCCATATATATCCTGGCATCAGGGTCGGCCTCAAGGACATACCAGGCCTCGTTCTTGCCATAGGAGTTGTGCCTGTCAAAGGCAGTATCATCGTCCGGATGCACCTGGACCGACAGGCGGTCGTTGATGTCCAGCAACTTGACCAGTATCGGAAACTCGTCCCCAAAACGCTTGTAGTTGTCATCCCCGACTATCTCGTCCATATATGTCTCGATGACATCGAAGAGAGGGTTGCCGTCCAGCCAGCCTCCGGCTATCACCGAGCTGTCGTCCTCAAAGCCGGAAATCTCCCAGCTCTCTCCTATCACTTTCTCCGCGTCGAACGGTTTGTGGAACTGAGCCGCCAGACGGTGACCGCCCCAGACCCTCTCTTTCGGCTGGGGTATGAATTTAAAGGGATATATTGCTTTCTTCATACTTGATTGTATTGTTTCCTAGGTAAATACTTATTGAGGGCCCATATACCGGCCACCGTCACGACAGCAGAGAGAGCCACTACCGGCCAATACGCCCGGGCTCCGACCAACTGTTCCAGAGAACCCATGGCGGCATCAGGTCCCATAAACGCCACGACAGCTATAGTCAGGGCGTTGTTGACAAAGTGCAGGACCACCGTTGTCCAGTAGCTTTCTGTACGGGCGTATATCCATCCGAACAGACAGCCCATCGCGAAAGCCGGCACAGCCTGCCACGGATTGAGGTGAGCCACCGCAAACAGCAGGGATGACCATGCCACCGCCTTCCACACCCGCATCCTTCTGAGCAGACCGGAGAGGATGACCCGGCGGAACAGCAGTTCCTCCAGCAGAGGCGCCGCCACGCACACCGTAACAGCACTGCCGATCAACTCAGCACCGTACATATTGCGGAGCATGTCATCGTACCATTGCGGAGTCTGCATCCACGATGTCGCCACTCCCAGCAGGACTACAAGCGACAGCTCCACCAGCACTGCCACGGGAAGCATCAGCCAGGCACCGGCCCTGCCGGATGTTCCCATTACGACAGACGGTGCGCCGCCGTCCCTGACCGCTCCGAGTCTGAAGATATATATCAAGGGAAAGACGTATGCCAGTGAGTATATCAACGGCATGGGAAGCATTCCCAGAAAAGAGACGGCCAGCTGCCCTATGACCAGCAGAAGCAGAATCAGGCAGGATTCCCACAGACTTGGGCCGGCATTCAAAAGATTTTTCATCATCGCCTCTCAAAATTTTTTCAAATATAGCGATATTAGTCCTAACTTTGTACCATCATGGAAGAAACATCTGTCAGCCCCTGGAAAAAGTTCGTCAAAGTCATCACGAACAAATACATTATCGTCACCGTCATATTCGCGGTGATCGTTCTCTTTGTGGACCGCAACAACCTCATCCGCTGGGCCGGCGATTATCTGACCGCACTCCGTCAGGAAAAGGTCATAAGACAGTACAACCGGGACATACAGATGCTTGACGACAAGCTCGACGAACTGACATCAGACAAAGACTCCCTGGAGAAATTCGCCAGGGAGCAGTACTATTTCCACAAAAAGGGGGAAGACGTGTTTATTGTCGATTGAACTGGGTCATGGTCCGCTCTATGCCGGCCAGACCGAATGACTTGACGGCCTCCACGGCCCTCTCCCGTATCTCGGGAAGCTGCTTCTCCTCCTCCTCGTCCCATTTGCCCAGGACGAAATCCACCTGCGGGCCGCGTCCCACGTGCGAGCCGATGCCCACACGCAGCCGGGGATAGTCCTGCGTTCCAAGCATCTCCGCTATATTGGCCAGGCCGTTGTGGCCGCCTGCACTTCCGCCCTTACGCATACGCATCGTCCCGAACGGCAGGTTCATATCGTCCGCTATCACCAGGAGATTCTCCACAGGTATACCCTTCTTATCCAGCCAGTACGCCACTGCCTTGCCGCTCAGGTTCATGTACGTGGAGGGCTTCAGCAGAACAAATGTGCGTCCCTTGAGCCGGATCTCCGCCATATCCCCGTAACGGACTGTCGTAAAAAGAGTATTGGACGCCTGAGCCCAGGTGTCCAATACCGAAAATCCCATATTGTGGCGGGTACCTTCGTATTCGTACCCTATGTTTCCCAATCCGACTATGAGAAATGTCATGAGAGGGAATATTACTGAGCGGGTGTAGCCTCGGCGGCAGCCTCTGTATCCTCGGCGGCAGCCATGGCGGCACGGGTGTGCTTAACTGTGCAGACACCTGTCGTCTTGGGGCTCACTATCTGAACACCCTCAAATGAAAGGTCGCCGGCTACAATCTGCTTGCCGAGCTTGAGGTTGGTGATGTCAATATCCAGCACATCGGGTATCTGATCAGGCAGACCGCTTACTCTGAGCTTACGGGCCTCGATGAGGAGCTTACCGCCGGCCTTCACGCCTGCGCAGTTACCGAATATATTGAGAGGCACGTCAATGGACACAGGCTTGTCAGCGGAGATGGCCAGAAAATCCACGTGGATGGTGTTGTCTGTGACAGGGTGGAACTGAAGCTCGTGCATAACTGCCAGATAGCTCTTACCGTCGATGTCAAGGTCAACGATGTAGCTGTTAGGTGTGTGTGTCAGAGCCTTGAGATCCCTTGCGTCAACCGAGAAGAGAACATTCTCGATGCCGTTTCCGTAAAGTACGCAGGGCACATGACCCTCTCTTCTGATGCTCTTGATCGATGATTTACGGCCTTTCTCTCTTGCCGTACCGTGTAATGTAATGTGTTTCATGATGTTTATTAAAAATGTGTTACTCAGTCCGGGCTTTCCGGACCCCATTGCACCAAAAAGGCTCAGCTTTTTGAGTGCGCAAAAGTAGTCTTTTTTATTTAACTCAGCAATATTTGGCAAATATTTTGTATCTTAGGGGACTGAATTAACAACTAAAAACCCTTATTATGGAAAAGAAATGGAGATGCACCGTATGCGGTTATGTGCACACAGGAGACAATCCTCCTGAGAGATGCCCTCTTTGCAAGGCTCCCGCAAGCAAATTCGTAGAGATAAAGGAAGAGGCCGGCGAGATTTCGTGGGCTGACGGACATACACTTGGAGTAGCCAAAGGCTGTGACAAGGAGATCTGGGAAGGACTCCAGACTCACTTTGCCGGAGAATGTTCCGAAGTAGGCATGTACATCGCCATGAGCCGTCAGGCCGACAGGGAAGGCTATCCCGAGATCGCCGAGGCCTACCGCCGCATCGCATACGAGGAGGCCGACCACGCCGCAAGATTCGCAGAACTCCTCGGAGAAGTGGTTTGGGACACCAAGACCAACCTCGAGAAGAGAATGCACGCAGAAGCCGATGCCTGCGCCGACAAGAAACGCATCGCCACCCGCGCCAAGGAACTCAACTACGACGCCATCCATGACACAGTTCACGAGATGTGCAAGGACGAGGCCCGTCACGGACAGGCATTCGAGGGACTCTACAGGAGATTCTTCGGAGACAAGAAGTAATTACTCGACCATCATTACCGCCTTGTTCCAGGCGAGGGTCCTGTAATACTCATCGAGAATGGGATTTTCGGGATTCGGTATGTATGTACTGAGTCCCGAAAACTTTTTTATAGAGAACTGGGAGTACCCGCCCAGCACAAACTCGTCGGTATTGTCCTTATATACCACTGCTTCATCAAGGGCATCTCTGAACACCTTATACATACGCTCCCGCCTCTCTGCGACCGCGTCGTCCACCGGCACGCTGTCTTTGCCGACCACGGAACTGTCCGTCTCCGTCAGCTGTTCGACAAAGTCCCCCAGGTCATAGAACCAGTGACGGTTCATCCTGAAATACCCCTGTACAGAATCCATATCCAGTTCCCGTATGAAGTCCCGCTCAGAAGCAAATACATCACGGCACGCATCGGCAAGAGCCCCCAGAGAGCGGGTGCTCACCAAGGCAATAGTGGCTCCGTCATCCTCATAATGCTCCCGGTACAGCCTGCAGGCATTCCTCAACCCTTCCTCTCCACGGAAAAACTCTCCGACCACTTCCCTGTACGGAAAACCGTTAGCCAGAATCTCAGCAGCTGAACCTATGAAATAGTCGCATTTGTTTCTGAGTTCGTATGCCACTTCCACACCGCCCATAAGGCAGGCATCCATAAGTATGAACGAATAATGCCCCGGCAAGGCTCCGGCCAGATCCCTTATATCCATCTCGGCACCGTCATCAGTACCGAAAGACTTGACCAAGTGCGCATATGGGTCCTCTATATGATACGGGACCGCAGCTGCTCCGTCCGGGGAAGAGTATACCGGATCACTGTAATACCCTTCCGGAAGCCATCCGGTACCGTGAGACCAAAGCACCAGTCCGCTTTCCTGGGAAGGGAACAGCGTGGCCGCATCGGAAAGAACCGCACTCATCACTGAGTCCGAGCACGAATTCTGATCATCATAGACTCTGAGCGTCTCTTCCGTTACCGTTCCGAAACGGTCCCTGCTCAGGCGTATAAGTTTCGGTTCCTCTCCTGTTATATCGACATATACCAGCAACACGTTTCCTGAGCCGTCGTCAAAATAATCAGGCACCTCACCCTGCTTCATATCCTCGATATTCTTTCTGGCATATGGCGCCAGGTTATTGTCTGCAGCCATATAGACCAACACCGTTCTGCCCACATTCATATCCCCGTTCTTCAAACCGTCTTCAAACAGCATATTGCTACAGGAGCAAACGGACAGCACAACCGGCAACAAGATTGCGATATATTTAAGGAAGTATCTCATCTTTTTATTTTTATTAGGCAAATATAGAATTTATTTGTTATTTTTGTATCTTATTAAAATCATCTTTATGAAAGCAGACAGTTTATTCACATTTCTCGGCGGCGCACTCGTAGGAGCGGCCGTGGCTATTCTGTTCGCCCCCGAATCCGGAGACGAGACCCGCAGAAAGATCAAGGACTCCTTCGACAAGGAGTACCAGAACCTCAAGGAGAAGATCAACCGCCTGAAAACGCCTGAGGCCATGCCTGAGCAGGCATCCGAGAACGAGTAATCCCGAACGGAATGGAAGAGCAGAACTCCAACCCGCTGGGAGATCTCTTCTCCTCGATCAAGCACTACGTCGATCTGAGGATTGACGAGATCAAGCTGACACTGGCTGAGAATATGGCAAAGATTCTCAGCCGGGTGATTTTTTTCCTGCTGCTGTTCATCCTCATCGGCATCGTCCTCGGGATCACGGCGGCAGCACTCAGCTCCTGGTTCGCAGTACTGGTCGGCAACAAGACCGCAGGACTGCTGATAACGGCAGGCCTATTTATCATCGTCATCCTGTGTCTTTTTATTTTCAAGGACAGATTCCTGATAAACAGCACACTCAGGATGTTTTTACGAATGTTTTTCGAAGACAGGAAAAATGAAAAAGGACAGGATTGACTATCGTAACATAAGGACGCTGCAGGAGCTGCAGTACCACAGGCGGCTCCTGTCTTCCCGTATTGACCACCAGGAGATAATGGTCATGTATAAACTGCGCTGTGTATGGGAGTTCATCTCGCCTTCCAACCTCTTCAACATGGGCTGCAGGGCCATTGCCTCATACAGTCCGTCATTCAGTTTTTTATACAGGTCTGTGGAGTTTCTGAAAGGCTTCATAAAGAGACGCAGGGTTTCGGACTGATAATATCCCGTACATGAGAATAATCGTCGCAGGAGCAGGAGAGATAGGCAGCCATCTGGCCAAGATGCTGAGCATGGAGTATCATGAGATAACCGTGATCAGCCCTGACGAGGAGAGCCTGGAGAAAATCAGCGGAGAATCCGACATCATAACCGTAGAGGGCATATCCTCCTCCATTGAGACCCTCCAGAAAGCAGGAATAGAGAACGCGGATCTGTTCATAGCGGTCAATCCCGACTCTGAGCAGGATATCAACATCGTGTCGTCCATTCTGGCAAAGAAGCTTGGGGCAAAGAAAGTGACAGCCCGTATCAACAGCGAGGAATACCAGAAAAACGAGAACCGCATACTGTTCACGGACCTTGGCATCGACTCTCTGTTCTACCCCGAAAAGATTGCCGCCACCGAGATCGTGAACCTGCTGAAGCAGAACACGGCCTCCGAGTTCATGAACTACTCCCACGGCAAGCTCCAGCTGATCGTATACAAGCTTGAGGAATGTTCCCCTATGGTGGACCGGACAGTGGCCGAACTGCGTGAGAGGACCCAGAACCTGTTCCGGTCCGTCGCCATATCCAGGGACAACAGGACCATCTTACCCAAAAGCGCCACACGCTTCAAGGTCGGTGATATCGTGTACCTGGTCTCAAAGAAGGAGGGAATGGAGCAGGCCCTGTCGCTTTCGGGCAAGTCCAAGGTATCCGTACGGAATCTGATGATACTGGGCGGCGGCCGCATCGGAGAGATGGTGGCCAGGGCTATGGAAAAGCAGGTGGAGAACATAAAGTTGATAGACATTGACCCCGAGAAATGCGCACACCTGTCCGAAGTGCTGGACAAGACCCTGGTCATTAACGGGGACGGACGCAACTCCGACCTTCTGCTGGAAGAGGGAATAAAGGACATGGAGGCGTTCATCGCCGTCACAAGCAGTTCCGAGACCAACATCCTCTCGTGTGTAGTGGCCAAGAGAATGGGCATATCCAAGGTCATCGCCGAAGTGGAAAACTTCGAGTACATAAAGCTGGCAGAGGAGATGGGCGTGGACTCAGTCATCAACAAGAAACTGATCACGGCGGGCAAGATATTCCGCTTCACCCTCTCCAACAAGGTGCGCTCCATCAAGGTCCTCAACGGTACCGATGCCGTTGTCCTGGAATTCATAGTAAATACAAACAGCAAGATCACTACAGGAAAGCTGAAAGACCTCCATTTCCCCGATGAAGCCATAATAGGCGGTTTCGTCAGGGGCAATGAGAGCTTTATCGCCGACAGCGAGAGTACTATCCGGCCCTACGATCAGGTAGTGGTATTCGCCAATCCTGAGGCTGTGGATAAAGTTGACAAATTCTTTTTATAAATTTTAAATATTTTAAAATGATACAGTTTAAATTTCCCGTATCCGGCAAGACCAGAACAGAGCACGACCTGCTCGGATACAAAGAAGTGCCCGAGGAGGCTCTCTTCGGCATCCAGACACTGAGGTGCATTGAGAACTTCAATATCAGTAATTATCACCTCTGCGACTACCCTGAGTTCATCAAGGCTTTCGGTATCGTGAAGATGGCCGCCATCAAGGCCAACCATAAACTGGGCCTCGTATCCGATGAGGTATGCGACGCAGTAGTAAAAGCCTGCCAGGAACTCATCGACGGCAAGCATCTGGAGTTTTTCCCCATCGATATGATGCAGGGAGGCGCCGGCACCAGCATGAACATGAACGCCAATGAGGTGATCGCCAACCGCGCCCTGGAGATCATGGGACATAAGAGAGGCGAGTATCAGTACTGCCACCCCAACGACCATGTCAATATGGCCCAGTCCACCAACGACGCCTATCCCAGCGCCATGCATCTCGGACTGTACTTCATCAACGAAAGCGTGCAGGCAAGCCTGAAAGAGCTCATCAAGGCCTTTGACGACAAGAAGAAAGCCTTTGCCAACATCATCAAAATGGGACGTACCCAGCTGCAGGATGCAGTGCCCATGACTCTCGGACAGTCATTCGGTGCCTTCGCCGACGCCATGAAGCACGAGGCCGCAAGACTTCAGAGGGCTGCTGACGAGTTCCTCTACACCAATATGGGCGCCACCGCTATCGGAACCGGTATCACAGCCGAGCCCGGCTACGCAAAATACTGCACCGAGTATCTCCGCGAGATTTCCGGTCTGGACATCAAGCTCTCACGCAACCTGATAGAGGCCACACACGACACATCCTGCATGGTAGCTTACTCTTCAGCCCTGAAATCCATCGCCATCAGACTGTCGAAGATATGCAACGACCTCAGACTTATGTCCTCCGGCCCCCGCACCGGTATCGAGGAGATCAAGCTGCCTCCCAAGCAGCCCGGTTCGTCCATCATGCCCGGCAAGGTCAATCCCGTCATCCCCGAGGTGGTCAACCAGATCTGCTTCAAGGTTATCGGCAATGACTTCGCAGTGACCATGGCTTCCGAGGCCGCACAGCTCGAGCTCAACGTAATGGAGCCCGTGATGGTCGAGTCTCTCGTAGAATCCGCCACATGGATGAGCCGCGCCTTCAGCACCCTCCGCATCGAATGTATCGAGGGCATCGAGGCCAACAGGAAGCACTGCGAGGAGCAGGTTAAGCACAGCATCGGCATCGTGACAGCTCTCAAGCCCTACATCGGATACTCCAACTGCACCGAGATCGCAAAGGAAGCCCTGGAGAGCGGAAAGAGCGTCTACGACCTCGTTCTGGAACGCAACCTGCTGTCCAAAAAGCAGCTTGACGTGATACTCAATCCCAAGAACATGATTCATCCGAGCATGATCGAGGAGATTCAGCCCAAAGAATAACGACTGATTCTACATATATACAGAGAGAAGTCCCGCCGCGGCGGGACTTTTTTATTATACCTTTAATAAATAAGTTCAAAATTATCCACCCAGAACGTATTGCCCAGGCCGCCGTAGAAAGCCTCCCCGCAACTGGAGGACACCCATATTATAATATGTGTAGGCTCCTCGTCCGCCTCAGCCCAGCCATTCTCCTGTATGGGCACTATGTCACCTTTACTGTTCCGGCAGTAATATACTATATCCTTGTTCTTGAGATCCATATCCGGCAAGAAACCTGGCTCCGAGGAGATATCTCCGTACCTTATCGGAAGTGTCTCCCCGTTAATCCACTCCGGCTGGTCCTCGGTAAAGAGCTTGAAAGCCGTCCCCACCCTTTTCGCAGTCACATTACCGTCAGCGTCTTCCGTCCTGCGCTGCAGATACACCGCTATGAAAGCATAATCGGCACCTCCCAGTCTCTTCTTAGGCGAGAACCCAGTGCTCCTGACGACAGGTTTGCCGACTTCTGCCTTGTAGTCATACCGGACAGCGGAAGGCCGTTCCGTAAACGGGATACCGCAGTCCATCTTGGAATAAGCCCCCTTGGTGTCCCGGATAGGTTCATGGAAATACCCCGAAAGTATCGTTCCCTGCACCAGCACTTCCATATCTATGATGCCCAGCACTCTGACCTTCTCCATCACAACTGACAGCCTGGCGCAGTATCCGTCACCTCTGCGCTCCGGAAAGACAGAATTGCTGCCCTTGACGATACCCATTACGTTGGCCATGATATTGCATGGAGCGAACACATCCTCCTCTCTCTGGACAAAGGGTGTCTGTCCCGTTATAGTATCTCCCTCCGAAAGCTTGTATATGGTCTTTATGTTGCCGCCTATGACGCCGGACTCCTTGATCTGCATCACCCGCCACTGATCGAACTTCCCCTTTTCATTGAAAAGAGAATCCGTATATGAAGATGCCTGTACCGGGACCGAGACAAATAGAGGCAGAAGAAGTCCCAATATTCTAAATCTTTTCATATTTTTGTACAAACTTTGACTGGCAAATTTAGAAAAATGCGCTCATTCTGCATCATATTTTTACTTTTACTGTCCTTGCAGACCGCCCTTGCGGTAAGGGCATACCCCTATCCGATACAGGTACGGCAGCCCGACGGGAGCACTATGACCATATTGCTTCACGGAGACGAGTTCTTCCATTATGCCACGACCACAGACGGAAGACACGTGCGAAAAGGAGCCGACGGCTTTTTCCGGGCCACGGGGACCGATATCCCTGAGACTATGGCCATAAGCATACACAGAGAGAGAAATATCAGCAGGCTCAAGGCTTCCGGAGGCATACCTGTGCTGAATACCGTCGTATCCGGACAGATCAAAGCGCTTGTAATCCCGGTTGAATTTCAGGATGTCGGATTTACTGTACCGGACCCGCAGACCCATTTTCACAATATGCTGAATGCCCAGGGATACTCCGAGAACGGAGCGACCGGTTCGGCGGCAGACTACTTCAAGGCCAACCTGCCCGAGAAGGACTTTGTGTTTGATGTCACTGCGCCTGTCACACTGAGCCGTTCATACGCATACTACGGAGAGAATGACATAAGCACCCCTTCCGTCATCACATACGATGCAAGAATATCCGAGATGGTGGAAGAAGCCTGCTCACTCGTCAACGGCTCTGTGGATTTTTCCCAATACGACAACGACAAGGACGGAAACGTGGATTATATCTTCCTGTACTTCGCCGGCTACAACGAGGCTGAAAGCGGGGACGAGAACGCCATCTGGCCCCAGACCTACAACATCAGTTCTTCCGGAGTCAGGTTCGACGGAGTACGGCTGGGCCTGTTCGCATGCTCCTCAGAGTTATCCGGCAGCGACCTGGGCATGGAGGCGTTTCCCTCCGGCATAGGCACATTCTGCCACGAGTTTTCTCATTTCCTGGGACTGGTGGATCTCTATGATACAGACCATGGAAGCGGGGGCATCAGCAAATGCCTGTGGGGCACTCTCTCTATCATGGATGCAGGCAACTACAACAACTACGGCAGAACGCCGCCGTATTTCTGCGCGATAGACCGGGAGCTGGCCGGTTCTGCTGAATACATGGAAGTCAAAACCGGAACAACCGTCTCGCTTGAAGCCATCAACCTCAATGGAACGGTCATCAGAATCCCCACCGTCAACCCTGGAGAATACTATCTGATTGAAAACCGCCAGGAATCCGGATGGGATTCCTATATAGGAGGTGCAGGCATGGTGATTTATCACATCGACAGATCGGACAACATTGTGGACGGCATAACGGCAGCCGTAAGATGGAGAACAGGCCTGATAAATAACTATGCACCGCATGAATGTGCCGATCTGGTGGAAGCCATGCCGGATGCCGGCGACATACAGCAGGTGTTCTTTCCCGGTCAGGCGGACATAAAGGAATTCTCCGCGGCCGGAGACCCGGCTTTCATAGCATGGAACGGTACTCCTGTCGGCATAAAGTTCACCAACATAGCCCTGAACAGCGGTATTGTCACATTTGACATTCTGGAAGACAATACAGAGATTCTGCTTAGTCCCATGAACTGTCACATAAAAACTTTTCAAAACAAGGCTATTGCCGAATGGGATTGCGGAAGACCAGGCACATATTCATGGGGCATAATATGGGACAGCTATGACAACCTTTCCGAACCTGTCAAAGACACCACATATGCCAGCCGCTACACATTCAACGGGCTCAATCCAAAATCTGAATACAGATGCATGATATACCACATCGGAGAGCACCAGAACGGTGACACGGTCTCAATGAGGTTCAGCACATCAGCCCTTACATCACCATATCCGTATATTGTTCTGGACAAAAGAGCATACTCAATGGGGGACACACTGGATCTTGCCTTAAACAATCTTACCGAAGACTTGAGTTCATGCCATTGGTTCATCAACGGCCACAGAGCTACAACAGACCGATATATATTCAGGTCTACCGGAACTTATGAGATACAGGCCGTTCTCGTATATGCCTCCGACGGCAGCAGCGAGACCATCCGCCGCATACTGAATGTCAAAGAAGCTATATTACCAGAAAATGACGAAGACTATTAAACTTATACCCATATCACTCCTGCTCATCCTCTGCGCCGCATCATGCAGAGAAAATGCCATTGAGATAGACTCATTAGAGAAAGAACTGTTCCTTCGGGAAGAAGCGGAAGGCATATACAAAGATGGGAAAGCCTTGTTCCTATTCAATCAGGGCCGCCACCAGAAAGCCCTTAACTCCATGCGGCACCAATACCGTATTCAGACCGATGAGCAGGATACCTGTCTTAACGTGATGATGGAAGCCATCCCGGAGACTGCAGGTGAGCACATCACAACATCCATAGACTTCAGAAGTCCCGGAGAACTCATATCCAATATGAGCCACTTAGAATGCTCCAGAATCAGTGACAACAGGATCTGGCTATGGAACTCCGGCAATCTTACCGGCATCATTTTGAACAGGTCCGGGCTATAAACAGAAAGGGCGGCCATTACGGGTCCGCCCTATTTCTCATCAATGCTCAACTAATAATTATTTAGAGAACTCGATAGAAGCCTTTCTGAAATCTTTCAGAAGCTTTGTCAGCTCAAGAGAAGCCTTACGGGCACGTGTTCCGGCTGTCTTGTTACCTTTTTCACACTGAGCTTCCGCATTCTTCTGGAAAGCCTCGATTTCCGCATTGATTTTTTCAATAAGTTCTTTCATATTTTTGTTTATTTATTTGATTTGGTTCAAATATAGCAATAATTTTCAAAACCTTAGTCAATTTTTATATTTTTGTGCAGTTTTATTGCTATATTTTTAAAAAATGGACTTGAATTTTAATTTCAAAGAGATATTCAGCGCCTTCATGGTCCTGTTCGCCGTAATAGACATAACAGGCTCCACCCCTGTCATCATAGGCCTCAAGGACAAAGGCCTTAAGGTAGAAGCCGGGAAAGCCGCACTGCTCTCATCGGTCATATTCCTGCTGTTCCTCTTCCTCGGAGATGCCATACTGTCCCTCTTCGGCGTGGACATCCAGTCATTCGCCGTGGCAGGCTCGATCATCATCCTCATACTTGCCTGCGAGATGGTCCTGGACATCGAGATATTCAAGTACCAGGGACCCGGCGGCTCCGCCACTGTCGTACCCATCATATTCCCGCTCATAGCCGGAGCCGGAGCCCTTACCACCGTCCTCTCCCTGAGAGCCGAGTACCACGTCGAGAACATCATAGTGGCGATACTGCTCAACATGGTCATAGTCTATTTCGTACTCAGATACCTCAACATAGCCGAACGAATCCTCGGCAAGGGAGGGGTCTACATCCTCCGCAAGTTCTTCGGCATCATCCTCCTCGCCATCGCCGTCAAGCTCTTCACCGCCAACATCGCCTCCCTGTTCTAAGCCGCCAATACACACGGAACTCCGATGCACCGGCATTTGTCAGACTGCCGTTCTCTTCGATTAATCCGCTCTAAAAGTGTCAACCTAAATCAGGGAAGGTCATTCCGCCAGAACTCCACATTGGTCTTGGGCAGCACATAATACCTGCACCCTTCATGTCCGTGCCAGAAACATCCGTTCACGAAAATGACCGTCCGATACTTCCTTAGCACAAGATCCGGATGCCCCGGAAGCCTTGGATCATTCAACCTGTACCGGAACCCACGGCTGAACAAAAACTTCCTGACCAGCAATTCAGGCTTCGTATCCCGCCCTTTTATCGCTGACATACAGCGGTGTCTCTGTTCTTTCGTGAGCTTGTCCATATCTTTCGTCTGTTATCAGATTCTTTCAAAGAAATCTTCATAATCACCGTCTATTATTCTCCAGACTCCATTCTTCCGGCCCCCTTCCCTGACAATGAACTTCATATCTGTCATTCTCTTAAGGTATTTACGCACCTGGCGGTCAGAGACACCTATATTCACAGCCATTTCAGCAATTGTGATTCCTGGATTTGAAGAAATCATTTTGTAAATCATCCGCTGCGCTTTTAGGAACTCTTTCCGGAACTTATTATCCTCTTTTAGGAACTCTTTCTCTGTTCCTTTATCTGCTTTTAGGAACTCTTTTTCATCAATTACACCGTTACTTCCATAATTCAAATTCCATAATGTTACATGGAACTCCGATGCATTTGACTGGAATTCAGGTACATGAAAATTGTGCAGTCTCTCAAACCTCTTATAGGAATCAATTATCTTTTTCATTCCACTTCCTCTCCGTTCCATAAGCCCTAATCGGCTGAAAAAATCAGCCAACAGAGGATTTCTTCTTTTGGACGGCACAGTAAAAGGATTCAACTGCTGAATAAGCCTGCCGTCCATCATTCCTCCGGGAGAGTATATCTCCATCCGGTCATCGTACATGTCAATATGTATCTCACTTCCCATCTGCAAGTAATCACGATGGATGATGGCATTGGCTATCGCTTCCGTTACGGCACGTTCGGGATAGTCCGGCAATTCTTCGCGGTGGTCACTTTCTTTCCACCATTTTTTCTTTGAATTGTTCCGCACAAAAGATACGGCATCCTGCAACTGGCCGATTACGCAACCTTCCAATTCAACATCATCTATCGCTTCGCCCAAGCCGCTGGTCATATCCAACCCGTTCCATCGTGTGCAGAATATACGGGACTGTCTTATCGGGGATTCATCAGCCAACAAAGCACCGGCATTTGTCAGATTGCCTTTCTCATCAACGATACCCCATGATACAAACTCGCTGTCTTCAAACGAGCGTTGCAGCCGTTTGTAATGAACAGACTTGAGTTTGGTAAAAGCCATATCCTCGAATCTGTAATTTGAAGGCAGACTGTCGTATGTTCTGCCAGCTCCTTTCAGAACGAGACTTTTCAGTTGAATACGATCAGCAACGACAGATTCATTACCGATACGGACGAAAGCGAGACGCTGCTTGTCACCGATATAGTAATATGGTGTCTCCTGTCCAGGATATACATGTAGCAGCACAAGCTTCTTACCGTCTACATCCTTTAGTTCAAGCTTGATTGCCGGAACAGGATCAAGTTTGCTCTTTATCTCCTCACTGATTTTCTCAGCGTCACCCTCTGCATCAACAAGCCCCAACACATGATCATCATCACTAATGCCAAATATCAGTGTACCACCTTCGCCATTGGCAAAGGCTGAGACACTCTTAAGCCAACTTTTAGGCCGTCTGACCTCAAGCATCTGTTTCTTGTCGTAAGCGGTCGCTTCACCGCTCAGAGTCTTCATATCTAATTTATCTGACATAACTGAATAATCAATGTTCCGCTCCCAATTCTGATATTAATCCTCAATATCTCGTAAAGATAATGAAATTCATTGAAACAAACCACACCATAAAACACCAACGCGACAAACAAATCACCTTTGTTCATCGCGTTGATGTTCAATTGTTCAGATGGCCTGGAGGCTGTTAGTACTCGTCCTCGTTGAAGAAATTCATCAACATTGATTATCAGTATATTACGCAGTAATTAATAAAATTTGCGCAAACAAACCGCACCGTCTGAGACGGTCTGAGGCGATGGAAGAAAATGGTGGACAAATAAAATATTATTCAATATTTTTCTAACAACCATTGTAAATCTCCTTTTTAATTTTTGCCATATTACAAAAATACTGATTTAACTCAAATTGATCACCAGAAGAACTTTCATTAGAGTTCCTCACCATACAAATAGTGCAAAAATCTTTTGAACTACAATTCCTACAATTAACAAAATCTTTAAACCTAATTGCCCTCAATTGCTTTACCGCTTCAGAGTTCAACCATATATCCTGAAGACTATGTGACTTAATATTACCTAAAATTTTACTTGACCATCCAACGCAAGGAAAAACATTACCATTTGGTCCTATACAAATAGATGAATTACATACGCTACAAATATAATCATCACCAGTCTTCTTTCTTCTTTCAGTTATTTCCTTTACTATCTCATCTCTAAACGTAGAGTCACTGCTAAATTGCTCTGAAATAAAATTCTTTAGATCTTCTGTTGATAATCTACAATTGATATTATTTTTATTATGATTATACTGTGCTATAATTGAGTAATCAATGCCTACGGATATATTCTGTTCTGTAGCCCACTCCTTAACTTTTTGATATGAATTGACATTATTTTTAAGTAGTGGACAACTTATCTGAACAGGAACATGATTCTCTATCAGTTTAATAACTGAAGCGATAGTTTTATTTAAACTTCCTTTCTGATGAGTTATACCATCATGGATATTCTCTTGCATTGAATAAATAGAGGTCTGAACGCTCAACAATGGATTCAACTTCATTTCTTCAATCATCTCATCATTAAGTAATGTAAGGTTAGAAAGGATATTAACAGACATATCCGCCTTCCTACATTTTTTTAGAAAATCAATAAAGCGCGGATGAAGCATAGGCTCCCCACCACTTATAGTAATGTGCAATAAATTTAATTCTATAGCTTGACGGAGAAGTAAATTAAACAAGTTTTCATCCATTAAATCTTGCTTAAACTCATGTGGAATATAACAATGAACACATCGCTCATTACACTCACTTGCGATTTCAACATGAATACTTGCGGGGAATGGTCGCTCTCCATAATATTTTGACAAGAACTCTTGAGTATCAATAGTACTAGAATCGTCCTCTGTAAATCTTTGGCTACCATTTCTTACGACTGCACCACTATTTATGCAATCTTCTGCAGATTCTCCACTAAGAATAAAGCCTTTTGAACACAGAAGTTCTAAAAATTCAATAACACTAGACCTCAATCCTGCTTCTGGTTCAAAAATTTCAACAACTTTATCCATTATTTCATCAATCGAAAGAGGTGTCTTTTTTAAACAAGATACAATATCAGCCCCTTCTTCAGAAATAATTTCATCTCCAAGAGTAAAGTTTTCTCCTAGTAGGGTATAACCAAAATTTCTATTGTCTGTTATATAACCATAATCTCCAAAATGGCGAAAAAGAACTAACTGATTTATACTATAATATTTCATAAGCATCAATAATAAATTTAGTATCTCAGGTGATGTTTCATCACCTGAGATGCAATTTAGCGACGTCCTCCTGGACCAGGAGGATTACAAGGTCTGCCACACGGTCTTTTATTTGGACGGCAGTCCGCCATTTGTGCAGAACCTTGAGCTAGCAATTTAGGTTTTTGAAATTTTTTCATAAAATTGTTTTTATGCCCAAGGGCGGTTAATACTATGTCTCTTAAAGACGTTAAATACACATTTCCTGCACACTTTATAGCAGGAAAATTATAAGAGAAACAAAATACATACCATCTAGCAAATTTATGTCAAAATGTCAGTATACTAATATATTATAACTCGATCCCTTTCAAGTTAAAATCGAACTCGCTAACTATAGTATGTTGACAACTTTAGTTAGCATTAATTGACTATATCACATTGAATGTACCTCCTATAGCGTTTTCAAATGTACCACTTCAGACATGGTCTCGTTCGGTTAGGCAAAGTTATCATTATTTCTATTTCCGATTTTTTCTTCTCATCGAGTCACCTTTCAGTTCAACCCAAACCGCATTAGCTGTGAAGCGGTCCAAGATTGCGTCAGCCAAGGTCGGCTCATTGATGTAGTCATACCATTTAGATACCGGGAGCTGTGATATGACGATTACTGATTTCCGCAGATAGCAGTCTTCAAGGATCTGGAGCAGCGCCAGACGGGAATTGTTGTCAAGCAGCTGCAGTCCGAAGTCGTCAAAGATGACGAGGTCGTTCTTCTCGATGTGGTTGATGACCTTAAGAAGACTTCTGTCAAGTTTAACGAGTGCTATGCGTTCGATGAACTTGTTCATGGAGAAGTATTCCACCCTGCGTCCCATGAAGCAGGCCTATCTTCCGATGGCACATGCCAGGAACGATTTTCCGCATCTTGTCCTGCCGTTTATGAGAAGATTCTCTGCTCTGTCTATGAAGGTGCAGTCCATGAGATTGAGCAGCATCTCCTTATCCAGATTCCTTTCTTCCGAACAGATTACATCTTCCATTACGGCATTGTAGCGCAGCTTGCTGGTCTTGAGGTACATTTCTGTCCTCTTGCGGTTGCGGTACTGCCGTTCCGCTTCAGCAAGTCTTGCAATAAAGGTATCCAAAGTAGGCCACTGGTTTACAGGCATACTCTGAAGGGCTTTGTAGCACTCCGCCATACCCTTGAGTTTGAGTCCTTCCAACTGGAGGATCGTTTCTTGTGTTCATTGGTTTATATTCATTTGTGTGTCGGCATGGTTGTCCTATTGATATGCAGAAGGGCCTCTCACATTATCGTTATGGGGCATATATGAAGCCTTATCCGACGGTGTCAGAGGCATGTCATCCAGATTGTTCTTGAGTATTGCTTCTATGCGTTTGTATGTGGATGCAGTCTTCGGTTCTATCCGTCTGCAGGCTGCCTCAAGCCGGTCTGCTCCGTATCTTACGGCCAGGCGCAGGACGCCTTGGCAGGAGCGGTATGCCTGCTGCACGAACAGGGCAGACTTCAGAATGCAGTCTGTGGCTTCACGTATTCTGTAACCGCTCTTGGTACAGCAGTATGTAATGCGAAACTGACTGCCGGAATTAATGGAGATTTCATAACTCTATTATTTAGTTCCCGCCAATTTACTAAAGAGTTAATCCATGATTGGTCAATGACAGTCACATAAGATTATATGATAGTGAAAGTTTTCAAATTACAATATTGTAATTGTGAGATAAAAACGATATTTTTGTGGAAATTATACAAGCAATACTTCGGTAAATTTTTACCGAAAAATTTAAAATTTAACAATCGAGTCGGATAAGGCCGGCTCAAACCCTTTAA
>CALVDG010000016.1 GCA_944326255.1 uncultured Bacteroidales bacterium
CCGCGACTTCATCGCATTCCCCAAGAACAATCAGGGCCGCGACATGATGCTCGACGCTCCTTCCCGCATCGACCAGGCGCAGATGGACGAGCTCTTCCTGCAGAGTACTTATAAGGAAGAGAAGTAATTTAAAAATTTTCAAAAATTTAAAAACGGAAATATGTCACTTGAACAGCAGATACAGTCCGACATCAAGGCGGCGATGGTCGCCAAGGACAAGGTGGCTCTCGCGGCCACCCGTGCGGTGAAGGCCGCAATCCTCCTCGCCAAGACCTCCGAGGGGGGAGCCAAGGACAGCCTCGAGGACTCCGAGGTGGTAAAGATAGTCCAGAAACTCGTAAAGCAGCGCAAGGAGAGTGCGGAGATCTACTCCCAGCAGAACCGTCAGGACTTGGCGGACAACGAGCTGGCGGAGGCAGCCGCAATGGAGAAATACCTCCCGGCAGCCCTCTCTGAGGCTCAGGTCGAGGAGGCCGTCAAGGCCATCATCGCCGAGACCGGCGCCACATCCATGGCCGACATGGGCAAGGTGATGGGCGTTGCCACTAAGAAACTCGCCGGCCAGGCCGACGGCCGTCTTATCTCCACTATCGTAAAGAAACTTTTATCAACCAATTAATAACTAAAGTATGAAAAGAATTGCTATCGTATGTGCGCTTATGTGCATCATCGGCTCGACAGTTATGTCAGCGCAGAACAAAGGGGATATGTACATATCCGGAAGTATCGGTATGTCAGGATCCAACAGTACTGAGATTGCAGGAAATATTTCTGCAAAGCAGCCTGGTGGCTTCTCACTCAACATTGCTCCCCAGTTCGGATATTTCATAATAGACAATCTGGAGATTCATCTTGGTCTGGCTTATGACTATACAAAAGTACCTTCCGGTTCGACTGACAGGACGAATACCAATATGTTTTTTATTCAGCCTGGAGCCAATTATTATCTCAATGTATTTGACAACAGGTTCTTCTATACTCCGGGACTGGATCTTGGGATAGGATTCGGAGGTCGGAATTACAAGACGGACAATACTAAGGTGAAAGAGGCCAATATTACCCAATTCTCCATTTCGTTGCAGCTGCTTTCGTTTGAGTTCAGGCCGGTGGACAATTTCGGTATCTCATTCCGCGCCGGAGATCTTACCTATACTTTCAAACATGAAGCTGCTCCCACGGATAAGAGTTTCAAGACCAATACGAACAGCTTCAACTTCGGTCTCAATCTAAGTGCCACACTGGGCTTCAGATATTACTTCTAGAAGTTTCCGTGCCTGGGAGCACCATTGGATTGATGTCTTTGATTAATTGACTATTTTAGCGGAGCGAGGATGATGACGTTGTTGTCGTCCTCGCTTATGTTTTTCAGGATGTCGGAGATACGCTTGCGGGCGGAGCTGCTGAGATTGCCGTTTTCAAGGAATCCGGGTCCTGCTTCCATGAAATATTCAGCACTGCAGTTGGATACGAGATATCCGTTTTTGAAAGTAGGACCGGTACTGTCATTGGTAAGGATATCGTTTATAATGGTGCGGCGTGAGACATCTCCGGTCCTGCGGTCCAGGATTATGGACGGCTGGAGGTCCGTTTCCATACTTATGCTTACGCCTGAACCGGTGTTTCTGCTCTGGACCATCTTCGTTTTATTGATATTGACCACGGCATAGTCCGGAAGGATAAAAGGATCGTGCATGTAGTCGCCGTCGCCAATTGTCAGTGCGTTGGGCTCGTAGGTCTCTCCTAAATTCATCGTCAGCAGCGGACGGAGTTCCCTGTCCTGTATGATGAAAAGGGTGTCCTGCTGGGTGTTCATCGACACCTGACAGATGTCCAGGGCTCCGTTCACGTTGAGAGAGGTGTGGAGACGGAGCATCGCGTTCTCCGGTGCGGAGCCTGTTTTCGGAATCTCCCAGATGACATTGCCCTGCATGTCCTGGCACCAGGCTGCAGGACAGCTGCCGTCGTAGGGTACTCCGGCTATGGTGACGGTGCGGGCTTTGCTGTCAACCACGAAATTGTAGCCCTGGTTGGGATTGCCGTTGCCTTCGTATGCCAGGGGAAGGTCTTCGGAGAGGCGTCCGGTGCTGATGTCGTAGGAGTAGACTTTGTTGGTGTTCAAGGTGCTGATCCAGACTTTCCCGCCGGTCTCGTCTATCTGTGCGAAAGATATTCCGGTGTACTCTCCCGGGCCGCGTCCGATGTTGCCGATATTGCGCAGGAACTTGCCGGTGGCTCTGTCGAAGAGCTTGAAGAGTGTTTCCCTGGGCGAGTAGATTCCGATGTGGCGGTCCGATACGGTAACCTCTCCACCAGCGATAAGTGCTTCGGGATCACTGCTGTCCAGGGCGATGAACTCAGGCTCGCCTACCCAGTCGGAGAGGAGGATGTCATCCCCATGCGGCAGTCTGTCGTATCGCACTGAGATAAGGCCGGCGTCTGCGCCCTGCCTGCCGCTGCATGAGGTGACAATAAGAAGTATGGCGGCTGTGCAGATAAAGGATATTTTAGACTTCATCATATCGGGCAAGGTTCGGATTTGTAACTATTTGTAAATGAGTTGCTATTGATTTTATAAGGTGCCACGTTCAGTTTTGGAAAGCCGACGTGGCACCTATGTAAAATATAGTGGCTTGATAATTAGCCTGTTGCGCTTTTGCGGTGTGCCGGCTTATTAGGCTTTCTTGTAGGTGATGGTGCCGGTGGCCTGGTTGGTGGGCATTACGAGGACCTCGGCGATCTGCATGTATTCGGGGGTGCTGGCGGCGAACCATGCCACTTCGGCGATGTCGGCTCCGGTCAGGGGGCGGATACCCTTGTAGACGCTGTCGGCCTTGGCCTTGTCACCACGGAAGCGCACGACGGAGAAGTTGGTCTCCACGAGGCCGGGCTTGATGTTGGTGACTCTCAGCGGGGTGTCCACGAGGTCGATGCGGAGGCCGTCGGAGAGGGCCTTCACTGCGGCCTTGGTGGCACAGTACACGCTGCCTCCGGGATAGGCGGCGTCACCGGCGATGGAGCCGAGGTTGATGATGTGGCCGCGTCCGCGCTCGACCATGCCGGGCACTACGAGGCGGGTCATCGAGAGCAGGCCGCGGATGTTGGTGTCGAGCATGATGTCCCATTCGTCGAGGTTGCCCTCATGCTCCTTGTCCACGCCGAAGACGAGGCCGGCGTTGTTGATGAGCACGTCGATGCTCTTCCATTTGCCTTCAAGGGAACCGAGGGCCGCGATGATCTGGTCCCGGTAGCGGACGTCGAAGGGCAGGACGAGGGCATCGGCTCCCAGTCCGGCCAGCTCGGCCTTCAGGGCCTCTCCCTTCTCGGGCTTGCGGCAGTTGATGATGATGTCATAGCCGCCTGCTGCGAACTTTTTCGCGCAGGCCTCGCCGATACCGCTTGTGGCACCGGTGATAAGTGCGATTTTTCTTTCCATATACTTTATTTAAGTGGTGCGATCATAAGTATGATGTTGTCGTTTTCGGTCAGGCCGTCGAGGATGGAGGATATCCTGGTGCGGGAGTTTGCCGACAGCAGAACGGTACTGGAGCAACGTACTGAGTTAATCTGTAAAGTTTTCATGTGCTAATGTTTTTCATGTTTCAAAGTTAGCAAACTTTTAAGTGATTATCGCAAGCTCACCCTTAAATTACAGGTAACGGTACGATCCGGTCCTGATAGAAGCGGCAGACAGCCAACCATAAAGCACTTGTTGGCTTATTAAGATATTGATTGTCAGACTTGTATCGTAAGGGTGGCGGCTCTAGGGCCTGAAAAAACAGACCATACCGCAACCGGCAAATTCGATAATCGTTGACTGATAGAAAGTTAAGAGCGATGCCGGTGCGTTATGGTCATCAGACTGGTGCCGCTGGATGCCTGCAGTCAGTGGCCGGGAACAATTCCGCCGATGCCTTATGGTCAGTCTGAGAACGGCCTGATGGTTGGCACTTATGTACTGCGTGCGTCCCGTCGGGATTGTCACTATGCATTTTCGTTATGTTGCAACACTCTGATTGACCGGGTATTGCATTTTGCGAAAAATGTTAGGTGGCGGTAAAAACGCCTGTTTTGGCCGAAATTCGACCCACTTAACATATTGGCGAATGGATAAGGTGTTCACAATAAGCCGTATATGATTTGACTAAAATGTATAGTGGCGATTAAGCGGTATAGTATCCCAGAGAGATGCCGGACATGAGTGTAGACAAGTGTATTCAGGAGGCAGCGGAAGGCCCTGGACCGGCGGCCTTGCGCATACACAGCGGGCCTTGCCCGGACATTGAAGTATGAGACACAGGTAGATGCAGGGCCGGTCGTTTTTCATTTCATAGACTTGTTACAGATTTGTAATATTTTTGTAACATTGCAGCCATACTTTTGCAACCGAAATTTATACACAGTTATGGAGTTTTTGTATATAGGAATCATCGTTTTCCTTTTCTGTCTCGCCATTTCGGACATTATTGTCGGCGTGAGCAACGACGCTGTAAACTTTCTCAACTCCGCGGTAGGTTCCAAGACCGCCAAGTTCCGCAACCTCATCATCATCGCCTCCATCGGAGTCTTCCTCGGAGCGTCCCTGTCCAACGGTATGATGGACATCGCCCGCCACGGCATCTTCCAGCCGCAGTATTTCTCCTTCGCGGAGATTATAACCATCTGCCTGGCTGTAATGGTGACCGACGTGATACTCCTCGATGCATTCAACTCCAGAGGCCTGCCCACCTCGACCACAGTCTCTCTCGTCTTCGAACTGCTCGGAGGTACGGTGGCCCTCGCCATGATCAAGAACATCCAGACCGACGGTGCCCTGTCATTTGCCCAGATGATCAATACCGACAAGGCTCTATCGGTGATACTCGGTATATTCCTCTCGATAGCCATAGCCTTCGTCTTCGGTATGGTGATACAGTGGATAGTCCGTACGATATTTACATTCAACTATAAGCCCAGGCTGAAATACCTGGCCGGAATATTCGGCGGCATAGCTGTTACGACCATCGTGTACTTCCTGCTGATCAAGGGTCTCAAGGATTCCTCTTTCATGACAGCCGATGCCAACGCATGGGTCAAGGAGCACACCGGAATGCTGGTGCTCTGCCTCTTCGTCGGCAGCAGCGTCATCATGCAGATACTCCACTGGTGCAAGGTCAATATCCTGAAGGTAATCGTGCTGATGGGTACTCTTTCACTGGCCATGGCCTTTGCCGGCAATGACCTGGTGAACTTCGTCGGCGTACCTCTCGCAGGCTTTTCCGCATGGCAGGACTACTCCGCCAACGGAATGGGCGTGGGTGCCGACAACTACCTGATGGGCAGCCTTCTCGAGCCGGCCCACACCCCGATGATATTCCTGATACTCTCCGGAGCCACCATGGTATTTGCCCTGGCTACTTCCAGAAAGGCCCGCAACGTGATAAACACCGAGGTCAACCTGACCAACCAGAACGAGTCCGAGGCTTCCTTCGGCACCTCCGCCACCGGCCGCCGCCTCGTGCAGATAGCCAACTCCTTCGCCACATGGCTGGAGAAGGTGACCCCCCTGAGAGTCCGCAACTGGATCGACAGCCGTTTCAACAAGGATGAGGCCATCCTCGTCAAGGGTGCCGCATTCGACCAGATGAGGGCCGCTGTCAACCTGGTGGTATCCTCCCTCCTGATTGCCCTCGGAACCTCTCTCAAGCTGCCCCTTTCCACCACCTTCGTGACATTCACCGTGGCCATGGGTACATCCCTGATGGACCGCGCATGGGACCGCGAGAGTGCCGTCGGCAGGGTGACCGGCATGATGTCCGTGATGGGCGGCTGGCTGCTGACAGCAGTGATAGCATTCGCCGTCTGCTTCGTGATAGCTCTCGTGATGCACTACGGCAGCTTCATCGCGATGATACTCCTCAGCCTCTTGGCCCTGTTTATCATTATCCGCAGCAACATACAGTTCAACAGGAAGTCTCATGAGAAGGAGAAGAACAAGACCGTGTTCGAGCAGATGATGTCCGCTGAGCCTGAGCAGGTATGGACTCTTCTCAAAGGCCAGATCAAGGACAATACGGTCAAGGAGCTGGACTATGTGTCTAATTACTACACCACGTTTATCGACTGCTTCGAGAACGAGAACCTCAAGTGCCTGCGGCGTAACTACAATACGCTGCATGGGGAGATAGAGGGCTACAAGTCCGTGCGGAGGAAGGAGATCCTGGCTCTCAAACGCACCGACCCCGCCGTGTCAATGCAGGCCGGCACCTGGTTCCATCTGGAATCCAACCATCTTTCCCAGCTGCTGTACAGCCTCAAGCGTATCTCCGAGCCGTGCAAGGAGCACCTGGAGAATAACTTCAATCCTCTGCCGAAAGACTGTGTCGAGGAGTTTGCTCCGGCCAGCGAGGCTTTCCTCGTACTTCTCAGGAGGACATCCGAGTATGTGGGCGCAGAAGCCGACGACGCCAAGTCAAAGGCTATCATCAAGGAGATATCGGCATACAAGAAACAGGTGGCCGTGCTCCGCAAGAACAACGTGGACCGCTTCAATTCGGAGTCAGACACTTCCAACTTCAATATCTACATACTGTACCAGACCATCCTTCAGGAGACCCAGCAGATGGCCGATGACCTCAAGCACCTTATAAGGGCATATACTTACCTTTCGACTGTGAAAGGCAAGGAGGCGTAGGTAAAAATATTATATTTGCGTATGCAAAAGATACTGATAGTAGACGATGAGGAGTCTATCTGTGAGATACTGCAGTTCAATCTCGAGATAGAGGGCTACGAGGCCGATGTGGCCTATAGTGCGGAACAGGCACTCAAGATGGATCTGAAGAGTTATTCGCTCATATTGCTCGACATCATGATGGGCGGGATGAGCGGGTTCAAGATGGCGCAGATGCTCAAGAAGGACCCTGAGACGGCATCCATCCCCATCATTTTCTGTACCGCCAAGGATACGGAGGACAACAAGATAGCGGGTCTTACCCTCGGGGCGGACGACTATATCTCCAAGCCGTTCTCCGTGCGGGAAGTGGTGGCCAGGGTCAAGAGTGTGCTGCGTCGCTGTACGCAGCAGCCCCAGGTTCAGGCACATCCGCAGCAGACCCAGCCCCGGACTGAAATGGACGGAGACAGCATCACTTACAACGGCCTGCGTCTGGACCTGCTCAAGCACAAGTGCTATATCGACGGGCAGGAGGTGCAGCTCACCAAGAAGGAGATGGAGATTATGGTTCTCTTCCTGCGCAATTCAGGCAGGGTGCTTTCCCGCGAGGAGATCCTGCACAATGTCTGGAGCGACGAGGTTGTGGTCCTGGACCGTACCATCGATGTGAATATCACCCGCCTGCGCAAGAAGATAGGCGAGTACGGCAAGTTCATCGTCACCCGTCAGGGCTACGGTTACGGATTTGACGTATAGGGGCCATGCTTAAGGACTTTCTCTATAGAAAAAGTATTCTGGCCCGTCTGGAGGAGTTCGTCTATATGGCGGAGAAGGGCAATCCTTTGGACAAGCTGTTTCCGTCTTTCCCGGATACAAGGGAAGGCCGGCTGCTCAACCGCCTTGTGCGGGTCTACACCAGGGATATGTCCGACAGGGACACTCTGTCCGCTGCAAGAGAGCTCGTAGTCCGCGAGTCACAGGACAATATCCGTCAGAAAAAACAACTGACCCAGAACATCAGTCATGAGCTCAAGACTCCGGTCAGCAGTATCAACGGCTATCTGGAGACTATCATCAACAATCCTGCCCTCAGTACTCCGCAGAAAGAGATGTTCCTTCGCAAGTGCTACGAGCAGTCCCAGCGTCTGTCCAACTTGCTGACGGACCTGTCCACCATTACTCGGATGGACGAGGCCAGCGACAAGATAGAGAAAGAGAGGCTGTCGCTTTCCGATGTGGTCGCTGAGGCGGTGTCCGATATGGAGCCGGTGGCCGGCAAATATGACGGTGTGTCCGATCAGGAATACAAGGCAGGTCCGTCTGACAGAGGCACTATGCACATAGTCAGCAAATTCCCCTCCGGCAAGGAAATCGTGGGCAACCGCAACCTGCTATACTCTGTCTTCCGCAATCTTCTGGAAAATGCCATTTTTTATTCCAAGGGTACTACTGTCACTGTCTCTCTGGACAAGGAGGACGGAGGGCAGTACTGGATATCGGTGGAGGATGACGGTGTGGGCGTGGACAGTGTGCATCTGACCCGTATATTCGAGCGTTTCTACCGGGTGGACAAGGGCCGCAGCCGCAAGATAGGCGGGACAGGACTGGGGCTTTCGATAGTCAAGAATGCCGTCAATCTGCACGGCGGCAGCATCAGGGCCGTATCGGCCAAGCCCTCGGGACTCAGGTTCGAGTTCACTCTGAGCAAGGAAGGATTAGAATAACTCCGGATCGGGAAGTATCTTGAATGACTTGCGGTGCAATGGGGTGATGCCGTACTTCCGGACGGCTTCGCGGTGCGCTTTCGTAGGGTAGCCGCAGTTGATCTCCCACCCGTACTGCGGATACTGCGCGGCGGCTTCTCTCATGAAGTCATCCCTGAATGTCTTTGCAAGTATGGATGCGGCTGCTATGGACGCATATCTGCCGTCACCCTTTACGAAGCACGTGAACGGGATGTCCTTGTACGGCTTGAACCGGTTGCCGTCCACGATTATGTGTTCCGGTGTGATGCTAAGTCCGTCCAGGGCTCTGTGCATGGACAGGATGGAGGCGTTGAGGATATTGATCCCGTCTATCTCCTCCGGGCTGGCCGAAGCTACGCACCAGGACAGGGCTTCCATTATGATGATATCTCTCAGGCGTTCCCTTTCGCGTCGCGACAGTTGTTTCGAGTCGTTTAGCCCGGGGTCGTGAAAGTCCGCAGGAAGTATTACCGCTGCGGCATATACCGGTCCCGCGATGCATCCGCGTCCGGCCTCGTCTGTTCCGGCCTCCACAGTGCCGGGTATGTCATAGCTCTGCAACATGAATGCAAAACAACTAAATTTTTTTCAGAAGTTCGGCCTGAAGTTCTATGATTTTGTTCTTGTCAGCGATGATAGCCTCCAGTTCTGCTATCCGGCGGTCTTTCTCGTGGAGTATTTCAGTGTATCTGCTTAGATCGTATCCCAGAACCAGCTCTTCTTCCGGCAGGTCCAGGATGGAAGCTATCTTGGGCAGGTGGTCGCTTATCAGATGGGTGCTGCCCTTCTCTATCTTGTAGTATGCGGTCTGGGAGATCGACAGTCTGTCTGCCAGATCAGCCTGCGAGAGCTGCTGCTCCTTGCGCCTTGCCAATATCCTTTTTCTGATCTCCTCATTGTTCATATAAACAAAAGTATTATCAAAAAAAGAATTTAAAAACTAATGAATAGTTGTAGAAAATAACTTTTAGAACATCATGAATAAAGGGTAATTGTAAAAAAACGTAAAAATCGCCCCATGTTTCTTTATTTTCGAGGGTATAACACGGCTCTATTATAACTTTAAGTTTTCAAATACAACTAATATGACCAATATGATGTTCGCTAAATCGGTGATGTTGCACCGGCATTCGAGAAGAAAGGAAGTAATGGCAGCAAGACTTATGTTCGCCAGGCAGCTTATGGTAAGGTACGGTGTCCCTTATGACTGTGTGTGGTCCTTGTCCGGTTTCTCCTCCATCAAGGATATGGAGCGGCACTGGAACCGATTGTTTTGAGAATGAGGCGAGCCGCAGTATCTGACATAAAGATGTTGCGGCTCGTTATTTTTGGATGAAGTGTAAGTACACACTGGAGAATACCGGTTAATGTAGAGTGGGGTCTAAAGAAAAGCAAAAGCAGCCACAGAGACTGTAACTGCTTGATAATCTGTCGGGGTAAAAGGACTCGAACCTTCGACCCCCTGCTCCCAAAGCAGGTGCGCTAGCCAACTGCGCCACACCCCGATATTGTGGCTGCAAATATAAGTCATAATTTGTGAAATTTCAGTTTCTTTTCAGAATTCATCGCTAAATTTGTGTGGATTTTGGAGGATAACTGTCATGAAACTTCTTATAGTAGAGGATGATCCGTCGCTCAGGGAGTTGATGCATAGGGCATTGACCGAGGAGAAGTATGTGGTGGAGACAGCTTCGGACTTCACCGAGGCCGACGCCAGGATTGCCGGGTACACCTATGACTGCATACTGCTGGACATCATGCTGCCGGACGGGAACGGTCTCAGGCTGCTGGATCATATAAAGGAGCTGCACAGGAGGGAGAATGTAATCATCATCTCGGCAAAGGATTCGCTGGAAGACAAGGTCTACGGCCTGGAGAAGGGTGCGGACGACTACCTTCCCAAGCCGTTCCACATGGCCGAGCTCAAGGCCCGTATCCGCAGCGTACTCAGGCGCGGTAGGAGCGGAGGCGAGCTGACCATCGAGTACGGCAACGTAAGTCTCCAGCCGGACAACGGCTGCGTGCAGATTGACGGAAAGCCGGTGGAGCTGCTCAAGAAGGAGTTCGATATCCTGCTCTATTTCATGCAGCGTCCCAACCACATAGTGGACAAGTCGGTGCTGGCCGAGGCCGTATGGGGTGACCATGCGGACCAGGCGGACGATTTCCATTTTGTCTACGCGCAGATGAAGAACCTGCGCCGCAAGCTGCAGACAGCCGGTGCGGATATCGAGATAAAGGCCGTCTACGGTTTCGGATATAAGCTTGTCGAATCATCACAACAGAAAGGGGAATGAAGCTCATCTACCGCATAACGCTCAGACTGGCCCTGGTCCTGCTGCCGTTGATGGCCGCATGGGCCGCGCTGTTCTATTTCAAGATGCTGGACGATGTCAACGACGAGACGGACGACGCTCTGGACCTCTTTACCGAGCTGGTCATAGAGAAGGCCCTCTCAGGCAATGAACTGCCGGCCAATGAGGGTACCAACATCATGTACGACATCATCCCGGTGGGAGAGCAGTTCGCGCAGGACTATCCACAGATACGTTACTACTACAGCGAGCAGTATTTCCCCTTGATAGGATACGAGCCCTCGCGCGTGCTGACGACCGTGTTCATGGACGATGACGGGGCGTACTATCTGCTGAAAGTCTATACACCGACCATAGACAAACAGGAGCTTATGCGTTCGACGCTGGTCTGGATAGTGATACTGTACGTCCTGCTGCTGCTGACTGTCATGCTGGTTACGGTGCTGGTATTCTACCGCAATATGAGGCCGTTCTACAGGCTCTTAGGCTGGCTAGACCGTCTCAGAATCGGCGGCGGCAATCCACCGTTGGACAACCCGACGGATATCACCGAGTTCCGGAAACTGAATGCGGCGGCCGAGCAGGCCCTGGGCCGGTATCAGAAGGCATTCGAGGCACAGAAGGAGTTTATCGGCAATGCCTCCCACGAACTTCAGACCCCGCTGGCGGTGATGGGCAATAGGGTGGAATGGCTTATCGACAATACAGAACTGACGCAGAAGCAGATGGAGGAGCTCATGGGTATCCAGCGCACCCTCGGTTCAGTGGTGCGGCTCAACCGGACCCTGCTCATGCTGACCAAGATAGACAACGGTCAGTTCCCGGAGAAGACCCGTGTCAGCATCCCCAAGGCAGTGCAGGAGAGTGTGGAGATATTCTCGGAGATATACGAGGACAAGGAGATAGAGGTGGATTTCCCTGTGCCTGAGACTGATCTGGTGGTGGAGATGAATGAGTCGCTGGCCTCGGCCCTTGTCAACAATCTGCTCAAGAACGCCTTTATATATACTCCGGAGCACGGCCGTATATGCGTCAGGATATCGGAGCGGACGCTGGAGATATCCAACACCGGACAGGCGCCTTTGGATTCGGAGCATATCTTCGAGCGTTTCTACAAGAGCGGGGGCCGCGAGGGCTCGATGGGGCTCGGGTTAGCTATTGTCGGGGCTATTCAGAGGTACTGCAACCTGGAGGTCAGGTACGCTTTTGAGGGAGGAATGCATAAATTTTCTGTACTATGGCCGAAAATTTTTTAGGATTTTAAATTCATTTCAGAATTGAGGATAATCTTTGCACTGTGAAAATAAAACAACAGTGATAATTTTTAAAAAAGTAAAGTCATGAAAAAGTTTATGATTCTCGCAGCCTCGCTGCTGCTCTTCTCAGTTACATCGGCTTATGCCGACAATGACCGCCCTATCCAGTTCAACCAGCTGCCGGAGGCCGCACAGCAGTTCATCAACACTTATTTCCCTGACCAGAAAGTGTCCTTTGCCAAGGAGGAACGCGACTTCATGGAGGTGAGCTACGAGGTGATGTTCACCAACAGCATCAAGATAGAGTTTGCCGGCAACGGTGAGTGGAAAGAGGTGAAGTGCAAATATTCCACTCTGCCCGAGGGAATAGTTCCGCAGCCTATAGTGGACTATGTAAGCACCAATTTCCCCGGAGTGTCCATTTACGCCATTGACCGCGGTTACAGAGATGTGGAGGTGAGTCTGACCAACGGTCTGGAACTTACTTTTGACTCCAATTACACACTCGTGGACATCGACGATTGAGACATGTCCTGACGGTGTCAGTCTGAAGACGGGTCCCCTTTATGCACGGACCCGTTTTTTTGTATGGAATGTCACAAATATCAACAGGTCCCATTAATCCAGCGAAATCAATTAAAATCAAAATTTATGAAGTATTTAAAACTTATTGTATCAGGGTGTATTCTGTCCCTTATGGTTATTACAACCTCCTGCAATAAGCAGGGCCCGGAAGGTGGTATCAACGATGAACTGAAGAATGAACTGCAGGCAGCTCTTCTGGAGAAATATCCGGACGCCCAGGATGTCGTGTGGTCGGAGAAAAGCGGTTATTACGTGGCGGACTTCACTGCCGCCATGGTCAAGGCGGATTCGGACAGGGTGCGTTATTCGGCATGGTTCGACTCGCGCTGTGAGTGGCACATGACGGAGACGGACATACCGTTTGACATGCTGCCCGAGGCTGTCAGAACGGCTTTCGCAGCCAGCGAGTATGCCGACTGGCGCATAGACGATGTGGATATGCTGGTCAGGAACGGAGTGGAACTTATCTATATCATAGAGGTGGAAGGTACCAATGCCGATGGAGTCATGCAGGAAGTGGATCTGTATTACTCCGAGGACGGAGTACTGGTGAAGACAGTGGTGGATGCGGACGAAGATTATGACTATGATGACTATATCCCGGACAATCCTGCACAGGGTATCTTTGAGTTCATCAACACTCATTATCCTTATGCGCGTATAGTGGAGATAGACATTGAGGACGGAATGACCGAGGTGGAGATCATTGATGGCCGTGTATGCAGGGAACTGCTGTTCGACAGGTCTGAGAACTGGCTATATACCAAGACCGAACTCCGCGTCAGTGATGTGCCTGCGGAGATTATGGCAGCACTGGAGGCTTCAGAGTATGGTGAGTACTGGATTGACGACGTGGACTATTATCAGACACCGCAGGAAGAGTTCTACCGCTTTGATCTGGAGTACCGTGACAACGACATAGAGGTGGACGTCCTCTCTGACGGAACTGTCCGTGTAGTTAAGGGCGGAGAGAATTGGGGCGGTGACGGCAGCGGCCCGGCTTTGGACGGTGATATCACCGCTCTGATAGAGCAGATGTATCCCGGTGCCCGTATCCAGGAGAGAGACTGGGACGACGGTTATCTGGAAGTGGAGATATGGCATGACGGCAGGGAGAAGGACGTGTACTTCAACGGTGCCGGCGAATGGGTATGGACTGAGTGGGACGTGCGTTACTCCGAGCTTCCCGATGCCGTCAAGAGTGTGCTGACATCCGGGTACGGTGATTATGAGGTGGATGACGTGACCTATGTGGAGACTCCCTCCGGAGAGTATTATCTGATAGAGCTTGAGGGACGCGGAGACCGCGGGCTCCACCTGCGGATAGATGCCTCAGGCAACATCCTCCAGTAAACTCATTACTACGAATAAAGCCAGCCCTGCATCATGTTGCGCAGAGCTGGCTTTTTGCGTACAGTGGACCGCTTACTGTTCTTTGGCGATGTTCTCGCGCATGTCGGTGTCGGCCTGGATATTCTTGATGCGGTAGTAGTCCATGATGCCGAGGTTGCCGGAGCGGAAGGCATCGGCCATGGCCAGAGGTATCTCTTTCTCGGCCTCAATGACCTTTGCACGGGCTTCCTGTGCCTTGGCCTTCATCTCCTGCTCCTGGGCCACTGCCATGGCGCGGCGCTCCTCGGCGCGGGCCTGGGCTATGTTCTTGTCGGCGTTGGCCTGATCTATCTGCAGGACTGCTCCGATGTTCTTTCCGATGTCTATGTCGGCGATGTCTATGGAAAGGATCTCGAATGCAGTGCCGGCATCAAGTCCCTTGGCCAGTACGACTTTGGATATGGAGTCAGGATGCTCCAGCACGTCCTTGTGGGACTCGGATGCTCCGATGCTGGATACGATACCCTCGCCGACGCGGGCCAGGACGGTCTCCTCGCCGGCTCCTCCGACCAGCTGCTTGATGTTGGCGCGCACGGTCACCCTGGCCTTGGCTATCATCTGTATGCCGTCCTTTGCCACGGCTGTCACGGGAGGTGTGTTGATGACCTTGGGGTTGACGGACATCTGCACGGCCTCGAATACATCACGGCCGGCCAGGTCGATGGCGGCAGCCATCTTGAAGTCCAGGGCAATGTTGGCCTTGTCGGCGGAGATGAGGGCGTTCACCACGTTGGGAACATTGCCCTTTGCCAGATAATGCGCCTCGAGAGCATTGGCGTCCAGTTTCAGGCCGGCTTTCGTGCCGGTCACCATAGCCATGACGATGGTGCTCGGGGGTACTTTTCTCCATCTCATCAGCACGAGCTGGATGAGAGAGATTCTCACTCCCGATATCAGGGCCTGGAACCACAGGGTCACCGGGAAGAACCACAGGAGGATAATCAGGGCCACGACGGCCACGGCTATCCAGATCAGTAGAAGTCCTAAAGATGTCATAAAAAGGTAGAATTATTTTGGTTTTACATATATCTTATTGTCGTCTATGAGGATTACCGTCACTTCCTGCCCCGGGTCTATGAGTCCGTTGCGGGCAGTGCATTCCACCGTGATGTCTCCGAACAGGACTTTGCCCATCGGAGCCAGTCTGGTGATGGTCTTTCCCTCGCTTCCCACAGCTATGCCCTTGTCCTCCGGTGCGGAGTCGGTGCGGCTGTCTATCTCAGTGTGGAGCGACAGCTTTTTCCAGGTCTTGGAACGCAGGGTAAGAACGGTACTTGTCACGGCCAGCAGGATATTGACAGCGATGGTGATGAGTCCTGCTGTCTGTCCGTACTGGTCGAAGGCCAGCCAACAGGAGCCGGCCATGGCCAGCAGTCCCAGAGTTCCGGCGACAAAGATGCCCGGGATAAGCACTATCTCAGCGATAATCAGAAGTATGCCTATAATGGTTAAAGAGATGATAAGAGCCATGTGGTTACAGTTTTATGCTTTTTATCGATACGTTGATTCCTTCCTTGTCCAGTCCGTTCAAAAGATCTTCCGCTTCCTGCCGGTCGTTGAACGGGCCTATTGCGAAGACAGTCTCTCCGTCATCCTGGACTGTGCGGGTGATATCCTTGCCGCTCAGCTGCTGTATGGTGGCGAGCACGGACTGCGGCAGTGTATGTCCATAGCCGGGCAGGATCACCTGCCAGGCCATATTGGCGGAAGAGGCCGGCTCTTTCGGTGTCTGCTTCTTGCCCTCCATGTTCCGGGCGGTCTTGACGGAGATGCTCCTGCCGTTGTCAAAGGCTATTATGAACGCTTCGGGGAATCCGTTTTTCCTTACTCTGTTGAGATTGGAGAGAGCCTCCTGATAGGTGCCGAACAGGCCGACAGTGTGCAGATATTTGCCGGAGGGCATCCGTGTCACGAATACAGGGCTCATACCCCTGATATCCCTGACGGTGGCGCGGGATGACAGAACCATGAACTGAATCTGGTATACTATGCCGTCCGGCAGGGTATTGTCTTCCGCAAACTGTCCTTTGTTCCTGCCGAGGATCTTGAAGCTGTAGTCAAACTCAGGCTCGGGCATCTCCACTATAATATAAGGTATCTTTCCCGGCGCATGTTTACGGAATATATATTCGTTGTCTGTGTCTGTTCCGGTCGGCAGATCCGCGTTATTTGTCAGCATCTCGTCGTATGATACCGGGATGATGCCCTTTGAAAGAAACTGCATCTCCATTTCCCGTACTTGGGCGCTCACTTCGTCTATCCGTTTTTTGATGCTCATGGACTCCTGCTCTATGTCCCGTATGATTCCGGCCAGGAATTTCCTGTCTTCGGCGGAGGCGTTCCCGTAGATTCTGCGGCTTTCTTCTATTTTGTCCAGCTTTTCCTTATGATCGTTCTGCAGTCTGCGCAGCTGGTGTACGAGCAGAGAGTAGCTGTCTGTCTGTGGTGATTTTGCGGTGTCGGATGCCGTTTCCCCTTTTTCTGTTTCCGGTCTGCTTGAAAATGAGGATATCAGGAGAGGGGATTCATTGTCCTCAAGAGGGGTCTTTACGGGAGTTGCAATGAATTTCGTTACGTATATCTTGACAGAGTCGCCCTCAGTCTCTCTGTTTGAGACTATGATGGAGCATGAACCTGCCTCGTTGTTGAGGAAGAGGATGTCATCTCCTGTGGAGGAATAGGGGAATCCCAGGTTCTCAGGGGTACTCCAGTCTTCATTTTCCTCATCCCAGGTGCTGCAGAACAGATCGTAGCCTCCCATACCGGGCAGACCGTCGGATGCGAAATACAGTGTCTTTCCGTCCTTGCTCAGCACAGGGAATATCTCATTGCCGCTGGAGAGGATATTCTCGCTCAGAAGGACCGGAACAGTCCATACGACACTGTCCTTGAGGCTGGAAGTGTAGAGATTCCATGCTCCGGATTCATCGGGAGCGGAAAATATGACCCGGCTGCTTCCTTCCGGCATGTACATTGAGGTGTAGAACCGGTTCGTCCTGTGTCCTGGGGTCTTTATGAAAGGATTGGGCACCGGAATCCAGGAGTTGTCGCTGAATTCGTCAATATATAGGAAAAATTCGTTGATACGGAATATGCCGGAAGTAATCTCATCCGGACGTACTATGTACTGCATCATGCTCTCCCCGTTCTGACATTCCACTATCCGTTCCATGATTTCAAGCCTGAGGGTCGTGTCCGCTGTCTTGTCAAGTGCTTCGGAGTAATACTCCACGGCCTTTCCGAACTGATAGTTTCTGTGGAATATACCGGCTCTTCTCAAATCCTCCTCCACCTTATCTCCGCCCTGCTGTGCGTATGCCGTAAGACATATCAGCAGAACTGCCGGGAGTGCCAGGAAATATTTATATAAGGCAGTCATATTCAAATTTAAGGTGAACAAAATTACTAAATACTTTACAAATAAGAAAAAAATAGTACTTTTGTACCCTCATTTTTATGCAAACTAGAAAAACATTGTTTTAGAAAGTTTAAAAAAAGAATTGATATGCAAAGTAAAGGTGCCATTTCTCTATTGGCGGTATTGATCGCTCTGGCCTGCCTGTATCAGCTCTCTTTCACAGCCGTTTCTGTCATTCAGCAGAACAAGGCTGACAAGTTTGCCGAGGCAGCTGTCATGGCCGAGCAGCAGAAACCCTCCTTCGCGGAGGTATCTGAGCTGGATAAGGCTTATTATCTGGACTCTATCAGAAAAGAAAGGAACAGGTATTACATCGACTCTGTAAGTGCCGAGAAGATATATCTCGGCCATACTTACAAAGAGGTGCAGGAGAAGGAGATCAATCTGGGTCTTGACCTCAAGGGCGGTATGAACGTCATGCTGGAGGTTCAGCTGAGCGACCTTGTAAGGGCATTGTCCAACTACAACACCTCCCCCGAGTTCGAGCAGGCTCTCGCCCTGGCTAAGGAGAGAGAGACGGCATCCGGCGGAAACACCGACTTCATCACCCTTTTCCATGAGGCATGGAACGAGGTTGCTCCCGGACAGAGACTTTCCCAGATATTCGGTACCATCGACCTCAGGGACAGGATCAATGCCCAGAGTTCCAACGACGAGGTCATCGCAGTGATCCGCGAGCAGGCTGAAAGTGCTGTCGCCAACTCGTTCAACGTGCTGCGTAACCGTATTGACCGTTTCGGAGTGACATCCCCCAATATCCAGAGGCTCGGAACATCCAGCCGCATACTTGTGGAACTGCCTGGCGTTAAGGAGCCCGAGCGTGTCCGCAAGCTCCTCCAGGGAACGGCTTCCCTTGAGTTCTGGACAACTTATGAGAATCCCGAGGTGTTCCGCTATCTCCAGGAAGTAAACACTATCGTAAAGGATATGCAGGCCGGTGAGGAGACACCGGTTGCGGAGAATAATACTGAGGTTGCCGGACAGACATCGGAGGCTGAGAATACAGGTCTTGACGAGCTCGTTGCCGAGCTGGAGCAGCAGGAGGACTCACTCTCTTCCGACGAGCTCAACTTCGCCAGGAACAATCCGTTCTTCTACGCCCTCAATCCTTCGATGTACAACGGTCAGCTGATGCCCGGTCCCGTGATCGGTATCGCTCACTACAGGGATACGGCCAAGATCAACAACTGGCTCAGACTGCCTCAGGTGAAGGCGGCACTGCCCGCTGACCTCGTTCCTATGTGGACAGTCAAGCCTGCTGCCGAATATCCCGGCGGCAACTACTATCAGCTTGTGGCCATCAAGGTCAATACCCGTGACGGCAAGGCTCCCCTTGATGGAGGAGTGGTTTCCGATGCACGTGTAGCATACAACAACATGGGCGGTCAGCCTGAGGTGGACATGGCCATGAATGCCGAGGGCGCCCAGACATGGGCCCGCCTGACAGCCGACAACATCGGCAGGAGCATAGCCATCGTGCTTGACGGCATGGTGTACTCGTTCCCCCGCGTCAATACAGAGATTACCGGAGGCCGCTCCGTAATCTCCGGCAGCTTCACCATCGAGGAGGCTACTGACCTTGCCAACGTGCTCAACTCCGGTAAGCTGCCCGCTCCCGCCACCATCGTTCAGGAGCAGGTCGTAGGTCCGTCACTCGGTAGCGCGTCCATCCAGGCAGGTATGATATCCTTCGTGATAGCCTTCCTCTGCGTGCTGCTTTATATGATTATCTTCTACAAGGGCGCAGGTATTGCGGCCGACACGGCGCTGCTGTGCAACGTGCTCTTCCTCTTCGGTGCCCTTGCATCCTTCGGAGCGGTCCTCACCCTTCCCGGTATCGCCGGTCTGGTGCTGACTCTCGGTATGGCGGTGGACGCCAACGTGATCATCTACGAGCGTGTCAAGGAGGAACTCCGTGCCGGCAAGGCTCTCCGTCTGGCTGTGTCCGAGGGTTATAAGCACGCTTACTCAGCGATTATCGACGGTAACCTTACCACCATCATCACCGGTCTGGTGCTCTTCTTCTTCGGTTCCGGTCCTGTACAGGGCTTCGCCACCACACTGGTTATCGGTATCATCACCTCCATGCTGACATCGATATTCATCTCCAGACTTATCTTCGAGGCCCGTCTGAGCCGTGGCAAGAACATCTCGTTCTACACCAAGTTCTCCAAGGACTTCCTGCAGCATACCCACGTGGATTTCGTCAAGATACGTAAATACGCCTATATTATCTCCACCGTGCTGGTGCTGATAAGTGTCGGCTCCATCATCTTCAAGGGCTTCACCTACGGTGTGGACTTCACTGGCGGCCGTACCTATGTAGTACGTTTTGACCAGGATGTGGCTGCTGAGGACATCAGGGCATCTGTCCTGGATGCATTCGGCGAGGGCGTTGAGGTCAAGCAGTTCGGAGGTGCCAGCCAGATGAAGATTACCACCACCTACATGATTGAGGACCAGAGCACCGAGACTGACGCTGTTGTAGACCACATGCTGTACGAGGCTCTGAAGGAGTACTTCGTCAACCCCATCACATACGACCAGTTCATCTCGACTTTGGAGAACCCCAACGGTATCATCCAGTCCGACAAGGTAGGTCCTACTATCGCGAACGACATGAAGCGTGACTCCCTCATAGCGGTGGCCATCGCCCTCTTCGCAATCTTCGCCTACATCGCAGTCCGCTTCAAGGGCTGGACATGGGGTCTCGGAGGAGTTGTCTCCACAGCGCATGACGCTATCCTGACAGTCGGCTTCTTCTCACTGTTCACCGGAGTGCTTCCGTTCACCCTCGACGTGGACCAGACCTTCATCGCCGCAGTGCTGACGATTATCGGTTACTCCATCAACGACAGTGTGATTATCTTCGACAGGATCCGTGAGTACCGCAAGCTCTATCCCAAACGCGAGCTGTACCAGAATATCAACGACGCTATCAACAGCACCCTTGCCCGTACCGTCAACACATCGGGTACCACCTTCATCGTGATGCTCGCCATCGCCATCTTCGGCGGCGAGGTGATCAGGGGCTTCGCAGTTGCCCTGCTCGTCGGTATCTTAGTAGGTACTTACTCTTCGGTATTCGTAGGTACGCCTATCATGTACGACCTGTCGCTGCGCAAGGCCCGCAAGGAAGCCAAAAAGCTTCAGGCCGCCGGCAAATAGCAACTGATATCCGGTACTAAGATAGATTCCCGGGATGAGTCCAGTATTCGTCCCGGGAATTTTATTGTCTCCTTTGCTATTTCTTTTTAAAATTTTGGGCGGAGTTGTTGCAATTATTCGTAATTTTGGGGATAACTTTTAAAAATTGATATTTTATGGAACTTCCTTTTGCAGAATCGTACAGAATCAAGATGGTGGAGACCATCAGAAAAAGCACCCGCGAGGAGCGCGAGAAATGGATTAAAGAGGCCAAGTACAACCTCTTCCTGCTGAAGAGCGACTATGTATTCATCGACCTGCTGACCGACTCCGGTACAGGCGCCATGAGCGACAAGCAGTGGGCCGCCATCATGGAGGGCGACGAGAGCTACGCCGGCGCACGTTCTTTCTACAGACTGAAAGACACTATCGAGATGCTGACCGGTCTGCCCTACGTACTGCCTTCGCATCAGGGCCGTGCAGCTGAGAACGTGCTTTTCTCAAGCATCGTAAAAGAGGGTGATATCCTTCCCGGCAACTCCCATTTCGACACCACCAAGGGACATATCGAGTACCGTAAGGCAGTGGCTCTGGACTGCACCATCAAGGAGGCGGCCAATACCGAGCTGGAGATTCCCTTCAAGGGCAACATGGATCTGGAGAAGCTTGAGGAAGTGCTCAAGACCACTCCCCGCGAGAAGATACCGTGCGTAGTGCTGACCGTCACCAACAACACCGCCGGCGGACAGCCCGTATCCATGGAGAACATCAAGGGCGTATCCGCTCTGTGTAAGAAATACGGTGTCAAGCTGCTTATGGACTCCGCACGTTTCGCCGAGAACGCCTACTTCATCAAGACCCGTGAGAAGGGCTATGAGAACAAGACCATCCGCGAGATTGTCCATGAGATGTATGAGGGCGCTGACTATATGACCATGTCGGCCAAGAAGGACGCTATCGTCAACATCGGCGGTTTCGTGGCCTTCCGTGACGAGGCTGATATGCGCAAGGCCCAGATGTTCACCATCATGAACGAGGGCTTCCTGACCTACGGCGGTATGGCCGGCCGCGACATGAACGCACTGGCTCAGGGTCTGCTCGAGGGTACCGAGTTCGAGTACCTGGAGACCCGTATCAACCAGGTGGCCTACCTCGGCAAGAAGCTGGACGAGTACGGAGTGCCTTACCAGAGGCCTGCCGGTGGACACGCCATCTTCCTCGACGCCAAGAAGATCCTGACTCATCTTCCCAAGGAGGAGTTTATCGCTCAGACCCTCGGTATCGAGCTCTATCTCGAGGCCGGTATCCGCGGTGTGGAGATCGGCTCGCTGCTCGCAGACCGTGACCCTGTTACCCGTGAGAACCGTTATCCCGCTCTGGAGCTGCTCCGTCTGGCCATCCCCCGCAGGGTGTACACCAACAACCACATGGACTACATCGCAGCCGCAGCCAAGAACGTCTACGACCGCCGCGAGTCCATTACACGCGGTTACAAGATCGTCAAGGAACTGCCTATCATGAGGCACTTCACCATCGAGCTTGACAGGGCTGACAGATAGCGGACGGATGGACACAGGAGAGATTCTGGAGGTCTTCCGCTACCAGTATGACTGTTGCCCGCATTACCGCAGATATGCGGATCTGCTGGGAGTCACGCCGGAGGGATTGACCGGTATATCAGACATACCTTTCCTGCCCATACGCTTCTTCAAGCAATATGACATCATATCTTCTGCGGACCCGTCTGCGGTGCCGCAGAAGATTTTTTATAGCAGTTCCACGACGGGACAGACTCCGTCAAGGCACTGCGTGCTGGACATATCGCTTTACGAGGAGAGTTTTCTGGGCGGATTCAGGCAGTTCTACGGTGAGCCGGAGGATTATGTCATTCTGGCCCTGCTGCCGTCCTATCTGGAGCGGGAGGGCTCGTCGCTGGTCTATATGGCGGACCGTCTTATAAGGGAAAGCGGACGGCCCGAGAGCGGCTACTACCTCTATGACCATGACCGTCTTTTCAGCACTCTTACAGAGTTGCGGCAGAGAGGGCAGAGGACTCTGCTGCTCGGTGTGGCCTTCGCCCTGCTGGATTTTACTGAAAAGTACAGTCTTGAAGGGCCTAATGATTCATGGCTTACGGTCATGGAGACCGGAGGCATGAAGGGACGGAGGGAGGAACTTTCCAGGGAAGAACTGCACAGCCGTCTGTCTGAGGGATTCGGCTTGCAGGCCATACATTCGGAATACGGGATGTGCGAGTTGCTTTCGCAGGCCTATTCCAAGGGGGACGGAGTGTTCCGTACACCGGACTGGATGAGGGTAATCATCCGCGATATCAACGACCCGTTCAGGGATGCGGCTCCGGGGGAGCGCGGCATCATCAATATCATCGATCTGGCCAACCGCAACTCATGCTCGTTCATCGAGACCGAGGATGTCGGCAGAGTATGGCCGGACGGCTCCTTCACCGTCGAGGGACGGCTTAAAGGGGCCGAACGGCGCGGCTGCAATATGCTTATCGAATAATCAGACAGCGGAGTTGAAGAAGTCTTCAAGGGCCTGGGAGTATTCCCGGGCCTTTTCTGTATCTGCCTGGTTCACTATATCGACAGCGTACTGATAGAACTGGAAGTTGCTTTCCAGATCGGTGCGGGAGAGTACGGAGCCATGGAACGGTCTGGAGAACAGTACGATGGCATCCATCGTCTCGTTGATGAATCTGTCAGCCAGGTCAAGACCTTTCTCTTTCTCGCCGCATTTGATGTACAGTTCTATGGCACTGAGCACCATCCATTCGTTGACGTAGCGCACTGCGGCTGAGGAGTTGAGCGGGAAGTTCCTGTCGGGGAAAGTCTCCTGCATCCGGTCGAGCAGCTGTACGGCTTTCTCTTTCTCGCCCTTGTCGTACAGGGCCAGCGCGGTCTGGACGAAGATGAATCTGTGGGACTGGACTCCGTTGAATGTGGACAGATTCTGATAGTCCACGAAGAAGTCGTCGGCGAAGCGGTCCAGTCTGAAGACGTTCATAAGCCTGTCATAGAGGGCATCTGTGTCCACCTGGCTTACGTTGGTCAGGGACAGGCTGCTCTTGATGGGCACGAACTTATAGGTATAGCCGTCCAGCTGGAGATAGTCCCGTATGCCTATCTCCAGGGAGCCTCCCTGGGTCATGAAGTAGATGGGACGGTCCCAGTCGTAGTTGGCCAGCATGTCGAGTATCATCAGCTCGGTCTTGTCCAGGAATCTCTTGTCTGCGGGTATCTCCAGGCATACGGTGTCCAGTATCTTGTCATAATCGCACTCGGGTACTATGCCGTATTTCATGACGTTCTCCTTGTTGACCGGTATCAGCAGCTTTCTGGCCGCCAGGAAACTCTCCTGACTGCCGTATATGTTGACCTTGACGCGGGGATCGTTGAAGAGGTCGATGGCATCCTTGAGCAGGATGGGACGGTTGACACGGTCTATGATGTTGACGTAGTCGTTGGTGCCGTACAGGTAGTTGATGCGCTTTGTGGTGAACTTTATCGGCTCTGCATCGTACTGTTTCCACTGCATCTGGTCGATGTACCAGTCAATGCCCAGCAGCGATGTGTTCATCACCCTGGCATCCAGGCGCACGCCCTCTACCTCCTGGATGTACCACAGAGGGAATGTGTCATTGTCTCCGTGGGTCACGAGGATGGCCTGGGGGTCTGTGGACATAAAGTAGTTGTAGGCCATGTCGTGGGCCGTGTATCTGTTGCTGCGGTCGTGGTCGTCCCAGTTCTCGGCGGCCATGAGGACGGGTACTCCGAGCAGTACGACGCTGACAGCGACTGCGGTCACTTTTTCAGGGATATGTATCTTCGAGAAAGGCTTGCGCAGCCAGTCATAGACGGCCATGACTGCCAGGCCTATCCATATGGCGAATACGTAGAAGCTGCCGGCATAGGCGTAGTCCCTCTCGCGTACCTGATAAGGAGACTGATTGAGGTACAGGATGATGGCGATGCCCGTGAGGAAGAAGAGCAGGAAGGTGATCCACCAGTTTCGCTTGTCCTTGCCCAGCTGGAAGAGCAGGCCGATGATACCCAGCAGCAGCGGCAGCATGTAGTAATGGTTCTTGGCCTTGTTGTGTATGATGTAGTCCGGACCTTCGGACTGGTCTCCCAGTCTGGCCCTGTCAATGAAGTCTATGCCGCACTCCCAGTTGCCGGATATCGGGTCTCCGGGCACCTGGCCGTGCAGGTCGTTCTGCCTTCCGGCAAAGTTCCACATGAAGTAGCGCATATACATCCAGTTGAACTGGTAGTCGAAGAAGAACTTGAGATTGTCCCCGAATGTGGGCATCTTCTCCTTTGTGCCCGGAATGACCTTGCCGCGGTCCTGGGTGTAGCTCTTGTAGAACCGGATATGCGAAGGGTCCTTGCTGTGCATCCTGGGGAAGAACATCTTGCTGTCGGATGCGTAGACATAGTCTATGGGGTTGGTGGTCTTGTGGTATTTGCCGTCCAGCTTGGTGTAGTATGATGATTCCTTATAATCAATAGGTACTGATGCGAATGTGGGTCCGTATACAAGAGGGGTGCTGCCGTACTGCTCGCGGCCCAGATATTTGACGAGGGCGAACGGGTTGTCCGGCTGTCCCTCGTTGGTGGGAGTGTTGTTGGCCGAGCGGATGACCACCATCGCGAAGGCCGAGTAGCCGATGACTATCATCGTGAAGCAGAGCATGACGGTGTTCCAGATATGCTTTCCCTTCTTCCGGGTGAAATATATGGCCCAGAAGCTGAGGGCGAGCAGTGCTAGGACGAAAAATGCCGCTCCGGTGTTGAAAGGCAGGTTGAATACATTGACGAACAGCAGGTCGAACAGCGCGGCTATCTTCGGCAGGTAGGGGATGATGCCCCAGAGCACTACGGCCAGTATGACCGCTGAGACGGCGAATACTCCGACGCAGCCCCAGGTGGTGACTTTCGTCGCTTTCTTGTAGTAGTAGACAAATGCTATCGCGGGTATGGTCAGCAGGTTGAGCAGGTGTACTCCGATGGAAAGTCCCATCAGGAATGCAATGGCCACGATCCAGCGGTCAGCGTATTCGGTGTCGGCCTGTTCCTCCCATTTGAGGATCATCCAGAACACGACAGCGGTGAAGAGAGAGGACATGGCGTACACCTCGGCCTCGACAGCGGAGAACCAGAAGGTATCGGACCAGCAGTAAGCGAGGGCTCCGACTACTCCGGCTCCGATAAGGGAGAGGGCCTCTCCTGCGGACAGGACTCTGTTTCCGCCGTTTTTCTCAATGATGCGGCGTCCCAGATGGACTATGGTCAGGTACAGGAAGAATATGGTGAATGCAGAGCAGAGGGCACTCATGATATTGACCGCCATGGCCGCATGTTCCGGAGAGGCGAACATGGTGAAGAACCGGGCTATCATCTGGAACACCGGGTTGCCGGGGGCGTGTCCCACTTCCAGTTTGTAGGATGAGGCGATGAACTCGCCGCAGTCCCAGAAACTTACCGTGGGTTCAATGGTCATAAGGTATGTGATGGAAGCGGTCACCAGGACGATGACCGAGAAGATACGGTTGATAAGAGTGAACTTTTTCTGCTCCATTTGTCGTCTATTTCATGTGTATAAACCGCAAATATACTAAATTTGCACAAAAATTACCGTTATGCCATTGGTTTACTCAACAAATCCCGACTTCAATATCCCCTCTGAGGAGAAAAGCGTGGTGGAGACTCTGCCTCCGTCCAGACAGAAACTGACAGTATATCTGGACCGCCGCAACCGGGGCGGCAAGCAGGTTACTCTGGTAAAGGGCTTTGTCGGCAGTGAGGAGGACCTGACGGAGCTGGGCCGCAAGCTCAAGAGCAGATGCGGTACGGGCGGAAGCGTCAAGGACGGTGAGATACTCATACAGGGAGACTGCAGGGACAAGGTCACGGCATTTCTGACATCTATGGGCTATGTGGCAAAACGCGGTAACTGACGGAAGCGTGGAAAGACTGTGGCCCGGCTCGCAGCTGCAGCATTATGTGTTGCCGTCAGCCGTGGAATCCGGGATTCAGGGCGGACAGTATTTCGTGTGGACGATACTGTTCCTGATAGTCTTCGGACTTGTCTTCCGCAGGCCATTCTCCGTATTCTTTACATGGATGGGCGGCTTCTTCAAGTCCCCCGTGCGCCGTACCTATTTCGACACTTCCCCGGCGGTAAGATACGGCCTGCTGCTGTCGTTTGTCATCACTCTGCCGATATCGGCTTTCCTGGTGTACGGTACGCAGGCGGTGGAGGCTCCGTATTATGTGATTCTGGGGTGCATATGCGCGTATTTCGCCCTGCGCTTCATCGTCACATCGGGCATATCCTATGTCTCGGGAGAGGACGGTTTTGTCACGGCCGTCAACAGGATGTCGTGTGTGTCCTTTATGACGGCAGTCATGGTTTTCTGTGTTATATACATTCTGGGAATGTTCATGCCGGATATCTTTCCGGTGCTGACGGACAAGGTCGCTCCGGCGGTCTCGGGAGTGCTGGTATTTTTGTATCTGACGGAGCAGCTGAGAATAATTTTTGCATTTAAAGAGCCGCTTTTAATGTCTATTTTGTATCTTTGCACGCTTGAAATACTGCCTATAGCGATAGCTGTAGCGACAATATTAAAATTTTAACGATAGATTGCAATGAAGATAAGCAATATCTTGGTTTCGCAGCCGGCTCCGGGAAACACTCAGTCTCCATTCAGTGAGATCACCTCAAAATACGGTGTACAGGTTGACTATTTCCCTTTCTTTAAGATAGAGCCATTGACAGCCAAGGAATTCCGGGCGCAGAAAGTTGCGATTCTGGATTATACGGCGATATTTTTCTCGGCAAAGTCCTCTATAGATGCCTTTTTCTCAGTGTGTGAGGCTATGAGGGTCACTGTACCCGAGACGATGAAATACTTCTGTACGACGGAGAACATAGCTCTGTATCTCCAGAAACACATAGTGTACCGCAAGCGCAAGATATTCTTCGGCAAAGGGACTGTGGATTCAGTAATAGATACGATCGGGCCCAAGCACAAGGGGGAGAACTTCCTGATAGCTTCCACGGACACGACAAAGCCTGATGTAATCAAAGCCTTTACAAAAGCAGGGCTCAAGTTCGGCAACGCAGTCTTCAGCAAGACCGTCTACAGCGACCTCAAGGACGTGGACCTCTCGAAGTACCAGATGGTGGTGTTCTACAGTCCTTCGGATGTCAAGTCCCTTGCTCAGAATTACCCTGATTTCAAGCAGGGCGACCTGCTGTTCGTAACCTACGGCCCGTCTACTGCCAGGGCATTGAAGGAAAACGGTTTCGCAGTGGAGGTCGAGGCTCCGACTCCCGAGGCTCCCTCGGTGTCGAAGGCTCTGCTGCTTTACCTTGAAAACCACAAATAGCATGTTGTTCCGTCACGGTTATACGGCAGCTCTTCTCTGTGCGGTAATCTTTGCCGCAGGTATGACCGTGTCGTGCAGTCAGGAAAGTCCGGCCTACAACAGGGAGAACCTTAAGGCCACGTGGATTGTGGATACCTACGACGGCAATCTTCTGGACGAGCGCAACTATACCGTCATGACTTTCACCTCCTCCGGGACCGTGAAGTACGAGGGTGTGCTGACTCTTGACAGTGCGAATTATCAATGGGGAGAGAATACGCTCAGATACGACATCTACTGCTGTGACTTCTCCATCAGCGGGACTTATTCCGGCCTGTACGGCTATCTGAACGGGGTGGACACATATCAGGAATACAGTTTCGTTCTGTCTCAGGACTCGCTGATGACCCTGGGAGTGGACAGCTACACGATAAACGGTGCGGAAGTCACTCCCGAGTACAGTCAGATGACCATGCGCAAGATACCTCTGGACTATGCCGCGGCCGATACTCTCTACGGTATCTGGCAGTTCAATACCAGGAACGGAGGGGAGTTCATGAACTACAGGGTGCAGTTCCTCCCTGACAATGTCCTGTCCATGTCCGTCCGCAGCGGTGAGAACTCCTGGGATCCGGTGGGTGACGGCGAGGACTATTACCGTCTCTACGAGGACTTTCTCGTCATGACTCTATACGACAACTGGGAGTTCGGCACTACCGGTAAATGGGATGTCAAGTGCTTCCTCATAGACTCCATATCCATGGCATCGGGACGGATGTCCCTGCGCTCAGGCCCGGATGAGTTCGTACTTTCGTATATATCCTCCAACTGATCTATGACCAAGGTAGAGAGGCTGCATACCGAAGGGAAGAAATACTACTCCTATCCATACCGTCTGTATGTACTGGACAACACTGACGGAGATGCGGACGAGACGGTAATATCCGTTCCCAAGAAGATATTCAAGCGGGCGGTCAAGCGCAATCTGGTGCGCCGCCGGACCAGGGAGGCTCTGCGTCATATAAAGAAAGAATGCCCGGACTTTGCCGGCAAGGATATCCTGATGGTCTACACGGCCAATGAAATACTGGAATATGGAAAGATCGCCGAATGTCTCTCAAACGCGCTGGCAAAAGTGGCGCAGGGTGCTTAAGAAGATCCTGATAGCTCCTTTTGTGTTCCTGATCCGGTTCTACCAGGTGTGCATATCTCCGTACAAGCCTGCCTCGTGCCGCTTTACGCCCACCTGCTCGGCATACGCCCTGGAGGCATTCCGCAAGCACGGTCCCGTAAAGGGACTATATCTGACGGTCAGGAGACTCCTGCGCTGTCATCCCTGGGGCGGCAGCGGCTACGACCCCGTCCCATAACCCGCCTGTCTCTACGCCACTCCCGTCACCTACGGTACCCACATCTGCGTTTATGACATCTCACGGTCTGGGAAAGTTTCTGCAGAGGATGTTATTGATTTACAGTTAGTTGCTGAAAATAAAGGTGCCCTGTTGAGGTTTGAAAGCCGGACAGGGCACCTTTTTAGGGTGTTAAGTTATTGACTGTCAGTGGAGACTGTGATCTGAGGCGTACCCCGCAGCAGTTTGGGGTTATTGCTTGAAGCGTTCGAGGAGGGTCTCGGGGTTGTCGCTGCCCTTGGTCAGGAGGACGACCTCGCTGCGGGGCACTTTGTCTATGTCCAGGAAGATCATGCCGTCCACGCAGTAGTTGAATTCCTTGTCCACGTTGTAGGCCAGGATGTCCGCGCCCAGCTTGACGTACTTTTTGAGCAGGGTGGGGATTCTGTACCGGCCGTCGCTCAGACGCTGGATGCATTTGTCCAGAGAGTCCACGTTTCCGGCCTTGCCTTTCAGCAGCAGGGCGGGGTCCACCCTCAGAAAGTCGTACTTAAAAGGTGTGCGCGGTGTCACCGGGCATTCGGAACTGCCGGGAGTACACATTGACAGTCCGTAGATGATCAGGCTTCTGTAGAACGGCGGCAGCCAGCTCGTTATGCTGGCCGGTCCGAACAGGTATTTGCAGTTGCTGTATCGGATCACCGTGAACAGCAGGCCCTTGATGAGCAGCATCAGGGGCAGGGCCTCTTTCTTGTACTCGACAGAGAGGAATGACCGGCCCAGCTCTATACATTCGGGCAGCTTTTCGGTGAACTCTTTGGAGTACTTGAAGAGGGTATGGGTGTAGAATCCTTCGACTCCGTATCTCTCATATATCTCCCGGCCGATACCCAACCGGTATGCCCCGGCCAGTTTCCTGCTGTCCTTGTCCCAGAGTATGAGGTGCTTGTAGTAGCGGTCGTACTTGTCGGTGTCGATGCCTGCGCCGGTGCCTTCTCCCACCTGCCGGAATGACTCTTCCCTCCTCCTGCCTATCTCGCTCATCATGGCCGGGATCTGCTCCGTGTCGGCCAGATAGCAGCGGTATTTGTAGACCTCGAAGAGGGGGGTGAGGGCATCCATCTCCTTTGCCAGCTCCCGGCTGTCCACCGGCGGTATGAGCGGTTCCTGGGGCCTTTCGGTCAGATGTACCTCGAACCTTCCGGGTGTGTTGGCCTCCATGGCGTATACCCTGTTGCGCAGCATCCGGCCGAGTTCCTTGATGTCGTCGTATCTCTGAATCTCGGAAGCGGGGAAGGGCCGGCCTATGCGCATTGTCACCGTCCTGCCGCTGCGCTTAAGCAGCTCGTTGGGCAGATTGACGGTACGCAGCATCGGATGGATTTTCCCTACGAAATGAAACCACCTGGAGTTGGTGCCGTCAAAATACACCGGAACCACGGGAACTCCGCTGTTGCGGATCAGCTTCATGACAGTGCCTGACCATGCTTTGTCGGCGGGCCTGCTGTATCCTTTGTAGCGGGTGGACACTTCTCCGGCAGGGAATATCCCCACGCATCCTCCTTTCTCCAGGATCTCCATCGCGGCCTTGATGCCGGAGAAGCTGCTCTTTAGCCCCTTGTTGTCGGAAAAGGGATTGACCGCCAGGAAACTGTCCTTGAGATTGGGGATGTGGGACAGTATGAAGTTGGTCATGATCTTGAAGTCAGGCCGGATGGCCGCCACCGTGTTGTACAGCACTATGCCGTCCCAGCCTCCGAACGGGTGGTTGGAAACGATGATGAAAGGCCCTTGTTTGGGGATGTATTCCAGCTCTTCCTGCAGGATGTCGGCCGATATGCGGAATGTCTTCATGGCGGCCTTGGTGAACTCCCTGCCTCGGAACTCTCCGAACTCCGGATACAGACGGTTGATGCGGTTCAGCCCCATCATGGACATGGCGCAGGAGGCTGCGAGAGAGCCTGCCGGTCCCTTCAGCTTGAGAGCTTTCTGAATGTCAGATTTATTGATTAACTTTGTATCCGGCTTCACTGTCATAGTGCAAAAATATCCTACAAAGATAAACATATTTTCAAATGGACATATTGGACAAACTGAAAATGCTGCCTCACAGTCCCGGAGTCTACCGTTTTCTGGACGCTTCGGGGACGGTGATATACGTGGGTAAGGCCAAGGACCTGAAGAACCGGGTGTCGCAGTATTTCAGGCCCAACGGGCTGAACCGCAAGACCCGTGTGATGGTCTCGAAGATAGCCGACATACACCATACCGTAGTAGGCTCGGAGGCGGATGCATTCCTGCTGGAGAACAATCTTATCAAGCAGTATCAGCCGCGCTACAATATCCTGCTCAAGGACGGGAAGACCTATCCGTGGATCTGCCTGAGGAACGAGAAGTTCCCCAGGGTGACGGTTACCCGCCGGTTCGTCAAGGACGGTTCCAGGTATTTCGGGCCGTACAGCTCGGCCATGCACGCGCACAATCTGCTGGCTCTGATCAATACACTCTACCGGCTGCGGACCTGCAAGTCCGCCATTACGGCCGAAGGTATCGCCAAAGGCAAGTACAAGGTATGCCTGGACTATCATCTGGGCAAATGCGCCGGGCCGTGTGTCGGGAAGATGAGCGAGGAGGAATACGGGGCGCAGATCGAGGCGATAGTGCAGATACTCAAGGGCAACTCCTATACGCTCATAAAGGACTTTGAGAAGCGGATGAAAGAGAGGGCGGCCGTGCTGGACTTCGAGGAGGCGCAGCTGTGGAAGGAGAAGATGGAGCTGCTGGAGAAGCATTATGCCAAATCGTTGATAGTAAATAGTAAAGGTATCAATGTGGATGTCTTCTACGTACTCATGGAGGGGCAGGATGCCTTCGGCAGCTTCCTGAGGGTGCATGACGGCGGCATCGTGCAGTCCATGAATCTGGAGATCAAGCTGCGTATAGAGGAGGAAGCTCCGGCTGTCCTGGGCTCGTTTATCTCCGGCATATACGGGAAGATGGAGGAGTATGAGGGGCAGGATAGTGAGCGTCCTCAGGAGATAGTCGTGCCTTTCCTGCCGGATATGCCCGAGGCGCTTCCGGGTGTCACGTTCACCGTGCCGGAGAAAGGGGACAGGCTCGCGCTTCTGGAGCTGGGGCGCAAGAATGCGGCTGCCATCAAGTTCGAGCGGCTCAAGCACGAGGAGTTCGTCAATCCCGAGGAGCACTCGCAGCGTATCGTGGAGAATCTGCGCAAGGATCTGGGTATGGATGTGCCGCCGGTGCATATCGAGTGCTTTGACAACTCCAACATCCAGGGTACCAACCCGGTCGCTTCATGCGTGGTGTTCCGGGACGGTGCTCCGTCCAAGAAGGACTATCGGCATTTCAACATCAAGACTGTGGTGGGGGCCAATGACTTCGCGTCGATGAAGGAGGTGGTCAACAGGAGGTACTCCCGCCTGCTGGCCGAGGGTCAGGAACTGCCTCAGCTGATAGTCATAGACGGCGGGCGCGGGCAGGTGAATGCGGCGTACGAGGCGTTGAACGAGCTGGGCCTCATCGGGAAGGTGACGCTCATAGGCCTGGCCAAGCGGTTGGAGGAGGTCATAGTGCCTGGCGATCCGTATCCTCACTTTATAGACCGCAACTCCACGTCCCTGAAGGTGCTCATGCATATCCGGGACGAAGCGCACCGCTTCGGCATCACTCATCACCGCAACCGGCGCAGCGCGTCCTCCCTGGTCTCTGAGCTGGACAATATTCCCGGAGTAGGGGCGGTGAGCCGGGAGAAGCTGGTGACCAAATACAGAACCCTCTCCAGGATAAAGAGCGCACCTTACCGCGAGATAGTCAATGTGATCGGAAAGCGCAGCGCGGAGGCGCTGTTTACCTGGTTCGGCCTGGACAAGGCCTAGAATGTCAGGTTGAACAGCAGTTCGAAATGGTTTCTGGACTGGCCTTCGTTCGGCCCGGTGCGGGCATATCTGACTCCTGCGCTTATGGGGAAACTGAGCTGTATGATGTTGAAGTCCAGGAGTACGTCGGCCCCGTATGAGAAGTAATCCTTCAGACTCTGTCCCCGGTTCAGCTCCATGGCGTAATCGGCGAATGGTATCAGCTGCAGCCGCTTGACGTAGAGGAAAGTGCCTAAGCTGAAGTCGCCGAGATAAATGGGGATGGCGTAATCCGCCGTAAGATTGAGATAGGTGTCGGCGTAGCTGTACATGTTATAGCCTCTCGGCAAAGCCGCTATGGAGGAGGTCAGATATCTGTCCTGTCTCATCTGCATCTGGGCCGAGAAACTGAGCTTGAGCCCCTGCTGGCGGGTGATGCCGGGGAGGTAGACGTATCCGCCGGCGTGTATCAGATCCCTGAAATATCTGCCGCTGCCCGGTGAGGTCACTCCGCGCAATGTTATGCCGAAGCCCCATCTGGGATAGATCTGCGACTTGGCCGTGGGGATGACCTGACCGTAGGAGATACCGTACTGGAGCTGGTGTCTCATGGTGGTATAGTCTCCGCCGACGGGCATGATCCTGTTCTCGGAAAGGCTGCACGAGTAAGCGAAATACCGGTCGTTGTTGAATCCCCATGAGACAAATGGAGTCAGGCTGCGGTACCAGCCCCTGCTGTTGAACCTGAGCGGCCAGTACAGCATCGCACTGGCGGACAGGAGGGGAGTGTTGCGGTTCTCGTACATATACTGCCCTCCGAAAGTCATGTCATAGACGGTGGTCATGGCATTGCGCTCATTGACATCGAACCGGGCTTCCAGTGCCAGGTTCCCTACGAGCCTGGTGTCTATGGAAAAATGGCCTGAGTGAAAGTATTTCCCGGTGTAGAAGTCCTTTACGTAGCCGTAGCCCAGGGAAGTGATGACAGAGCCGAGGGTGTTCTGGGAAAGTATGGTGGCTCCGAGAGAGGCGACTTGAGAGAATCTCTCGAACGAGAAGGTCATGATGCGGTCCACGTCCACATATACCGGGAACCACGAGTGTATCCTGAATGCATGGAGCAGCTTGTTGTAGCGGCGGGAGGGATATTCCTGCGGATTGAGTATGCCGGAGTCTGCCGGAGACTTGCCGGTCGGAGTGTTCTCCAGTCTCTTTTCGCTCTGGGCTGAGAGCAGCTCCGCCAGCGGCCATCTATAGGGCTTGCTGAAGTTGGCCGCAGTGTCGCACAGCTGTGCGTAGGCCGCCTTGACCGGACGGTATCCGTCGGGGCCGTATTCGCAGTAGTACAGTGTCTTCCCGGAGGGATCGAAATACGGGAAATCGGCTCCGTATCCGGAACTGGTCATCTTCAGGAGGGAATCTGTTCCGAGGTCGTATCTGTAGATGTTGAGGACTCCGTCCAGGTCGCTGGAGAAGTACAGATGGTCTTTGTATGCTTTCAGACCCGATATGCTCTGGTGCTGAGGAGCCACTGTCCCACTCCATTTTCCCGACTGAGGATCCAGCCTGAATATGCCGATGCCGTCCTCCATGATGACCGAGCAGTAGAGGATGCCGCCTACGAAGACGGACTCTCTTATCTGGCCTTTCCCGGGGGCCTCGGTACGGCTCAGCGGCTCGCCGGTCTCTGACGACAGCAGTGTCAGATAGGAACTGCCGGTGACCGGGTACTCCGCGACGGCCAGGGTGTCACCTGTGGTCGATGGTGCCGGATTGAAATATTTGGCCCTGCGCTGGAGCGACCTGGTCCGGCCTGTGAGGATGTCGAAGCTCATGATGACCGAGAAGTCTTCTATGCCGGCCGCATTGTTGGTGATGCTCTCGGACCAGTAGATGCGGTTATTGCCGTCGTATGTCGGACGGGAGGCCGTGGAGTTGAAGAATCTCAGGAAATGCTCCTTGCCTGAGGAGTCTATCATGACCAGTTTGCGTGCGGTCTCCATGCCCTCTTTCAGGAGCAGGACGGATCCGTAGTACGGTGATGCCGGGTCGGATATGTAGATGGGGTTGGAGAAGTCGGTGTAGAGCCTTTCCTTTTTGGACGCCAGCCCGGTGTATCCGGTGAAAGGGCCTCTGGACAGATAGTCGTTGCGCCACATCTCGCTCAGTACCTTCTGAGACCTTCGGAAATATTCCGCCTTGCCGGTCCCTGTCACGTATTTCACTGGGTCAATGAGCTTTCCTATGTTGTACCAGCCTCGGACAGGTGTGGACAGATACTGTCCGATCAGGTCGGTTACTCCGGATTCGTACCGGATATAGCTTTCCAGCAGATATCCGAACACATATTCGTCCGGGGTGTGGTATCTGGAAGAGCCGAAGAGCATCCTGTCCCAGGAACGGAAGTCCCGGTTGATGTACATCGCTCTCATGTATCTGGTGAAGTCGGCGTTTCTGCCCCGTCCTCCGCGCGTCAGTTCGGTCTCCGCCACCACTGCGTCGCCTTCCAGGACGTGTCCGCTTATGAAAAGTCCGAGTCCCAGGCCTGTAATCTGCTCTCCGAACGGATAGTAGAATACATTGTATATCCCTTTTGTGAAATGCTCCACCTGACCGACGTGCCTGGACTCGTGGGTGATGAGATGAGGTATCCATGAGTCGGGGTTGCTCCCGTAAGGGTCGGGAGACGAGAACAGGTCCATGCGTTTCGGGGCCCATGTCACGACTCCGTTGCTAAGGGTAGTGTAGGGATGCAGTACTGCCGGTATGGGCTTGGGATTGATATTCAGCTCGGACATTACTGCCGGCCGCATCTTTTCAAGTGTGTACAGGTAGAGTCTGGCCAGGGAGTCCGTCTCCTCGGGATAGATGATGCTGTAGTGCTCAGAGGAGATCTGTCTCCAGCGGGCCCGGAAAGGGTCGTTGCCCAAGGTGTAGTACTGGCAGAGCGCGGTCTGGGACGAGAGCACTGACAGGAACAGTAAGGACAAAAAAAACCGGGCTTTGTTCAACATGGCGCAAAGATAACTATATTTGCACAAATAAGCTGTTAAATGAGTACTGTATTTCAGATCCTGACACTGCTCGGAGCACTGGGCATGTTCCTGTACGGAATGACCCTGATGAGCGAGGGGCTTCAGAAAGTCGCCGGCAGCCGTCTCCGCTCCATCCTTTCGGCCATGACGGCCAATTCGTTCACCCGTATCCTGACAGGTACTTTGATTACGGCCATCATTCAGTCTTCTAGTGCGACGACAGTGATGATCGTCAGCTTCGTCAATGCAGGCCTTCTGAGCCTGACCCAGGCTGTGGGAGTCATAATGGGAGCCAATATCGGTACGACCGTCACCTCGTGGCTCATCTCCCTGCTGGGTTTCACCGCGGACATATCCACCCTTTCCATACCCCTGATAGGCATAGGCTTTGCTTTCATGATGTTCAAGTCGCAGAAGCGCAAGAACATCGGAGAGATGATCATCGGTTTCGCCATGCTCTTCCTCGGACTGAGTTTTCTCAAAGACTCTGTGCCGGACCTGAGCACCAATCCCGAGGCTATCGCATTTATCCAGAGATGGACTGACTGGGGATTCTTCTCAGTCCTGATATTCGTGCTGGTAGGTACGGTGATGACTATCGTCCTGCAGTCTTCCAGCGCGACCGTCGCATTGACCCTGGTCATGGCCAGTCAGGGATGGATTCCGTTCGAGATGGCCGCAGCGATGGTGCTCGGCGAGAACATAGGTACCACCATCACCGCCAACATAGCGGCCTCTGTCGGCAACATCTCCGCGAAACGGGCGGCATTGGCCCATACGGTGTTCAACGTTTTCGGAGTCATCTGGGTGCTGGCACTGTACAAGCCGTTCCTGTGGCTGGTGTCCAAGATCGTCGTAGGCCTGGGCGGCGAGGATCCCTTTGTATCGTCCGCGTCCCTGCTCTACGCCATATCCACCGTGCATACTCTGTTCAACCTGCTCAATACCTGTATCCTCGTGTGGTTTACTCCGCAGATTGTCAAGTTCGTCACCTGGGTGCTCAAGGGGCACAAGGACGAGGAGGAGGTCTTCCGTCTCCGTTATATTCAGGGCGGTATGATGAGCACGGCCGAGCTTTCCCTGGAGCAGGCCGAGCAGGAGGTCGTGCATTTCTCCGAGATAGTCAAGAAGCAGTACAGATATGCCCGGCAGGCCGTCAACGAGGCGGATGACGAGAACCGTTTTGACGAGTTGTTCAAGAAGCTCGAGCATTACGAGCAGATAACCGACCGGATTGAGTTCGAGATCGCCAAGTATCTCAGCAATATACAGGAGAGCGACCTGAGCCAGGAGGGTACCAATAAGCTTCAGGCCATGTACAAGATCATCAGCGAGCTGGAGAGCATGGGGGATTCCGGGTTCAATGTAGGCCGTATCCTGCAGCGCAAGAATCTGCACAGCCAGAAGTTCGATGAGGCTACGGTCAGGAAGCTCAACCACATGCTCGATCTGGTGGATGTGGCCATCGACAGCATGATAGCCAACCTCAAGGAGGGATTCCACCACGTGATCAACATCTCCAATGCGCAGGACGCCGAGCATGACATCAACGAGTACCGTGACAATCTGAAGGAGGAACATCTGCGCAATATCGAGTCCGAGGAGAGCAGCTATCTCCGTGGAGTCTACTACATGGACCTTGTATCTGAGTGCGAGAGGGTCGGTGACTTCATCATCAATGTCTCCGAGGCTCTCGTGGAGCTTAATTGATTGCAATATCATGATACGGCGTTACATCAACTCTGTCCTGAATATAGTCGCTGCGGTGGCGGTGCTTACAGCCTTCGCGCCCATGCTGTCATGGTCGCGGCTGGAGGGAGTGCCGGTGCCGAACCACTTTGATATCCACGGAGTTGTGGACAGAGTCGGAGACAGGAACATCCTGCTGGTTGTCGCCCTTGTAGGACTTGGAGTCTACATACTGACGCTTCTGGCCCAGATATTCCCCAATATCGTCAACCTTCCCGTCCCTGCCCGGAAAGCTGGAATTGCAAATGATGCCAAGCGGGATCTGGCCGCGCAGCTGGGCCTGCTGCTGTCCCTGCTGTTCTCTTTCTGCACCAACTCTACGCTCTCGGTGGCTGCAGGTAAGACGCAGACGCTGAATATGTGGTTCATCTGGGGGATGATAGCACTGGTTCTTGTTTGTATCGGTGCCGCCCTCTTCCGCATATACCGCCGATAACAAAAAATCACTACCTTTGCGTGGATTTACCACAGCAAAGCAGTTATTTCTCATACGATGAAGAATTTTATCGAAGACCTCAAATGGAGAGGCATGATCCAGGACATCATGCCGGGGACAGAAGAATTGTTGAACAAGGAACAGTGTACGGCATACGTGGGCATAGATCCGACGGCCGATTCACTTCATATAGGGCATCTGGTCAGCGTTATGATGCTCAAGCATTTTCAGGATGCGGGACACCGGCCTGTGTCGCTCATCGGCGGAGCCACCGGCATGATCGGCGACCCCTCGATGAAGTCCCAGGAGCGCAACCTGCTCGACGAGGCAACCCTGCGTCACAACCAGGAGTGCATCAAGGCCCAGCTTTCCAAGTTCATCGATTTTGAGAGCAAGGCTCCCAACGCCGCCATACTGGTCAACAACTACGACTGGATGAAGGACTATAAGTTCCTGGATTTCTCCCGCGATATCGGCAAGCTCATCACCGTCAACTATATGATGGCCAAGGATTCGGTCAAGAAGAGACTCAGCGGAGAGGGACGCGAGGGCATGTCCTTCACGGAGTTCACCTACCAGCTTCTTCAGGGCTACGACTTCCTGTATCTCTATCAGCACTATGGCTGCAGGCTCCAGATGGGCGGCAGCGACCAGTGGGGCAACATCACCACCGGTACCGAGCTCATCCGCCGCAAGCTGGGCGGAGAGGCATACGGACTGACCTGGCCCCTGATGACCAAGTCCGACGGCGGCAAGTTCGGCAAGACCGAGAAGGGCAATATCTGGCTCTCCCCTGAATACACCACTCCTTACGCTTTCTACCAGTTCTGGCTCAACGTCAGCGACGAGGACGCCGCCAGATACATCAAGATATTCACCACCCTCAGCCGCGAGGAGATTGAGGCCGCCGTGGCTGAGCACGCCAAGGCACCCCACCTGCGCGAGCTCCAGAAGCTGCTCGCACGCGAGATCACCGTCATGGTACACGGGCAGGACGAGTACCGCAAGGCTGTGGATGCCTCGCAGATTCTTTTCGGTAAGTCTACTTCGGAGACTCTTCGCTCGCTGGATGAAAGGACATTCCTGTCGGTCTTCGACGGTGTGCCCCAGTACAGTCTGAGCAAGGATGTGCTGCCTCAGAACGTCATAGACCTGCTGGCAGTGACCACCGACGTATTCCCCTCCAAGGGCGAGTGCCGCAAGATGATTCAGGGCGGCGGTCTGTCGCTCAACAAGGACCGCTGCGACTCGGCCGACCGTACAGTCAGCGCGGAGGACCTGATCGACGGCAAGTACATCCTCGCCCAGAAAGGCAAGAAAAACTATTATATTCTCAAATTCGAATAGGAGGCCGCAGATATGGAAGGAGAAAGTACCAGACAGCTCAAGGTGGCCAGGGAGATTCAGAGACATCTGGCCGAGATTATCCGCTCCAAAGGCATGGCGGCCTTTGACGGTGCCCTCGTGTCCGTAAGCGGAGTATCCATCAGTCCTGATCTGGCAGTGGCCAAGGTCTATGTCAGCATTTTCCCCTCGGCCAAGCAGGGGAAGGTATTCGGGATGATTCAGGACTCGGTCAGGGCCTTGCGCGGAGAACTGGGCCGGCAGATGGCCAAGCAGCTGCGCATAGTGCCCGAGCTGGTCTTCTATCTGGATGACTCGCTGGATTACGTGGAGCACATAGACGAGCTTCTCGCCAAGTAGCGGGTCCCGCAGCCATACTTTAGTCCATCCCGGCTGTCGCAGACCAAGCATCACACTCAGTCAGAAAGCCATTATGCATCTGTCATACTTCATTGCCAGACGTTACCTCTTCGCCAAGAAGTCGCACAATGTCATCAACATCATCTCGCTTATAAGCGCGATAGGCATTGCGGTGGGCAGTTGCGCACTGATCATAGTCCTCTCTATCTACAACGGCTTCGAGGAGGTGGTGCGGAGCATGTATGACAGAGCCATGCCCGATATCGCCGTGACCTCCGCTTCGTCCAAGTATTTTCGCACCGATACCCCGGCCTTCGATGCCGTCCGCTCGATGCCGTCCGTGGCTCTTTATTCAGAAAGCATCGAGGAGACCGTGTTTCTGACCTATGACCGCGAAGAGGGTACGGCAGTGCTGAAGGGGGTGGAGCAGGCCTACACCGAGGATCCTGAACTGCAGTCCTGCATCGTGGACGGAGAGTTCACCCTCATGCACGGAGAGGTGGCCCAGGCTGTGACCGGCAGGGGCCTGGCCGTAGAGATGGGCATAAGACCGCGTTTCCTGGATCCGATAGAAGTGTACTTTCCGGCCAGGGACAGGGAGATATCCCTTGTCAATCCCGCCGCGTCGCTCAACAAGGAGACGTTTTATCCCATAGGGATGTTCTTCTCGGGCGGAGAGAGTTATGCCAATACGCTTTTCGTGCCGATAGAGCGGGCCAGGAGACTAGTAGGGGTGTCCGACAACGAGGCGGGTGTCGTGGAGCTGCGTCTTGTGCCGGGGGCGGATGTCCAGGACGCGGTACGTCAGGTCCGGGAGACTCTCGGCCCGGGGTATTCGGTCAAGGACAAGTATATGCAGAACGAGACCGTCTACCGTATGATGCGTATCGAGAAGGCCGTCATCTTCATGATACTGCTCTTTATCATCATAGTGGTCTCATGCAATGTCTTCGGCTCCCTGACCATGCTCATCATCGAGAAGCGGGACGATATCGCCACGCTTCAGTATCTGGGCGCCAGGCCAGGGCTTATCCGCCGTATCTTCTTTGACGAGGGCTGGATGATAGTGCTTTTGGGTGCCGTCGTCGGTATGCTGGCCGGTATTGCTCTCTGCCTGATACAGTATCATGTGGGTGTCATCCGTATGCCCGGCAATTTCGTAGTGGAGTATTATCCCGTCGTCATCAAGCCTCTGGACATCCTGATTACCCTTGCCGGCATCGCCCTCATCGGCCTGTTCATCACTGCCCTCCCCACACGCCGCACCCTCTCCCGCATCCTCTGACCTTTCATTTTTACACTGATTTTCCGCTTACCGCACTATCCTTCTTCCTCCGGTCTTCTTTGCCGCTTTCATCCGCACTTCACCGTTACGTTCTTTCCTGCACCTCGTCTCCTTCGCCGGTCTTCCTTACGTCTCTTCCTGCACCTTACATTCTTTTCCTTCCGGAAAGTGCCTTTAAATCGCGGTAAAATGGTTCACTTTCCTTATATTAGTGGCCAAAATGTGTGAATATGATACGTAAGTTCTTGATTGTATTGTTTTCTGTCGTGTTGCTGGTTCCTACATGGGCTATATGCCGGCCTGTCCCGGATGTCATTCCCAGACCTGCTGAACTGCATTACGGTCAGGGATATTTTAAGATGGATGCCGGGGATATCCTTTCCTCCGGCCGGGTGCGCCAGTCCATAGTCCGGGCCGAGCCGGAGTCCTACGTGCTGGATGTTACCGTGGATTCCGTCATCATCGAGGCCGGAGACAGCGCGGGTCTTTTCTATGCCTGGCAGACCCTGAGCCAGTTGGCCGGATTCCCTTTAGGAGTAGCAGAAACAGTGTCGGGCCAGGGGTACTTTCTTCAGGCCACTGACAGTGTGCGGATTCCCTGTGTCACTGTCAGTGACCGGCCCAGATTTGCCTGGAGAGGCTATATGCAGGACGTGTCGCGGCATTTTTTTGATTTGGAATTTTTGAAAAAACAGATAGATGCGATGGCTGTCCTTAAACTCAACCGTCTGCACCTGCATCTGACCGATGCCGCCGGCTGGAGGGTGGAGATTGACCGCTATCCCCTGCTGACCTCATTTGCCGCCTGGAGAGAGGGAGACCTGTGGAAAGACTGGTGGTTCGGAGAGCGGAAATACCTTCCCGAGGGTACACCCGGAGCATACGGCGGGTATTATACCAAGGAACAGTTGCGGGAACTGGTGCGGTATGCCGCTGACCGCTATGTTACGATTGTGCCGGAGATAGAGATGCCCTCGCACTCGGAGGAGGTGCTGACTGCATACCCGGAACTGTCCTGCACCGGCGAGCCTTATAAGCATTCGGATTTCTGTATAGGAAAGGAGGAAACTTTTGAGTTTCTTGAGAACGTTCTCACGGAGATAATGGATATTTTCCCCTCGCAGTATATCCATGTCGGAGGTGACGAGGCATCGAAGAAAGCCTGGGCCGAATGTCCGTTGTGCCAGGCCCGCATGGAGGCTCTGGGGTTGGCGCATGTGGACGAACTACAAAGTTATATGATCAGACGCATAGGCACTTTCTTAGAGTCGCATGGCCGGACTTTGGTCGGATGGGACGAGATCATGCAGGGCGGGGCTGACAGTGCCGCTGTGGTCATGGCCTGGAGAGGCGTGGACCAGGGCGCGCGTGCAGCTGAGGGCGGCAACAGAACGATCATGTCTCCGGGCGCGTTCTGCTATTTCGATACCTATCAGGACGATCCGTCCACGCTGCCTCCTGCCATGGGCGGATATACCCCGCTGTCCAAGGTCTATTCGTTCGAGCCGGTGCCGGACGGTCTGGACTCAGCGGCGGCTTCTAATATAATAGGAGTGCAGGCCAATCTCTGGTGCGAATATATTCCGACCGAGGAGCATGCCGAGCTGATGATATACCCTCGTCTTTATGCCCTGGCCGAGGTGGCCTGGAGTCCGGCTTCGGGTCGGGATTACGGGGACTTTCACCGTCGGGCCCTGGTGCTGTGTGAGAGGATGAGGGCTGACGGATACAATGTTTTCGACCTGGCCCGCGAGGTGGGTGACCGTCCTGCCTCACAGCAGTCTGTGGAGCATCTGGCCCGGGGCTGCAAGGTCATCTATAACGCGCCTTATAATTCCACGTATGCCGCAGGAGGGGACACGGCTCTCACGGACGGTCTGCACGGAGGCTGGACTTACGGGGACGGCCGCTGGCAGGGCTTTATCTCACGGGACCGTCTGGATGTGACTGTAGACCTCGGCCGGCTGACTGATGTCCGTTCTGTGGAGGCGGACTTCATACAGGTCTGCGGTCCGGAGGTCTTCCTGCCGGCTGAGGTGGTGATTTCTGCATCGGAGGACGGTTCTGAGTTCCGGGAGCTGCGGCGCATCACTCGTGATGTGATCCGCGACGACCGCGTCACCTTCGTCACCGACGGCTGGTATGCTGCTGATGCCTCTGTCCCCGCCCGCTACATCCGAGTCCAGGCCCGCTCCGGCCAGTTCGGCGGCTGGGTCTTCACCGACGAGATAGTCGTCCGCTGATTATGATTGGGGGATGCGGAGGGCGCGCATGGCGTTGAGGACGGCCAGAACGGTGACTCCGACGTCGGCGAATACGGCCATCCACATGGTGCCGAGGCCAACTGTGGCCAGGGCAAGTATGGCTACTTTTACTCCGACAGCGAACCAGATGTTCTGACGGGCGATACGGAGAGTGCGGCGTGCTATGGCGATAGCCGTGGCTATCTTGGTCGGCTTGTCATCCATCAGAACCACGTCGGCTGCCTCTATCGCTGCGTCGCTTCCCAGTCCGCCCATGGCGATGCCCACATCGGCCCGTTTGAGCACAGGCGCGTCGTTGATGCCGTCTCCCACGAAGGCCAGGCTGCGGTCGGCCGGCTTCGAGGCCAGTAATTGTTCCAGATACGAGACCTTGTCAGCGGGCAGCAGGGCGGCGTGATATGCGTCCAGTCCGAGCCGGACGGCCACGTCACGGGCCACTTCCTCCCGGTCTCCGGTCAGCATAACAGTCCGGCTGACACCCAGGTGTTTGAGTGCGGCGACGGCCTCTGCGCTATCCTCTTTCACACGGTCGTTGATGACGATATGGCCGGCGTACTTGCCGTCTACGGCCACGTGGATGATGGTACCGGCACGGTGGCAGTCATGCCAGCCGGCTCCGACCGAATCCATCATCCGGGTATTGCCAACGCAGACCGTGCGGCCTTCCACGCAGGCCTTGATGCCCTGCCCGGCAATTTCCTCCACATCGGTGACCGAGCAGCCGTCGGTGGCCTCGTTGGGGAATGCCGCTCTAAGGGCCTCGCCTATCGGGTGGGTGGAGAAATGCTCCACATGGGCGGCCAGATGCAGCAACTCGTTCTCGTTGAAGTCCTCGGGATGAACGGCCTCCACTGCAAATTCGCCCTTTGTGAGGGTTCCGGTCTTGTCGAACACGACGGTGCCGATACGGGCCAGCGTATCCATATAGCTGCTGCCCTTGATGAGTATGCCTTTGCGCGAGGCACCTCCAAGTCCGCCGAAAAAGGTAAGCGGCACACTGATGACCAGGGCGCAGGGACAGGAGACTACAAGAAAAATCAGTGCCCTGTGCAGCCATGTGGCGAAAGAGGCTGAGAAACCGGCCTCTGAGAAAAGCGGGGGCAGGAAGGCCAGCAGCAGGGCGGCGAAGACGACGATCGGGGTGTAGACACGGGCGAAACGGGTGATGAACGACTCGCTGCGGGACTTCTGTCCGTCCGCGCTCTCCACCAGCCGGAGTATTTTCGACACGGTGCTTTCGCCGAAAGATCTTGTCGTCCTCACGCGGAGCACGCCGGAGAGGTTGATGCAGCCGGATATGACCTCGTCGCCGGTGCTTACGTCCCGTGGCATACTCTCTCCTGTGAGCGCGACGGTGTTGAGCGATGATGTACCTTCTATCACTGTACCGTCTAGGGGCACTTTCTCCCCCGGCCTTATGACTATGACCTCTCCGACGCGGACTTCTTCAGGCGGGACGGTCTCCACACGGCCGTTACGCTCCACCTCAACCGTATCGGGCCGGATGTCCATCAGATGCGATATGCTGTCCCGGCTCCGGCCTTCGGCGTAGGTCTCGAATATCTCTCCCACAGCGAAGAACAGCATGACGAAGACGGCTTCGGGAAACTCGGTCTCCGCTCCGGGCAGGAAGCCGATGCAAAGGGCCCCGAGGGTAGCGACGGTCATCAGGAAGTTCTCGTTGAACACGTCTCCGTGCGCGATGCCCTCGGCCGCCTCTTTCAGCGTAGGCGCACCGACCAGCATGTACGGTATCAGATAGACGAGAAGCAGCTGCCATGTCGGCAGGGTGCAGTGCTTTTCTATGATTACCGCCCCGGCCAGCAGGACTGCTGTGACGGCGATAAGGATGATGCGCCGCCTCATGCTCCTGCCTTCATATCCGGATTGCCCGGAGTGATGATGTCCGTGATTATGATGTGCGTGTGCCATGATTCTGTCATTTTGGTTTCTGACACAAAATTACAGAGGGCAGGATGCAACCAGGTTTCATAAATGCGTCAGTCCGGTCACTTTGCAATCCGGTTGCAGTGACGGAAGTCAGGCTTTGCGGCCGGAACATTCGGGACAGAGGCCCTTGACGGTATAGTTGATGGACTCAATCTCGTAGCCGTCAGGAAGTTCCACTACGGGAATCTTCACATCGTCGATGCAGAACGTGCGGTTGCATCCCTCGCAGTAGAAATGGATATGGCGGTTCTCGACCCGGCAGACGGTGGACTCGCAGCGGCATATCTCGTATTTTACAGACCCGCTGCCGTCCTCGAACGAATGAATCGCGTGGTGCTCCAGCAGGACATTGAGGGTGCGGAATATCGTGGACTTATCCATGGTCTCCAGCTCCGTCTCCAGTTCCGTCATGGAGACAGGGTGGGTGAGCTCCGAGAGTTTTTGGAGTACGAGGATGCGGGCTGCGGTCGGATGAATGCCGTGGTCCTGAAGCTGCTGTTCGATGGTTCCGTTTGCCATAGTTCTGTTGAATTCGAATTAGGAATGCAAATCTACGAACAGTTTTTGATAAATGCTCAAAATTTCCGGGCGAAGCCGCTGATGAGAGTGAGGTATTCCGGTGGCTGTCCGTTCCGGCCCCATTGCAGTGGTGTATGGAAAATGTCGGCGGCGGTGCGGGCGATGTCGAATCCCAGGGCTTCCAGCGACGGGCGGATGCTTTCGGGGTGGCGGCAGGGTCGGCCTTCGCGGCGTGTGCAGTGCTCCGGCGGGCAGAGCAGGCAGGTGCCGGCGAAGAACGCCCTGGCGGTGTGTGCCGGCACTGCAGCTTCACGTTCCATTTTCAACAGCATCCGGTCAAGCCGCTCCCGTTCCCGGCGGATGATCCTGTCGGCTGTCTCCGGAGTCAGCACCGTCCTTTCTGCAGGAACAATCTTCGTGGCCAGCAGGGAGATGACCGCATATCCTTCCGGAAGAGCCGTCTCGTCGAAATCGTAGGGAGGGCAGGCCCAGCAGTTGCCGTAGCGGCCGCATTCACGGCAGTATCCCCGCACCCGTCCGAAGTCCCGGTAGCCGGCGATGTACTCGGCCATCGGCATTTCTATCCAATGCTCCTGCACGCTATATTCATGTAGTCTCTGTTCCATATACCGATTTTGGCAAAAATACGGATTATTGTTCTTAGTTTGTATGGGTCATGGAGTGGAAAGTTTTGTATTTTTGTAAGCGTTTGGAAAAATGATTAAATGATGATGGAATTCAAGGACAGAAGAAGCATCCGAAAATATTCCCGGCGCGGGCTGCCGGAGGGCTTAATTGCGGCACTGGCTGGGGAGGCTTCGAGGGCTGCGACTATGGGCAATATGCAGCTGTATTCGCTGGTGGTCACTGAGGACGGGCCGGAAAGAGAGGCCCTGGCTGAGGCGCACCATCATCAGCCGATGATTCTGGAGGCTCCGGCGGTGCTTACGTTCTGTGCGGATTTTCACAGGTTCAGCCGGTGGTGTGAGCAGCGGGACGCGGCACCGGGTTACGGCAACTTCGTATCTTTCATCAACGCTGCCACGGACACTCTGCTGTTTGCCCAGGCATTCATTACCTTAGCGGAGGAGCGCGGCCTGGGTACCTGCATCCTAGGTACGACGGTCTACAATCCCGATAAGATCATCGAGGCCCTGCGCTTGCCGCCTCTGGTGATGCCCGTGCTGACCGTTACTATTGGCTGGCCGGACGAGGCTCCGGGGCAGACTGACCGCCTGCCGGTGGAGGCTGTCCTACACGCCGGTCATTATCACGACTATGCGGTGGAAGATATCGACCGCATCTACGCTGCAAAGGAGGCCCTTCCCGAGAGCCGTTATTTCGTGGATCTCAACGGTACGGACAATCTCGCCCAGGTCTTCACCCGCTTCCGTTTCACACGGCAGGAATGCCTGGAGATGTCCGCCAAGATGCGGGAAGTCCTGCGGCACCAGGGTTTCAATGAATAGACAAACGGTAAGTAGTGCGTCACCTCAAAAATGTAAAAGTTTGGTGTATAAGGCATTATGATGATGACGTGTTCTTGTCACCAGTTCGGAACATGCCGAAAAGCACACGCGCTTTTCATAAGTCCATGAGTATCGGGTAATTACAAAGCCGCCCTGCGTCAGTACTTACCGTAAGTTTTGCTCAGATTGCCAAATATGTTACATTTGCGTACTGAAAGTTCAGACTGACGCGCAATATGGAAATTTTCATCGACATAGTAGCCGTGATACTCGGCATCGTAGGCCTTCTCGGCTGTATTCTGCCCGTGCTGCCCGGCCCTCCGTGCAGTCTTGCAGGCATGTTTTTGTTGTTTCTGTGGGGTTCGCCCTGCGCTCAGGACGACATCACCTGGCGTCTGCTGATCATCATGCTGATAGTTACGGTGGTGGTGACCGTCCTGGACTATGTGGTGCCGGGTTGGCTGACCCGGGTGACCGGCGGCACGAAGTACGCCTCGCGCGGAGCGACGGCCGGCATGATAGTGGGCATTCTGTTCTTCCCGCCCTGGGGCATGATCGCCGGAGCCTTCATCGGAGCCCTCGTCGCCGAGCTCTACTGGGGCGAGAAGAAGATGGGACAGGGTCTCAAGGCCGCAGCCGGCTCCTTCCTCGGCTTCCTGCTCGGTACCGGAGCCAAGCTTGCCGCCTCCGGAGTGATGCTCTACTACATCGTCATTGCCCTTATCCCATAAATTATGCGATTCTCATTATGAAATTTGCATAATGAAAAATTCATAATTACATTTGTGCCTGTAAACCATAGTAAATACAGGCGCGATATGAATCCTTTTATCATTGTCGGAGACGTTCCGAAAGAATATTTCTGTGACCGGGTAGCAGAATCAGACCACATAATCCGAAGTGTTACCGGAGGTGCAAATATGTGCCTTATCTCTGAGAGGCGGTTGGGCAAATCCAAACTCATCCGTTTCTGCTATGACAGAGAGGAGATATCTGAGAGATACTACACATTCTATGTGGATATTCTGCATACTGCATGTTTTCAGGAATTTACATACGAATTCGGTCAGGCTGTCTTCAACCGTCTGCGCTCCAGGAGCCGTAAAATGCTGCAGAACTTTGTCCAGGGTCTTAAATCCATCAATGCGGAATTCGGCTTTGACCCGGTCAGCGGCCTTCCGACATTCAGCTTAGGGCTTGGAGACATATCCCGTCCTGAATATACGCTGACGGAGATATTCCAGTGTCTTGAGCAGGCTGACCGTCCGTGCATCGTGACTTTTGACGAGTTCCAGCAGATAGGCAAGTATCCTGAGAAAAATATCGAGGCCCTTCTCCGTTCGCATATACAGCATCTTGGCAATGTGCATTTTATATTCTCCGGCAGTGAGACCCACATGCTGTCGCAGATGTTCATGTCATCGGCCAGGCCGTTTTATCACAGTGCCTCGATGCTGGAACTGAAACCGATTGATCCCGAGAAATATTCAGAATTCGTCATAAGACATTTTGAGAAAGGAAAGAAAAAAATTGCCCCGGAGGCAGTCGGCAAGGTGTACGGGCTTTTCGAAGGAAATACGTACTGTATGCAGAAGACTTTTCACGAGGCATACGCGACCGTGCCCGAGGGTGGGGAATGTACAGTGGCGATATTGAGGGAGACTGTGGACTCCATCATAGAGGAGGCTTCTGTGGGTTATCGTATGATGCTCTCGGATATTCCGTTAAGGCAGAAGGAACTGTTGTATGCCGTAGCCGAGGATGTCCGTGCCCAAAAGATAATGGGGGTGGATTTCCTCCGCCGTCACTCTCTCGCCTCCAGCAGTGCAGTGCAGACAGCGGCGGCCAAGCTGACAAGTATGGAACTGCTGGCAGTGAGGGACGGAGTGTATTATGTCCCGGATATTCTTCTGAGAATGTTCCTGCAGCGGCTGATGAATCCTCAGAAGGAGTTTTTCCCGGAAGAATAATCAGACAGTGGTGTAGTTGCCGCGGGAGAGGACGATGATGCGGCAGGCCATCTCGAAGAAAACGGCGCGGCGGAAGGTGTCGGGGAAGTCGGGGCCGCAGGCGACCTGTCCGTGGTTGGACATCAGGACAATGTCGTGGGCGGTGAGGGCTTCCACGACCGCAGCGGCGAGCTCCGGGCTGCCGGGCGGAAGGAACGGCACCACCGGCACTTCACGGCCGACGTAGAGCGGTCCCTCGAGGGTTACGTTGAAATCCCGGGGCTTGTCCTTCATGCAGGCCACGACTGTGGCACAGGGGGACTGGAAGTGCAGGACGCAGCCGACTTCCGGCCTTTTCCGCATTGTCCCGAGGTGGAATCCGGCCTCCATCGTGGGACGCACCCCGTTCAGTGAGGTGCCGTCGCTGATGCGGCAGAGGGCGACCTGGTCCTCCCGCAGTTCCCCGAGCCAGGAGCCGGTCGCCGAGAGGAGGGCGCAGTCCTCATTGTCCTGACCCTTGCACCGCAGGGATAGGTTGCCGCTGCTGCACGACAGCAGCCCGGCCTCGGCGCATTTGTGGGCACATTCCAGAAAATATTGTACTTCCTTTTCCATTTTACTGGATTTTACTGATTCCCCTGAGCCAGTTCCTGCTCCACGGGGTCGTCGTAGAGTTCCTGCAGCCGCAGGAGTTCCCGGTGCAGTTTCTTCTGGACGCGGCGGTAGGAGCGGTCTCCGTAGAGGTTGTGCATCTCGGTGGGATCCTTCTCGAGGTCGTAGAGCTCCCAGGAGTCGATGTCGTGGCCGTAGAAATGAATGAGTTTATAGCGGTCGGTGCGGACTCCGTAGTGGCGGCGTGCGGCGTGCTCACCGGGATATTCGTAGAAGTGGTAGTAGAGGGACTTGCGCCAGTGCTTGCCTTTCTCGACCTTGCCGGTGCGCAGGAAGGAGAGGTAGGACTCGCCCTGGATGTCGTCGGGCACGGGTACTCCGGCCATCTCGAGGAAGGTGGGGGCGTGGTCGATGTTCTGGACGAAGGCATCGACCTGGCCGTGGAAACCGCCCGGATAGTGGGCCAGCAGGGGAGTGCGGAAGGATTCCTCGTACATGAAGCGTTTGTCGAACCAGCCGTGCTCACCCATGTAGAAGCCCTGGTCGGAGGTGTAGATGACGAGGGTGTTGTCCCACAGACCGCTCTCCATCAGGTAGTCGAGGACGCGGCCGATGTTGCGGTCCACGGAGCGGATGACGCTCAGGTAGTCGCTCATGTAGCGGCGGTACTTCCATTCGGCGAGGGCCTTGCCGGTGAGGCTGTCGGCCTTGAACTGCTCGATGATGGGGTCGTAGTAGGCATCCCAGACGGCTTTCTGCTCCGGGGTCATGTGCCCGGAGGTGATGTTTTTACCGTCGCCTCCGCTGCTGTACATGGTGCGGCCGTATTCTTCCAGCTCGGAGCCGGTATGTATCTCGCCCTCCTTGTCGGCCATCTTCAGGTCATAGACTAAGTCCATGTGGCGGTCGATCTCCATCTCCTGGGCGGCTGCGGCGGGGCGTCCCTCGTATTCGTCGTAGAAGTTGTCAGGCAGGGGCAGCTCTGCGTCATCGAAGGCCCCGAGGTCCTGCAGGTCGGGCATCCAGGTGCGGTGGGGCGCCTTGTGGTGCAGCAGCAGGCAGAACGGCCTGTCGGGGTCGCGCTTGTTCTCCAGCCAGTCGAGGGCCAGGTCGGTGGTGATGTCGGTGGCGTAGCCGGGGATGACGCGGCGCTCGCCGTTATCTATAAAGGTAGGGTTGTAGTACTGGCCCTGTCCGATGAGGATGTTCCAGTAGTCGAAGCCGGTAGGGTCGGAGGTCAGGTGCCACTTGCCGATGACCGCTGTCTCGTAGCCGGCCTGGCGCAGGAGCTTGGGGAAGGTCTGCTGGCTGCCGTCGAAGGTGCGGGTGTTGTCGGTGAATCCGTTCTTGTGGCTGTGCTTTCCGGTGAGCAGGCAGGCCCGGCTGGGACCGCTGATGGAGTTGGCCACGAAGCTCTGCGTGAATATCATGCCCGAATCCGCCAGCCGGTCAATGTTCGGGGTCTCTATCAGGCCGTGCCCGTAGGCGCCGATGGTCTGATACGAGTGGTCATCGCTCATGATGTAGATAATGTTGAGCGGTTTGCGGGCTTCCTGCCCGTCTGCTTCCGAGGCGTCCTGCCCGCATCCGGTGCATACCGTGCAGGCCACTGGCATGGCGATGACAGCCTTTATGGTCCATTTATTTCTGCTCATTGTTCCTTTTTCCCAATACGCAATTACAGACCGAAATAGAGTGAGAGTACGCAGACTGCCAGCATTATGACAGCGGTAGAAACGAACCGTATGACTTCGGCAGTGCTCTTCTCTTCCGAACGGGAGCGGGGAGACAGCCATAAGACAAGAGAGGTGACAGCGGCTATCAGCGCACAGGCGGCGCAGAGCCAGCTTACGCCCCGGATATAGCCGGCCTGCATACCCATAGAGTCTCCCCAGACGGAGAAGATAAACAGGACCATGGCGACATCCCTCGTGGAGCAGGCGGTGACAGTCCTCCGCAGTTCTGTCCTGGTCATGTTGATGTGAACTTTATTCATGGCATTCAGTCTTAAGTATATTATTTGTCCAAAGTTAGCAAATTATTAATGATTATCCGCAAAGATACCCCCTACAGCCTTCACGTTGCTTTTTAGTTGAGTTGCATACGCTTGAATATAAGCACTTTATCTGTCAGCCGATATTTTAAGTGGGGCGGATTCCACTCAGAATGAGCCTTTTTGCCGTCACTTGATTTTTTACGCAAAATGCAATGCCCGGTCAATCAGGTAGTTGCAATACAACTAAAAAGCAACGTGAGGATGCCGGGAGGATAGGACCTGAAGAATGGGGCAGAGAGATGGGTCGGGCGGTCGTTCTTGGCTGCTGTGTGGGACTACTCCTTTAAAGGCACTTGTCATCGGAATCATATGTCCGTTGATTGCAGTTCTGGCAATAATGGTCTTTTACAGACCGGGGAAAAAGGTAGAAAATAAAAATTTTTGAAAATTTTTTGATTTTCATGCAACGAAATGCAACAAACCTGCATCTATGTAGTAGGTTTAGGTTTTAGTACACAAGGAAGGGGTACCTGTTGTAGCAGAGGGGTGCCTCTTTTTTTATTTTGTCAGATCAGACTGATGCTGCATTTCTTGACCGCTAATTCCTGCCCGTTATCTCCGCTCACATTCTCCGTTGCCTTCCTAAGGAGATACGAATGATGCGGCAATGGTAAGCAGAGAAGCACCTCGCAAATGCAGTATGCTGAATATGTGAAAGTTGTGATTTCAACGAGAGATTCTAGTCGCTATCCAAGGGCGCGGCAGGAACATTGGTTTTCTGCAAATCATTGATTATCGGTTGGTTACGATATAGTGCTGCTTCCATAGTTACCATTGTGCCACTCATTTCAGAGAAGATGCTGAGCTGACCGTCCGGAACAACACACGTTTTCGCAGGTGCGCCGGTATCTGTCGTAATAAATGTGTATATTTGTAGCTAGAATTTAAAAACAATCCGAATAATGAAATTCTTTCTTGACACAGCTAATCTGGACCAGATCCGCGAGGCATACGCCATGGGCGTGCTCGACGGTGTCACTACCAATCCTTCCCTGATGGCCAAAGAGGGCATCAAAGGCAAGGAGAATCAGTATAAACACTATATCGACATCTGCAACATCGTGAATGGCGATGTGAGCGCGGAGGTGATCGCCACCGACTATGAGGGCATGGTACGCGAGGGTGAGGAGCTTGCAGCCCTCAACGAGCATATTGTCATCAAGCTTCCCTGCACTGAGGCAGGTATCAAGGCAGTGAAATATTTTGCCGGCAAGGGCATCAAGACCAACTGCACCCTTGTGTTCTCCCTTGGTCAGGCACTTCTTGCCGCCAAGGCCGGAGCTACCTACGTGTCGCCTTTCGTAGGCCGTCTGGACGACATCTCGGAGGACGGTGTCGGACTCATCGAGGACATCGTGGAGATGTACAATTACTACGGTTTCGGCACCATGGTGCTTGCGGCCTCCATCCGTCACACCCGTCACATCATCGACTGTCTTAAGGCCGGCGCCGATGTGGCAACCTGTCCCCTTCCGGCCATCAAGGGCCTGCTCAAGCACCCTCTGACCGACTCAGGTCTGGCCAAGTTCCTTGAGGACTACCACAAGGTCAACGGCTGATGCCTTATCTGATTTTTGAACTGATGGTGCATCATGGATGATGATGTTGTTGAGCATCAGTGAATAGCATTTCTACGCTGCACATTTGACCTGCTTTGAATGTGGCCAAATGTGCAGTATGTTTTGTAAATCATTGTTAATCAGGCAAGTTTTTTCAGCAACTGCACCATCGCAAAAAATAAAAGCCGATCCGCACAAAAAGATTGCGGGCCGGCTTTTGTTATATGTACTTCAAGACTTATTCCTGAGACTGATTTTCAGGCTGTTGAGGCTGTGGCTGGGGCTGAGACCCGGGCTCAGGTGCTGTGCCTGTATCTTCAGGGGCTCCCTGGCCGATCTGCTTCCAACCGCGCAGGATGGTGAAGAATACCACGAGGGTGATGACGGCATTCAGGAAACCTCCGACGAACGGGATGATGCTTAAGACAGCACCAACCAGTATCCAGATGGTGGACTTGTATAGGATATCAGCTCCGTTTTTGGCACACGGGGTCATGTTTGCGGAGTCGCGGAGGGCCTTGAATCCCGACAGCAGCTTGACATATCCTATGATTACCAGCACAAGCCATGCGATGCCGCCTATGACGGGGATGAAGCGTACCACGACACCTATAATCAGGAGCATGTACGCGATGTAGATGTTCTTTGCGGCAGCGCGGTCAGCATCAGTAGGCTGGACATCCACGAATTTCTTGATGTTGAGGAAGAACAGCACGTATCCGGCGATAACTGCTATCTGGCAGATGGTGTCCAGTACGCCGAAAGCTCCGGTCGGGCCTTCTTCGCCGGCCATAGCAGATAGGAATCCGACAGGGTTGAGGATGCCGTCAATGGCTCCGAAGATTGCGCCCAGAATACCGGCGATAGTGTAGATCCAGATGGACTTGATGATCATGTCCACGCTCTGTTCCCATAATTGTTTATTTACCATAAGTACACAAATTAGTAGGTTAACAAATAATACTCTCAAATTTACGATTTGTTTTTTTACTTTTCAAGCCGTAAGACGTATATTTGGTAAAAATGGCGGAAAATGATGATACCGGAAACGATAGATGCTGCAAGGAACGGAGATGCCGGGGCATTTGCCCTGATAGTGGAGCGGTACCGGCAGAGTGTGTTCCGCATCTGTGTCAGGATACTGGGGGACGGCGACGAGGCTGAGGATGCGGTGCAGGAGACGTTTGTCCGGGCATGGCAGTCACTGCAGGGATATGATCCGCGCTACAGCATTGCCACATGGCTGAGGACCATTGCGTGCCGTCTTTGCTATGACGTGCTGCGCAGACGGACCAGACAGCGGCAATACGAGCAGGATGCCTGCCGGCAGGGGAGCGGGGACGGAAGCGGAGATCCGGAAAGTCTGCGGATGAGCCGGGAACTGGAAAGTCTGTTCCGCAAAGCCGCCTCAGGGCTGTCCCCTATGCAGAGGACGGTGTTTGTACTGGCTGAGATTGAGCAGTTTCCGTTTGACGAAGTACACCGTATCACCGGATGGAGCGCGGTGCAGATAAAGAGCAACCTCTATATCGCCAGGAAGAAGGTCCGCAAGACTATTGAGAAAGAATTGTAAACAAAAAGAAAATAGCAGTTATGGACAGATACACTGATTTTATAGAAAAGATGCGCGGCTCACATCCGCAGATGCCTCATCCGGAGGAGGTCACCGGGCGGATTCTGGAGCGCATACAGACTTTGCCGAAGAATGACTGCAAGACCGCTACAGCACTTCAGAAGACACCCGTAATCCGGTTGAGAAGAGCTATCCCGGCTCTTGCGGGCATAGCGGCGGCCGCAGTGATGGTATGCGCCCCGATGACCGCCCGTCTGAAAGCGGACACTGCTGTCCGCACGGACATCAGCAGTCTGAATATGCGCACATACGCCGCAATGAGCCGGAAGGACGCGCAACTGGAACATTATCGTAGAATCAAGGCCCTGCAGCAGTCCGTCACCGGTCTGGAAGACAGGGCTGCAAAACCTCAAGATCATGAAAACAGACATTAGAAATTTCCGAATGATAGTCAGAATGACTCTGACAGTGCTTGCTGTAGTGGCGATATTCCCTTCCTGTGTCACCTATTATGCCGTCGTGCCCGAAGTACACCCTGACGGGAGCATGACCCGGACTGTCTACGCCGAGGCCGACTCGGCCTGCCTGGCCGGAGACCTGTCCTCGCAGCCTTTCCTCTTTGAACTCGGATCAGATTGGGAGAGCGGCCGGATGGCAGAACCGAGAGTATGGTGGTTCCTGGACGACTCCGCTACTATGAATTTCTATGCGGCCCGGACATTCCGGCCATCCGACACCTCGTACCGGGAGATTCCGGCCTCGGAAGAATATGCGGGACTGCCCTACATCAAGGCCCGTGAGCGCTGGGACCGGAAAAGGGGACTGCTGTTCAATACCTACAGCTATTCCTGCACATTTCCGGGCATAGCGGAACGGATGCCCGTGCCGCCGGACAGCCTTATGACCCGGGACGAACTGGACAGATGGTTCCGGAGCGCAGGCAGTTACGTCGGGATGAACGGAGCGGAGGCATATACCGGCCTGACAGACCTTTATGACAAATATGCCGGTTGGATCAACGCCTGTTATCGTGAGCAGATATACCGCGTTATCTGTTCTACTGTCGGAGAGGAATTGACAGACAGCCTGAAAACGGAGCTGATGCAGTGGATGAAGAAGCATTACGACTTCTATGAGGATATGCTTTCCGCTTTCGATGACAGTGACGGTTCCGTGCTGACTGATATCGCTGGACAGATGAGCCGACTGAGCGGCAACCCGGTCTATGCTGATGCGGCCGCAGTTCGTGCCACGGCCTGGGAAGAGGAGTTATCCGCTCTCGAGGAAAAACTGACAGTTCCTTTCTGTTATGAAATGCTGTACCAGGTCCGGATGCCCGGACGGCTGACATCGGCCAACACTGAACTTATGGATGACGGTACTCCGGTGTGGAAAGTGAACGGCTTCCGCCTCCTGGCCGGCGACCTGAGCATCGAGGCCACCTCCCGTCGTGCCAATCCCCTCGGCTTCGCCCTCCTCGGCCTTGTCGTCCTGGCCAGTGCAGTCATCTTCTTCCGTCCCCGCCGATAAAAATCGTCCGCAACTCAGCGGAATCTGCTAAAAATTCACATTTTCCGCCGAGTTGCGGGCATATTCCGAGCATAGCGTTCCGGGTACACGAATCAGTGACTTTGGCCCTCAAAATTAAAGATGCCGGCCAGGATTTCAGGTCCGTGGCCGGCATCATGGTGATTGTCTCGAGGGGCGGTGCTACTCTGCGTCGTCCACGACGCAGATGGCGACTCGGTTCTCCTCGGGAGTGTCGAACGGCGTCTCCTCGGCTCCCCTGTAGAGCACGGTGA
>CALVDG010000017.1 GCA_944326255.1 uncultured Bacteroidales bacterium
ACCTTAAAGTTACGAAAAATATTCCAATTAACCTACTGATTTACAATTAATTATAAATAAATTTAAACAGTTTCTTACTTTCATACGACAGCTCTGATAGGACTGCCGGAGGAATACGATCTGAATGAAATTATGATACCGTCGCCGAAGTGCGAGATTAATTGCCGGACGGCAACTGTTGAATCCGTGACAAAGGCTTTTAATGAATTGAAAGAGGACACGCACTATATCGTGCTGGACGATATATACTCACTACCGAAAAACAAAAGCTTACGCCGGCGGCTTTGTCTCTGTGTAAAAGAGTCTGTTTTCAGGGCAGATCGATTGATAATCCTGGTGTTCAGATATAAAAAGGAAGAAAAAGGAAAACGCTGGACAAACGGTGAACTGGTAGGAAAACTGTGTAAGGAGTTCCCTTGCATACAAATCAGCGAAGACCGCAAAGGCCGCAAAGACATATTCTTCGGTAACGTATTCGAGCCTTCGATCGACCTCAAAAAATATTTGAAAGACAGTAAATAATACAAAATATGTGGAGATTAATACAGCAATTCTTTCAACCAACGGACGTTTTAATTTATAACGAAGCATCACTCCAGTTTGAACTCGGCAAATTCCTGCAGAGTCTTGGCTTTACTGTCCGTTTTGAAAGGAACGTAAGCAAATACACAACAGTCGGAATGAATAGTAACTTTACTAAAAAGGAGATTGACATTGTGTTCTTTGAAAGAGGAAAGGATGAGTTTAGTAATAATACTGATAAATATGCTATAGAGCTTAAATTTCCAAGAAACGGACAGCATCCTAATCAGATGCTCCATTTTATTGAAGACATCAAATTTATGGAGGAAGTAAAAACACATTTGTCCTTTAAGGAGACTTATGTACTGACACTTGTTGATGACAAGCTATTTTATTCGGCAAATGGAAAGAATTCAACATCAGGAATATATGCATATTTCAGAGTTCAGAACAATCCTATTCCGACTACGCAGATTTTCAATTCGACTGGGAAAAAGAGAAAGCCTTATAGCTTGAGTAATAGTTATACGATAAATTGGGTAGCGCCCCCAAATACCGCATTGATAGAATCCGCCAAACCGCAAGACATAAGATATTATTTCCTTAATATTAAATAATGTCTTTCCTATTGAGGTAAAAGAAGCTACTGATTGATTAACTGTGAGTGAAATTACTAATTGTATCATCAAATAAGAAATCATATGAATGAGATGTTGGACGAAACGTATATTATTAGGAAAATATCCAAACCGCAGCCCAAACCTAAAAATAAGACAGGTTTTCAGAAATTCTTAACAATATTATACTGGTTAGTATTTTTCCCAATAGCCATTATCGTAAAATTAATCATAGCATCTTATCGTTATTTGACGCGACCGAGTCCAGACAATGATGTGGTTAACCAAAATAGATCTGATGAACTCAGAATATTGGACTCATATAAAGCAAAATTGGAAAGGCTGGCATCACTGAGAGATCAGGGCGTTATTACTGAATCCGAATTTTTAAGGATAAAAGGCGATCTTTTGAGTAAAATGATAGATAACGAATAGTTCAAATACTTGAGTTTGACATCAAGGGGTAGCATACTGCCTAATTTCCAATAGACGTAACGTCCAATTCATACGCCGTATCAGCTTTATAAGCGATAAACAGGAACTGACGTTTAATTATGAAATAGGAGCAACCACTACAAGATTGGACATCTGTAAATATTATGGACGTAAACGAAATCTTCAATCTGCCTGAAATCAAGATCCTCGAAGTGGAGATTCTGGACACGCAGCATGATCTTGACCGTAACAGATACTGTGCAAATGCCGGTGTTGAATTCATCAAGAAGGCGCTGATGATGCGCAAGCAGCTGTTAGACCGCAAATTTGTCATGGATGAATTTTATAAGAAGCTGTTGGAAGAGTTTAATGAGGCCCTAAAGGTGCAGATGTTGAAGATGCGTCTGGAGACTATAAAAACGTACAGCTCAGCAGTCGCGGCCGGACTTGAAGGAGATGTGGAAGCGGTCGGGAAATGTTTTCTCGGATATAAGTATCCGGACAGGCATCCCGTTCAGACTGCAAGAGCAAGAAAAATGTGGGACATTTTAAACGGGAGCATAGACAATTACGTCCCGCTTTACGAAGACGGAGTAAACTGTCACGGGTTCAGATGCAGTAAGGAACATATTGAATCAGAGAACCAACTGCTATACCTCAACGAGCAGGAAGACAACTGGAATGAAGGTTTTGACCGCGAGTTGACCAAAGACATGCATCTCCTCTATGCCGTACACAATCTCTTCGACCATACCTCATTCTCTGTTTTCGACTTCCTGTGGGTACGGGACTTTGATATTGAAATCACACTCAACACCGAATACCGGACATATAAGCACGAGGCTGACAATCCGGACTGGGATGAAATTGATTATTTGGATTAAATTGTAAATTATATGAATAACACTGTTTACGACAAAGCTTTCACTGAATTTGCAGACCTTATGTTACTAAAACGTGGCGTTCTAAATCGTTTTCTTAATAATACCCCACAGATGTTCGTCGGTCTTGGACCCTATTATATAGACATTCCAAGTGATTTTGGATTTAAAGAACGGTTGAACAGACTTTGTGAGCAATATAAAGTAAAATTATTCTACTTTGACTTCCGGTCTGTCAACAATTATGAGACTGCGAAATCCTTTATGGAAAGAATGGTTGACAATCCATACAGTATCGTATTGATGGACCACATCAATCAAATGCCTGAATACGAGTACAGACCTCAAGCATCTTCACTTCTGCTTAGGACATGGTCCGAAAAACACCTTTACTTTAATGACTGGTATGAGCAGACAGAAGAAACCACGACTGATAAATGGGTGGTCTTCGCAGTATCCTATCCATCTGAAGAAATTACTTTTAATGCCATGGAACATTGTAGTTTCGGGGGACATGGTGCATCTTGTGGAGACATTTTAAAATATGCCGAACTCAACAATAGATAGAACAACTTTTATTTCTTGACACTTTTTAGTTATTAAGTTATCCCACACAATTCATATTTTTTGCGCATATGCTATACCCGATTAGGTGCAACACAATTTTTTACACCTCATCGGGTATATTTTTACATAATTTTATTACTTTATACCCTAAAGAGTATAATCATGCAGCAGACTACCTTATCCCGATACGTCAAAGCCATGCGCAAGCAGTATGACCTGACTCAGGTGGACCTCTCGGAGAAGTCTGGAGTCGGCCTGCGCTTTGCCTGGGGGCTGGAGCAGGGCAAACAAACTCTTCGGCTGTGAAGTAGACGCAATTCCTTTCCTCAAAACACCGATGATCTATGAAACAGGCGATACACCCTTTCTACGCAATGAACTATCAGTTGCTCATTTTATCAGGATTGTTTTGCCTCAAATTCGTTTTCGATTTCCTCAATCGTAGGCAGGCTCCCCCGAAAATCTTCCGGCAAAGCCTGTCCCAATTCATAATCGGATATCCCTATCGGTTTCTGAATATCGCGCAAGGCATATTCGGCTTTGATGCGGTCCTTGGTCTTGCAGAGCAAAAGGCCGATAGTGCGATTGTCACCTTCACGGCAGAGTATATCATCCACGGTGGAACAGTAGAAGTTGAGCTTGCCGTAATCATCAAGTTTAATGGCTTTCTGCAAATAGCGGGTAGTCCAATGATTAGTAAGACTTTGCACCATATACCAATAACGGGGTCGTATATCCTTGACCTGTTTCATCAGGATAAGGTTATATGTCCAATCCAGATGCTTGACGGGGAGAGTAAAATTATACCCATTTAATTGCGAAATCACTGATTTCGTAATTGGCTTTGGATTTTTGTCTTGTTGCGCAACCACTGGTTGCGTAATTGATGGAACGGTGCCTTTTCTTCTTTCTGCTCTATTATATAAAAGTCAGACAGGGCAGATTAAAACCAAAATCTTGAGAGATCAGGACCCGGACTGCGTTTTGTCCGTGAGGTCGGCCAGGGACAGGCCGGTGAGTTCGGAGATCGTGGAATCGGGAATTCCGGCCTGTCTCATACTGCGGGCTATCCTGAGACGTTCTTCCCTGCGGCCTTTATTCTCACCTTCTTTCAAGCCTTCTTTCAGACCTTCATTTCTGCCTTCTTTCAGACCTTCATTTCTGCCCTCTTTTATACCTTCTTTCCTACCCTCCTTTATGCCCTTTTTTCTGCCTTCCTCAAGACCTTTCTTACGGCCTTCACGAAGCCCCTTTTTCATACCTTTCTCAATACCTTCCCTAAGACCGATCTTCATACCCTCGTCCACACCGTCTATGCGGCTTGACTCCATCTCGCCGCGGCGGCGCATACGGTACAGCATCTCGTTCTCGTAGGCTATCCGCTGGTCGGGCGGAAGTGAGTCTATGCGAAGACGCTCGCGGGCCTCTTCCAGACCGCGGGCCTTCGCATCCCAGGGGATAAAACCGGTCTTCAGAAACGCTATCCACTCATCCAATGGAGTCACCGCGACCTTGTTGAAATCATTTACGCGGAGCACATAATACTCCGGAAAGATGTCACCGGCCTCCACACCCGAGAACATCTTGCGCTGTCTCTCAGTCAGTTGAAGTATGTCATCTGGATTATGAAGTCCACGGAACTCCGTCCTGCCGTGATATACATAGTCGCTGCCCTGGCCCAGTTCGAAATACACGATATTGATAGAGTACACCTTCTTCACGCTGCCGTAACCCTCACCGATACTGATGTACTCGGTCACGCTCTTGGACGTGCCGTACAGCATACGGTGAAAGTAGTCGTACTCCTGCTCATTCTGCATTTCTATGATTATCAGGCGGCCGCTTGAATCCTCGGCCAGCATGTCCACCCTGTTGAACTTGTCTTCCCTGTCAGTCTGATTGGACTCGCTCTCCAGAAAACGGTGGATGCGGATGTCCTCATCCAAAAGCACGGAGAGAAAGCCCTCCACCACCACGAAATTGCTCTTCTGCCTCAACAGGCGTTTCATCGCCCAGTCAAACCTTATCACTTTATCTCCCGGCAACATATCACGTCTTTTATTATCAACGCTGCAAAGGTAAGCAGACTTTCCGAGACGGCATTACCACTTCCGTAAAATTCGGCAATTTCCGCTGAATTATCTGTCTTCTTGCGGATTGTGGGCATCCTGTACTGCAGTGGCGGCGGCTACGGCCAGCTGGTCGCAGCGGTTGTTCATCGGGTTGTCCGCATGTCCCTTGACCCAGACAAAACGGACGCGGTGACGGCGGTACACCTCCAGAAAGCGCATCCACAGATCTGCGTTGAGACGTTTCTCGAACCGCTTGCGCTCCCAGCCGAAGACCCAGCCCTTGTTGACTGAGTCCACCACATACCGCGAGTCACTGTACAGGATAATCTCGGCATTGGGACGCTTGACCGCCTCCAGACCGACGATGACAGCCGTCAGTTCCATACGGTTGTTGGTGGTCTCCGCAAAGCCCCCGGACAGTTCCTTATAGTGTTCTCCGCAACGGAGTATGACTCCGTAACCGCCCGGCCCGGGATTGCCCCTGGACGAGCCGTCGGTAAATATCTCTATCGGCAACAGCTTTCTCTCCGCACACATCGCTCAAGACACTAGACCGGTCCTCTTACTCCGCCCTTGGAGCCGCCTTCCTGAGCCGGTGCGGACTTAAGGACATTCTCCCTCATCTGATCGTAGTTCCAGCGGTTGCGGACGATGTCTATAGCCTCGTATATCGCTGACTTCATGGGCATAGGATTGGCCGTACCCTTTCCGGCCAGCTCGTATGCCGTACCGTGGTCCGGGGCCGTGCGCACTACCGGCAGGCCGGCGGTGAAGTTGACTCCCGTATCGAAGGCCAGGGCCTTGAAGGGAATCAGTCCCTGGTCGTGGTACATGGCCAGCACTGCGTCGAAGTTGTACTGCTGATGAGTGCTGAAGAAACCGTCAGGCGAATAGGCCCCGAACGCCAGGATATTCTCCTGCCCAGCCGCCTCTATGGCCGGGTTGATAATCTCTATCTCCTCGCGGCCGAGCATTCCGCCGTCTCCCGAATGGGGATTCAGGCCCAGCACGGCTATCCTCGGACGGATGATGCCGAAATCCCTCCTGAGCGAGGCGTCCATCAGACGGAGCTTGCTCAGAATCATCTCCGTGGTAAGAGCGGAAGGCACCTGAGACAGAGGCAGATGATTGGTCACCACACCCACTCTCATCTTGTCGGCAACCAGGAACATAAGACCGTCCTTGACTCCGAACTCGTTGATAAGGAACTCGGTGTGTCCTGTAAATCCAGGGAAATGCAGGGCGACTGCCTTCTTATTAAGCGGAGCAGTGACCATCGCGTCCAGATCCCCGTTCCTGAGATCCTTCACAGCCTCCGTCAAGGCGATCAGAGCCGCATTGGCACTTTCAGGGGCGGGCTGACCGGGATCGATGCGGAAATTATCCGGCACGCAGTTGATGATATTGACCCTCTTGGGATGAAAATCCTTGGCTGTGTTGATGATATTGGTATTAAGGCTGTCCGTGTCCGGCAGCTGCTTCTTGTAGAAACCGAAGGCCCTCGACGAGCCGTATACGACAGGAACGCAGATATCAAGCAGACGGGCATCAGTCAAGGACTTGATTATGACCTCATAGCCCACTCCGTTGGTATCTCCCTGCGTTATTCCTATTATAATTTTTCTATCCATAATTTCACATTTTTGGATTAAAATGACATTAAGGATGCAAAATTACTTAAATTTGCCTTATGTCCTACATTCTTGACAGGGAAATAAAATATCTGCCCGGCATCGGGGAAAAGAGGGCCGGACTCCTGGAAAAGGAGCTCGGCATCCGCACTTTCGGAGACATGCTCTACACCTTTCCCTTCCGGTACATCGACCGGAGCAAGGTGTACTCTATCGCAGAGATAGACTCCGCCACGGCATACATTCAGCTCCGAGGCAGGATCGTGAGGACATCCGCCGCCGGGGAGGGCAAGGGCCGCCGCCTGATCGCCACCCTCAGGGACGAGAGCGGCACTATCGACCTGGTGTTCTTCAAGGGGGTCAAATGGATTCAGGACAAAATCTCGCCCAACAAGGAGTACATAGTCTTCGGAAAGCCTTCCCTGTTCAACGGCACCTGGAACATGGTACACCCGGAGCTGGACCCGGTCGGGGAAAGCGGCACCTCATCCTGGCCGTCAACACTCATAGGCATCTATTCCAGCACCGACAAGCTGCGCAACAACGGCATCTCCGTCAAGGTATTCGCCAAGCTGCAGCAGACTCTCCAGCAGAAGATCCAGGGACTCATCCGGGAGACCCTGCCCCAGGAGGTCATTGAGGCCAACAAGCTGCCGTCCCTGGCATTTGCCCTGAGCAATATACATTTTCCCAAGGATATAAGAAGCCTGGAAGCGGCCCGGTACCGTCTGAAATTCGAGGAACTGTTCTTCCTGCAGCTGTCCCTGCTGCGGCAGAAGAACGTAAGGATGAGCGGCTCGTCCGGCATACTTTTCCGAAAAGTCGGAGAGGCATTCAACTGGTGCTACAGCCACCTGCCATATGAGCTGACGGGAGCTCAGAAACGGGTCATCAAGGAAATACGCCGCGATACCGTGTCCGGAAAGCAGATGAACCGCCTCCTGCAGGGAGACGTGGGCAGCGGCAAGACGATGGTGGCCATGCTCTCTGCCCTCATCGCGGTGGACAACGGCTACCAGGCCTGCATCATGGCCCCGACCGAGGTGCTGGCGGTGCAGCACTGGCGCAACTTCGAGCGCAGTCTGACCGGTTCGGGTGTCAGGGTCGCCCTGCTGACTGGCAGCACCAAGGCCAAGGAACGCAGGGAGATAGACGGGGGACTGCGGGACGGAAGCATAGACATACTCATAGGCACTCATGCCGTCATAGAGGAAAGCGTGGTCTTCCATCGCCTGGGCTTCGTGGTCATCGACGAGCAGCACCGCTTCGGCGTAGACCAGCGGGCCCGGCTCCGGCTCAAATCGGCCGAGCCGCCGCATATCCTGGTCATGACCGCCACGCCCATACCGCGTACCTTAGCGATGACCCTGTACGGAGACCTGGACGTATCCGTGCTCGACGAGCTGCCTCCGGGCCGCAAGCCGGTACAGACCATACACGTGACCGAGGGACAGCGGTACAAGATGTACGACTTCATCAAGAAAGAGATAAAAAGCGGCAGGCAGGCCTTCATCGTCTATCCGCTCATCAAAGAGTCCGAGAAACTCGACTATCAGAATCTGGAAGAGGGTTATCAGACAGTCGTAAACTATTTCCCCGCACCGGAATTCGTGACGGCTGTCGTCCACGGCCAGCAGACCAACGAGAACAAGGCCCACGACATGAAGCTATTCGCCGACGGCAAGGCCGACATACTGGTAGCCACATCGGTCATAGAGGTCGGAGTAGACGTGCCCAACGCCTCGGTGATGGTCATCGAGAGCGCGGAACGTTTCGGTCTGTCCCAGCTCCACCAGCTGAGAGGCCGGGTCGGACGCGGAGCCGAAAAGTCCTACTGCATCCTCATGACCGGCTACAAGCTCAGCGAGGACTCACGCAAGAGGATTGAGCTGATGTGCTCGACGGGAGACGGCTTCGAGCTGGCCGAGGCCGACCTGCGCATGAGAGGTCCGGGCGACATGGAAGGTACGCGGCAGAGCGGTCTGGCCTTCGACCTGCGGATAGCCGACCTCGGCAAGGACTCCCCTATCCTGGCCCAGGCCCGCTCAGCCGCCGCCGACATCCTGGCCGCCGACCCACTGCTTGAAAGTCCGTCCTCCGCCCTGCTCCGCACAGGCCTGGACCGTCTCCGGCAGGAAGGCGGCGAAGTCATTGATTATTCAACCATAAGTTAAGATATATGAGAATACGCACCATTGCCCTAGTGGCACACGACAACTGCAAGAGAGATCTGATAGAGTGGGTTCGCTTCAACAGAGGCACCCTTGAAAAATACCGCCTGGTATGCACCGGCACCACCGGCCGCCTCGTACAGGAGGCCCTGGAGGAGGACGGACAGAAGGACCTGAATATCACCCGCCTGAAATCCGGACCGCTCGGAGGAGACCAGCAGCTTGGCGCGCTTATCGCTGAAGAGGTCATCGACATGATAGTGTTCTTCTGGGACCCCATGCAGCCCCAGCCCCACGATGTGGATGTAAAGGCCCTGCTGCGCATCTCCAACCTCTACAATGTCCCCACGGCCTACAACCGCAGCACGGCCGATTTCCTCATATCCTCGCCCCTTTTCAAGGAGGACTACGACAGGAAGATACGCGACTATTCCGGATATCTCAACCGTGAACTGAAAGAAGCCACGTCACAGAACTGAAAGACAGGACAAAGCCATGACTGAAAACATACAGAAAGAGCCTGCGAATGATGTTCAGCAGGATGATATGAAGTGGACGGTACTGGAGAGCGAGTATCTCTTCCGCCGTCCGTGGCTGACCGCCAGACGCGACAAGGTCCGCCTGCCCAACGGCAACATCAATCCCGAGTTCTACGTCCTCGAATACCCTGACTGGGTCAATGTAATCGCCATCACCGATGAAGGCCGCTTCATCATCGAGCGGCAGTACCGGCACGGCATAGGCTCCGCAGGTTGGGAGATACCGGCCGGAGTCTGCGAGAAAGGCGAGACACCGGAGCAGGCCGCCAGGCGCGAGCTGCTGGAGGAGACCGGCTACGGGGACGGAGAATGGACTCTCAGCCTCGTCTCAGCACCCAACGCCAGCACCAGCAACAACCACTGCTACAGCTTCGTGGCCACCGGTGTACGGAAAATCACCGGCCAGCATCTGGAGGCCACCGAGGACATCAGCGTCCACCTGAAGACCCGCGAGGAAGTCCTGGAGCTGATGCTCTCCGGCCAGATCCGTCAGGCCACCATGCTCAGCCCCCTCTGGAAATACTTCGCCGAGCACTTTTAGAGTATTACGGCATCTTTCTCCCTACAGGTGATTATGATGTCTGAGACATTATAGACCGGCTGCGGTTCCATTACGATGGTAACAACATTACCTTCAACCTGTTCAGAGTGAGGCCCGCTGCAAAACGGTAAGAGGGTCAGGTCTTATCGACTGCTACTGTTTCTCTAGCGCTGCTATTGAGTAAATACATGACTATTCTACAGATACTGCCTGGTGATGGAGCGTGGGGCGGAAAGGACACCGGAGGGGATACCGGAGTAGAGGAGCTCGCCGCCGGAGCCGCCGCCGTAGGGGCCGAGCTCGATGAGCCAGTCGGCGGACTTGATAAGGTCCGTGTTGTGCTCGACGAGGATGACGGTATTGCCGGCCGATACCATCGAGCGGAACAGACGGCCGATATGCTCCACATCCTTGAAATGCAGGCCGTCCGTCGGCTCGTCGAGGATGAATATCCTGCGGCTCTGACCGAGGCGGGAGGCCAGTTTCATGCGCTGGAGCTCTCCGCCTGAGAGAGTAGACAGAGCCTGATTCAGATGCAGATAGACCAGCCCGACATCCATCAGCGGCCGCAGCTTCTCCTCTATCACCGTACCGGCGAAATACCTCGATGCCACCCTGACTGTCATGTCCATCACCTGAGCGATATTGTACTCCCCACGAATCTTATATTGCAGGGCCTCGGGCGAATAGCGCAGACCTCCGCAGGCCTCGCAGACCGTCTCCACCGAATCCATGAAAGCCATCTCGGAGACGATAACCCCCTTGCCGCCGCAGACCGGACAACCGCCCTTCGAATTGAAGGCGAACCAGTCCGCACTGACCTTATTTTCCTTGGCGAAAATCTTCCGGATGTCGTCGGCCACGCCCATATAGGTAGCCGGTGTGGAGCGGAGGGATGCTCCGATATTTTTCTGACTGATGTACTCGATGTCCTCCTGCACCGGATATGCGTCCATCAGGCACTGGATCAGCGAGCTCTTGCCCGAGCCGGCCACTCCTGCCACGACCGTAAGCACCCCGAGAGGGAAGTCCACCGAGATGTGCTTGAGATTGTGCAGCGAGGCATTCTCCACCTTGAAGAAGGACTCGGGCTGCAGCGGAGCCGGATTGAAATCCGAGGTCACCTCCAGCATACGGCCGGTGTCGGTGCCGCTTTTCAGCAGCCCTTCCAGCGGGCCCTCGTACATTATCCGGCCGCCCTCCATTCCGGCACCGGGTCCCATGTCCACGATGTGGTCCGCGATACGGATCATCTCCTTGTGGTGCTCGACGAGCAGGACTGTGTTGCCGTGGTCACGGAGCTTGCGGACCGAATTCTTGAGCAGGGCGATGTCGTGGTTGTGCAGGCCGACGCTGGGCTCGTCGAGGATGTAGAGCAGATCGGAGAGGGACGAGTTGATGTACTTGGCTATCTTGCATCTCTGGGCCTCGCCGCCGGAGAGCGTACCCACCGAACGGTCTAAGGTCAGGTATCCTAAGCCTATCTCCTCCAAGGCCTCGAGCCGGCGGAGCACAGCCTGCCTTATATCCTGGGCCAGCGGACTCTCGAGCATACCGCCCGGCTGAGGCTCAGCCAACCATTGACGCAGTTCCGATACCGACATGGCCGTCACCTCTGCGATATTCTTCCCGTCTATGCGGCAGGTGAGCACCTTGGGGTTGAGCCGGGTACCGCCGCAATCGGGGCAGATACCGGTACGGAGCATGGGGTCCAGGACCTTGCGGTGCAGCAGGCCCTCCTCGGAGTTGATGATGCTGCGGTACATGCGGGGCACCAGTCCCTCGTATTTGGCTGTCTTAGGCCAGTTCGACGGAGGGTTCTTGAGGCGGATCTGGGGCGAATACAGGAAGAGGTCCAGCTCCTCGGGGGTGTAGTCGCGGATCTTCTTGTCGAGGTCGAACAGGCCGCTGTGGGCGTAGCGGATCCATCTCCAGCCGCCTTTGTGGAAGGCAATGTAGTGGATGGTATCCTCGTCATTGAGGCTCTTGTCGAAGTCCACCAGCTTGTGGATGTCCAGCTCGCGTATCTCTCCCAGGCCGGAGCACCGGGGGCAGCTGCCCTGCGGATGGTTGAAGGAAAATGTATCGGAATATCCTACGAAAGGCTGTCCGACGCGGGAAAAGAGGAGCCGCAGCAACGGGTGGATGTCCGTGTAGGTGGCTACCGTCGAGCGGGAATTGGAGGCCGGTTTTTTCTGGTCAATGACTATCGCCACGGGCAGGTTCTCCACGCTGCCGACATGCGGGCGGCCGTACTTCGGGAGGTACTGCTGGACGAACGACGGGAAGGTGTCGTTGAGCTCGCGGCGCGACTTGGCCGCCACCGTATCCAGCACCAGCGAGGACTTGCCTGAGCCGGAAACTCCGGTGAACACCGTTATCTGATACTTCGGGATGCGCAGCGAGACGTGCTGCAGGTTGTTCTCGCACGCATCGTTAATCGTTATATATTCTCTGTCTGCCATAATTCGTAAATCTATTCATCTGTCCGCAACGGCATCGAATCGCAGGAAATGCTGCCGTTGTGGTTGCTGCCGAAAGCGCATACCGGTACCGGAGGGTAGTGCAGCCTCCCGGAGGTACGCGCTTCGCGCTATCCCTCCCACGCCTGTCAGCGCGGGCCCCTCCCGTTCACGAAGCCACGGGCGGCTACGCCTCCAGGAGGCTGCACTACCCTCCGGTGCCAGCACTATTCGCCGGTCAGCACTTTTTCGACTATCTCATCGACGGTGGAGCAGAAACACGGTATGGCTGCATCGGCCGCGGACATGAAGCCGCGGGAAGCCATCGTCTCGAAAAGCCCGCGCAAGCAATCGTAATAGCCGTCGGTATTGAGGATAAACACCGGCTTGGCGTGCTCCCGGAGCTGATGTCCGAGCAGCCAGCAGAACAGCTCGTGCATGGTGCCGTAGCTGCCGGGCAGGACGATGCAGGCCTGACTGAGCTCCGTCATCTTAGCCACACGGGACGCCAGGTCCGGAGTCTCCACCATCTCCGCGAGCCCCTGCGCCCGCACCTCTATCCGGCGGTCCTGCGACTCCTTCTTGCCCTTGAAATTCTTCGGAAAGACCCCGGTCACCCGACCGCCTGCCTGAATCGCCGCTGAAGCCATCGTCCACATTGTGCCTACCGAGGCTCCTCCGTAGACTATCTCCACACCGGCCTGAGCCAGACGCCGTCCGAGCTCGGCCGCATTCTCCGCATACACCGGCGAGTTTCCGGCCGCCGAACCGAGGTACACTACCACTTTCTTTATAACCATAAAGCAACTATCCAACATTTAACTTATTATCTACCATCGCATTAGCATTCCCATCGGTGCTCTATGGCCTCCAAAAACAGACCATAGGGCAACCCACACTCTCACAAACATCTGACTATCAAACCCATACAAAACAACAACGTGCTTCATACCCACAAACTTGCCTGCATCAGGAGCATTATTCCAAGATAACTCCGCTGCCGAGCATCTCCAGATCCTCCGGAGCGTACCAGACCGCGAACTGTCCGGGAGTTATGCCCCTCTGAGGCTGGTCGAAGACAATGTACATCCCGTCGTCGAGGCAGTAAAGGGATGCCTGCTGCAGGGGCTGGCGGTAGCGTATCCGGACCAGATAGCGACGCACCTCCCCGGGACCCATCCGGAGGTCGCGGCGGATCCAGTGTACCTCGTCCGCATTTATCTTCAGGGCCCGGCGCATCAGACCGGGATGCTCATGCCCCTCCCCCACGTATATCGTATTGGTCTGGACAGAGGTGTCGAGGACAAATATAGGCTCTCGGTGTCCTCCGATGTTCAGGCCCTTGCGCTGGCCGATGGTATAGTACTGGGCACCGATGTGGGTGCCGATCTTCTTGCCGTCGCTCTCCCGGTAGTGGTAGGCGCGGGCCAAGGCCCTAAGCTCGACCGGAGTGAATGTATCGACAACAGCCGCAAAAGCGGACTCTGGCTCACCTGAGGCATCAGAATCACAGGACACCCCTGAAACTGCCTCCGCCGGAGCCGCAGACACCCCGTACCCGGGATACTCCGCCCTGATATTGTCGTAGAAATCCCGGAAAATCTCAATCACATTACCCTCTCTTGAAGCGAGCTTCTGCTGCAGGAACACCGGCAGATCGACCTTTCCCACGAAGCAGATACCCTGCGAGTCCTTCTTCTCCGCACTGGGCAGACCGGCCTCGCGGGCCAGACGGCGGACCTCCGCCTTTACGATGTCCCCTATCGGAAAGAGGGCGGCGGAGAGCTGTTCCTGGGTCAGCTGGCAGAGGAAGTAGCTCTGGTCCTTGTTGCCGTCAACTCCGGCCAGGATGCGGTAGACAGGCTGTCCGTCCGGGCCGGCCGTCACATCCTTGCGGCAGTAGTGCCCGGTGGCCACATAGTCGGCCCCGAGATCGCGGGCTGCTTTCAGGAAGGCGTCGAACTTGATCTCGCTGTTGCAGAGCACGTCCGGATTGGGGGTGCGGCCTTTGGAATATTCCGAGAACATATAGTCCACCACCCTGTGCCTGTAGGTGTCCGACAGGTCGATGAACTCGAAGGGTATGCCTATCTTCCGGGCCACCATCTCGGCCACCTTGCGGTCCTCCTCCCACTCGCATTCCCCGTGCAGGGTGCCGGTGACATCGTGCCAGTTCTGCATGAAGAGGGCGAACACGTCGTATCCGGCCCGGGCCAACAGCAGGGCGGCCACCGAGGAATCCACTCCGCCGGAGAGGCCCACGGCTATTTTCTTACTCCTGAGATCATCTTTCAGTTCCATTCCTAAGCGTAGATTTTCAAAAATTCTGTGCAAATGTAGAAAATTTGGCGAAAATGTATATCTTTGCACTCGGGTAAGTCTTACACGACCAGCTCCCATCCAACCTCCCCAGGGCCGGAAGGCAGCAAGGACACGATGGTCGTAGCGGTGCGATGTAATCAGCTTACCCTTTTTCATTTATAAAAATCATTCTTATGAAAACTCTCACCACCTTTCCATTTCTGCCACTTATGACAGCACTGTGCCTGCTCTGCCTGCAGTCCTGCGACCAGACACCCGGAACCGCATCTTTAAGGACATCGGCGACATATCCTCTTACAGGCGGCAGCGAAGCGGCTCTGGAACTGAAGTCGGACGTAGAATACCTCGTTCCGGCCTCGAACTCCGGAGCAGCCGCAACAGACAGCATCAACCGAACCATAATAAGCTGCGTTTTCGGCGAGGAGTATGCCGATACGGACCTTCCGGACGTCATGAGCACCTGGGCCGCTGATGCCGTCGGGGAGTACAAATCCCTGAATCTCCCCCTACTGGAAGAGAACCCGGATGCCAGTATCGCCGCACTGAGCTGGGTGGAGCATCTTCAGGGAGCGGTAAACAGCATTCATAAAGGCATACTCTCCTACACCGTCACAAAGTACGCATATCTCGGAGGCGCACACGGGATGACATCCATCACCGCGCTTAACTTCGACCTGGACAACGGCTCGCTGATTACTGAAAAGGGATTCTTCAAGGACGGCTATGAGGAGCGTCTTTCAACCCTGCTCAGCAGTCATCTGCCCGAGGCCCTTCGGGATCCGGAAGACATCGACATGCTTACCACCGAAGACATTCAGCCCAACGGCAACTTCAGAATTACAGAAGCCGGCATCACCTACATCTACAACCAGTACGAGATAGGCCCCTACGTCCTCGGAGCCGTGGAAGTCACCATACCCTGGAGCGAACTGAAAGATCTGCTGCGGTAATATTTTTGCCCATCCGTTTTTTTTTTCGTACATTGCAGTGTTTTAAACTTACACACTGATATGAAACGACTGACTATCATCATGGCTGCCGCCGCCATCATCTTCTCATGCACTGACCGGACCACCTCCGACGGCATCCGCGTCATAGACGCCGACCTGACAGGCAAGGAAGTCATCGAGTTGAATCTGGCGGATCTGGAGAAGACTGTCCTGGAATACTCCGAAGAGAGCATTATCGGAGACATCAAGGATCTTGTCTGCACGGACAATGGAGGATACATCATCGCCTCAACCACCGCAAATAGCCACCGTCTGATGCAGTTTGACCGCGACGGCCGCTACATCCGCGACATCGGCCACCAGGGCCGCGGACCGGGCGAGTTCCTGAATATAAGATCCATCTTCATGCTAGGCGACACGCTGAACGTCGGCTCATTCCAAGGCTTCAACCACATCCTGCACCGCTATATCATCACACCGGACGGTTACACCGTCATTCCCAGCTCCGAGAGCGGCGACCTCAGACACGGGATTATCGACATAACCGCAACCTCTGATATTCCGAACAGATACATCGTCAAGCATATCTGGAACGGCACACCGGGATGGAGCACCCCGCTCTACGGCATATATGACAGGGATTGGAACGTCGTGGACACCTCCGAGGTCAAATATCCCGCAGGAGGCTATTCCACCGCCTTCCCCTTCTCCCACGTGGACGGAAGCATCTATATGGCATTCATCGGCTCGGACACTATCTACAGGACTGACGGAGAACGCATTGTTCCGGCCATCATTTACGACTTAGGCCGGAGCGATCTGCCCGCCGACATCAAGTACAACTTCGCCAACCGCTTTGAGTACAACCGTTCGCATCCCGACGACAGCACGCACCTTTTCCATATGTGCTCGATGATTTCCAAAGACAAAGTCTACGCCGGCATGAGTACGACCAACACCATGCTGCTAATGGTCAATGACATGCGCAGCGGCAAATCCACATTCTACCGGATAATGGGAGAAAACGGAGAAATCGCAGATCTGCTCTATATGTTCTGTACTCCGGAAGGTAAGCCCTGCGGCATCTTCATGCCTTCCGATGTAAGTGAGCAGAATCCCGCTGTCTACGACCTCTCCTCCCTATAGTCCGTTGAAGATAAACGGAAGAATATCCTCCACACAGGAAAATACGACAATACGGCTGAGGCCTCCCACGATGACACGGACGGGGGCCTCGGCTCTTTTCTGGGACTCGGCGAGGACCTGACGGCAGGCTCCGCAGGGCCAGGCCGGCTCGGGGACCATCCGGCCGTCACGGCAGGCTGTTATGGCAATGGCCCTTACGGGCAAATGGGGATACTGCGCATGGGCCGCGAAGAGGGCGGTCCGCTCGGCGCAGAGGCCCGAGGGAAAAGCCGCATTCTCCTGATTGGCCCCGGTGACCACCGTACCGTCCGAAAAGAGCACTGCCGCTCCCACATTGTACTTGGAATAAGGGGCGTACGAGCCTTCCGTTGCCTTGACCGCCCTTTCCAGCAGCGAGCGATCCGCCTCCTCCATCTCCGCCATCGAGGCATATTCCTGATAATCTATCGTGAGTCTTTTCTGTACCATGGCATTTATCATTTATTGCTTTGACGAGACAAATTTAACAATTCCGCCGGGAATTTTCTAACTTTGACTTAATAACTATCTGCAACAGTAGCCTTACGGGGCGGGGCACCTTTCAAGGCTAAATCTGAAGTCTCTCTCGTCAAGGTATTCCCGGCTTTTATCCAATCGTTCCCGAAAACAGTCATAGCCAGGTCTCACGCTATCGACCGGACACATTGCCACAAGGCTCAGGCTGAGGCTTTCACTGGAATCCCTATATGTTTCACCTGAATTGTCACTTTACATTTTAGTTGAGATACATGCGTTCTATGATAAGTGAGTGCTTTAGGTAATATATTAAGTGTCGTCATTTAACATTTTCCACAAAATGCAATAACCAACTACCAAGCGGTTGCAACATACTAAAATGTAATGTGATGATGCGGCGGTCGTAAACGGCTTTAGCTTTCAGACAGCCCCCCCTTCGAGACACTGATAGCCGGACAGCCACACGGTCATGCAGCCACATAGTCACACAGCCTGACAGCCACAGTCTGTTATGCTCATTTTTTCATATACCAGTATTCCACAGTGACTTACGCTGAGCGGGCGACTTACAGACTGAAGGCTGTCGATGCCTGTCTGTTATCCTGACTTTTACCCAACTCACTGTATGACAATACCATACGCAAATATTCCGATTACAGACTCGTCAGGGAGAAAATATGCTGACTGCGGAATAATCCTGCCACAGCTGCTTCCAGGCGCATTTACAATGAGCACGTTTCACAGTGCACTGTTCTGTCTGTTGTCGGCATAACTCTGTAATCATATGTTATCCAGACAAATACCAAAAACAACTAATTACAGACTGCAGGCAGCGCGGTAAAGAATCATTTTTGACATCGCTGCATATATTGTTGCATCTCGGCAGTGCATATTGAACAAAGTTCATTTGAATTGCTCTTGCCTGCACGCATTTTTGGCCTGACGGCCAGATATACTGTGGCGCCTCGGTATAGCAAATTAATTTGCTATGCGCCCGGTTTCTGCGTACATTTGTACTATGGATTGGGATTTTATCATACACTGCATACTGGCCGTGGGGCTGTCGGCGGCTCTGATTGCACTGATGGACAGCCGCATTAAACTGAGGAAGGAGCGGCGGAAGACATCGATGTTCTACGGCATTTCCAGGGACCTGGAGGGGGACACATGGAAGCAGAAGGACGTTATCGAGGAGCAGAACGGTACGATACTGGAGCAGGACAGTACGATTCAGGAACAAAGCAGCACCATACGGGAGCAAATGCACGAGATTGAGAGCCTCGGGGCAGAACTGAAGGAGAGCAGGGCCATGGCCAGGATGCTGCTGGAACGCGCTCAGGACGGCCAGGGCAGACTCACCGCCTTCACAGAGCGGCTGCTGATGCTCATCGACGAAACAGCCAACGTCCACTACGAAAGCGCATCCAGCCCCGCAACCCTCAGCCGCAGACTCAAGGAAACCCTTCAGACCGGACTCACCGGCCGCGAAGCACTGAAGCAGATCGGCGACCTCATCGAGACCTCCTACCCCGGCTTTCTCAGCGGACTCTTCGACGACTTTCCATGGCTGACCGACGACGACCGCCTGCTCATCTGCCTGATGTGCTGCGGCCTCTCCCCCAACGCCGCCAGCGTCATCCTCGACCGCGACCTCAACCGCCTCAACAAATGGAAAACATCCCTGGCCAGGCAGATGGGCCTCTCCACCCGCCTCTCCAAATACCTCAAGGACCGGCTGGCCTCCTGCCGCTGCGCATAACCTCACTGGAAGGCCTGTATACCAACTTTTTCACCTCTTTAGCTCTACCCTTCCGGATCACCCCTTCCGAAGGAGTAAGGAAATGCCGGGATTTGGACACCCCTTCCGAAGGAGTGAGGGGATGCCTCGTACCTAATCAAAAAGGTGACGGGCAAACGGCACTTTCGCCCGGCACCTTCCGGATGGGGTTCCCGGGCAGGGCTGGCGAGAGAGACACCTGGGGCAGGTCGGCCCATAACGAATTCGAGAAGGTGGTGGAGAAAGGCCGTTTCACCCGGCACCTTCCGGATGGCCGAAGGCAGGAATACTGATGGAGGACGCACATCACATAAATGCCACATAAACGCGATGAGAAAAAACTTCCGCAATGGCATAGATTGTGGCTGAAAATCAGGGGCTGCCGTTTAGAAAAAACTTCCGGGGCTTGCCAGGCGTGGAAACGGTACTTAATTTTGCGGCCGACTGCTGCAGGCATACAACTGGCAAACAGATGACGACAGCAGACATACAATGAACAGAGAACGAACAAACTGCGAAATGAAAGTGTACAGAGGGTGAACAAACAACGAACAAATAGTGAACAGATAACAAAAGTTAACAACAGACAACAAACAGCGAACAACAGACAGCAGACAACAATCAGCGAACAGCAAACAACAAACAACTGACAGCAAACAGCTGACGACAGCGAGCAGACAGCAAACAGCGAACAACAAACAGCAAACAACAGACAGCAAAACAGCAGCCCCCACAACCACCAAGCAACTTACCAAAGCCATAACACACCGCCATGAGACGCATACACTTCAACCGCCACACTCTCTTTTCCACCGTCTTGAATGTAACGGGACTGACCCTCGCCCTCTCTGTATTCATGATACTGATGGTGCAGGTGATGTATGACTGGAGATACGACAGATGCTGGCCCGGACACGAAAAGATATACCGGCTGGAATATGCCGCCCAGGAAGACCTTAGTTCCTACAGCGTGAACTGGTCGAGACCTATGATTAACACGCTGAAGGATGCGTTGCCCCAGGCCGAGGCTGTCGGCACATATCTGTACAGCAAAGGGCAGAGTGCTCCTATGCGTGAGACCGGGACGGACAATCCTGGAATCACACTCAGGTACGCAGACTGCGACTACGGGCTGCTGAGGGTATTCCCATTCGAGTTCACCGAGGGCGACACATCGATGTTCAAGGCTCCCCGGACTGCCGTAATCTCCGAAAATGGAGCGGAGAAGCTGTTCGGCAGCGAGTCTCCCATAGGCAGGGAGGTGGAATTCGCCTCTCCGGCCACCGTCCGGTTCCTTCCAAGGCAGTTCACTATCGTGGGGGTGTTCAAGGATTTCCCGGAGAATTCCAGTGTGGACAACGAAGTCATAATCAATATCGGGGACTTTTCCATCAACAATTACGGGGCGTGGGCCTACTACTGTTATGTCAGGACTTCCGACCATGAAGGGCTTCAGTCGGCACTGGATGAATATGCAGACAAGTTGTCCGGAGGACAAGAGGATTCCGGATTCAGGGGATTCCGGATCACCGGCCTGCACGATGCGTACTACAACTACAATTTCCCTCCTGACAACATCGCCAAGGGCAACCGCAGCACCACCATCACACTATTCTCCGTCGCCATCCTCATCCTGCTGATTGCAGCCATCAATTTCATCAATTTCTCTATGGCGGCAGTGCCTTTCCGCATCAAGAGTCTCAATACCAGAAGAGTAATCGGAGCGACACGCGGAACCCTGATATGGCGGCAGCTCGGCTCGACACTTCTGCTGGTACTGGCCGCTTTTGTCCTCAGCGCAGGAGTGATGTCCGTCGCCGCGACCACAGGCATTGCCTCGTACATCTCCGGTTCGCTGAAAGTCCAGGACAACCCTGCCGTGCTCCTCATCGGCCTGTGTGCTGCCGTGACCACTGCCCTGGCCGCAGGGATTTTTCCCGCCCGCTACAGCACCTCGTTCAACCCGGCGATGGTACTCAAAGGCTCATTTTCCCTCTCCGCCCGGGGCCGGAATCTGCGCACGGTGCTCGTCAGCATACAGTACCTGGTCTCTTTCATCCTGATTATCTACGCACTGTTCATCACCCTGCAGGTAAGATACATGAAAGGGTTCGACATGGGCTACGACCGGGAACATATCGTGGAGTTCAGCCTTTCAAACGAATCGGCAGTAAGGCGGGAGACTCTTAAAGAAATGCTGCTCGGAAACCCGGCCATCACCGACGTGACCTTCTCCGCCTACTCCATCGCCTCGGAGACAAAGATGCCCTGGGGCCGTCAGTACAACGGAGAGCCGGTACAGGTAGAGTGCCTGCCCGTAGACCGCAATTTCATTTCCTTCTTCGGTCTGGAACTGACCGGCGGAAGGGACTTCCTCCCATCCGATGACAACAATCCGGACGGCACGATGATAGTAAACGGGACTTTTCTCAGCATGCATCCATTCTACCAGATCGGTTCCGGATTCCCGGGACACTCCAGCGGCTATGCGACGATAATCGGCTCCATCAGAGATTTCAACTTCAAGCCCCTGCAGCACAGTATCGGTCCTTTCTGCCTGTACAACTTCGGAAGCACCCCCTGGTGGCCGCTGCGGACGGGATATGCCAGAATAATTCCAGGCGACATTCCCGCCACATTCGGATTCATCCGGCAAAAGATACAGGAGACAGCCCCCTCCGTCAATGCCGAGGACATAGACATCCATTTCCTCGATGATACGGTGGACAGACTCTATGCCAAAGAGGACAGGCTGGGCCGCCTGATCAGCACCGCTTCCTGGATTTCCCTGCTCATCTCCATCATCGGCATCCTCGGTCTCGTCCATTTCGAGACCCAGTTCCGCCGCAAGGAGATAGCCGTCCGCCGGGTACACGGAGCCTCCGTCAGGGAGATACTGCTGATGATCAACCGCTACTACCTGACCATCACCCTCATCTGCTTCATCCTGACCGCCCCCGTCTCCTTCATCATCATCCGCAAGTGGGTGTCCTCCTTCCCCTACCGGAGTCCGGTGCCGGTGTGGATATTCATTGCCGCTCTCGCCCTGACAGCAGCCGTCACTGCCGTCACCGTCACCCTCTGCAGCCGCCGGGCCGCACTGCGCAATCCGGTCGAGTCCATCTCCAATGAATAGAATTTTTTCGTACTTTTGTCCGTTCAGGCCCACAGCTGAACTGACGACATGATACAGACACTGAATTTCAACGCAATCCGGACGATAATCAAGGGAGCGGCTGCAGCCGTGATTCTTTTGCTGGCAGTCATACCCGGCTACGGACAGCAGAGAATGACCCGTCAGGAATACATAGACCGATACAAGGAGACAGCCATGGAAGCGATGAGAACCCACGGCATACCGGCCAGCATTACCCTGGCGCAGGGCTGTCTGGAGTCAGGGGACGGCAACTCCGACCTGGCCGTCAAGGCCAACAACCACTTCGGCATCAAGTGTCACAACGACTGGAAGGGACCGACATACTACAAAAAGGACGACGACCCGGGTAGATCCTGCTTCCGCAAATACCGCAACGCCTCCGAGTCCTTCAAGGACCACTCCGACTTCCTACGCTACAGGGACCGCTACGCATTCCTGTTTGATCTGGAAATAACCGACTACAAGGGATGGTGCTACGGACTGAAAAAGGCCGGTTACGCCACCGATCCCCAGTATGCGGAGAGGCTGATCAAGATCATCGAGGACTATCAGCTCTACCGCTTTGATCGCGAAATGTACGCCAAGGCCGGGCAGAACCGCAATCTCCTGCCGCCCAGTCCCAACGAGATCATGAAGGTCATGGAACTCAATCCGGCCCGGAACTCCCTGCTCTACAAATATTCCCGTAACCGGACCATCTACGTCCGCAACGGAGTGCCGTACATTCTGGCCGGGAGCATGGACACATACGAGAGCATAGCCGAAGAGTACAACCTGTTCACTAAAGAGCTGCTGCGGTACAATGACCTCAGAAAGCCGAAGGAACTGGTTCCCGGCACTGTGGTATACCTGCAGAGAAAGAAGGCCAGAGCACAGAGGCACATGGACATACATATAGCCGTAGAGGGAGACACATACTATGATGTAGCCCAGAGATACGGAGTACGCATGAAGCGGCTGTTCAAGTACAACGGCTATAAGGAAGGAGACATCCTGCATGTAGGGGACGAGATCTTCCTGCGCAAACAAAGATAAGACTATAGGCAAAATGAGAAAGAGCATCATAATCACTGTATGCGCTGTAATCGCCGCAGCGGTGGCTGCGGCCGGCCTGCGCTACTATATTACATATAAAAGGCCCAACATACAGCAGGATTACGTACTGCTTGTACACGACGGCATGACGTATGAGGCCATGATGGATTCCATCATCTCGTCCGGAGCAGTCAAGAACGACAGGAGTCTCATGCGGGCCTTCTCCAAACGGGAACTGGAGAAGCACTATGAACCTGGCAGGTACGTGCTCTCTCCCGGTATGTCCAACCAGTACATCATCCGCATGATAGCCAACAGCTGGCAGACCCCGGCCAAAGTAACGCTGAGAGGCTACATCAAGACACTGGACGGACTGGCCGCTTTCCTGGGCCGCAACTTCGAAGCCGACTCGGCTGCATTCGCCGCCGTACTGGGCGATCCTGCCCTGATAGACTCCCTGGGGTTCAGGCCAGAGACATTCATCGGCATGTTCATTCCGAACACCTATGAGTTCTACTGGACAGCCAGTCCGAGGAGCGTAATCGAAAGATTTCATAAAGAGTACGAGGCCTTCTGGAGCGGAGAGCGGGACCGTCTGGCCGAGGACATGGGCATGAGCCGCAACGAAGTCATGACCCTGGCGTCCATAGTCATAGGCGAGACCAACAACACCGGGGAGATGCCGCTCATAGCCGGAGTCTATATCAACCGTCTGAAACGCGGAATGAGGCTTCAGGCTTGCCCTACCGTCATCTACGCCCATCTGAAAACGGAACCCGGTCTGCGCAGACTGCTCAACAGGCACCTCAACATAGACTCACCTTACAACACCTACAGAATAAAAGGACTGCCACCGGGGCCTATTGCGATACCCACGGTGACAGCCATTGACGCTGTCCTGCATTACACCAAGTCAGACTATCTGTACTTCTGCGCCAAGCCCGAGTTCGACGGGACACACAATTTCTCGTCCACCTACAGCCAGCACAAGGCATATTCCAGGGCCTACAACAAGGCGTTTGAGGAAAGGGAAGCCTCACGCAAAGCCTCCAATGCCGCCTGAAACTCAGGACTGCGGGCATTCATAATACGATAGAAGCAGTCCCGTGAGAATATAGAGCTGGCCGCCAGAGCCTTCATATACACTGACAGGTCCTCCCGGGAACGTGCCAGACCCTCCGGATCAGGAGCAATGCCTCTCTCCCCGGCAAGAGCCACAAGGGAGTCTATCATCCCGTCCGTTATCTCAAAGTGCTCATTGAAGCGGTCAAAATTGCGGTATCTGGCCGTCCACTCCGCACGGTGCCGGTCACACAGCCCGTTCATGTACTCCATGACCAGTCCCTGCCTCAAAAGCGAGGCGTAATAGGCCGAATACGCGGTCGTATCCTGAGGCACGAACACATCCGGCATGATGCCCCCGCCACCGTAGACAGTCCGTCCCAGCCTGAGAGTCTTGAATCTGAGCGAATCCGGGAAATGAATACTGTCGCGGCTGAAAGACTCTCCCCTCATATACCTCTCATAGAAATCCTCGTAATACTCGTCCGCCTTTCCGTTCTCGTAAGGAGACTGTATAACTCTGCCGGAAGGCGTATGATAGCGGGCGATGGTCAGCCTGATCTCCGAGCCGTCCTCCATGGGTATAGCCTGCTGTACCAGCCCCTTGCCGAAAGAACGGCGGCCGACTATGATTCCCCTGTCGTGGTCCTGCACGGCACCGGAGACTATCTCACTGGCTGACGCCGAGTTCTCGTCTATCATCACCACCAGCGGCCCTTGACGGTACAGACCGTTGCCGCGGGCATATTCCTCCATCCTGGGAATCCTGCGGCCCTCGGTATAGACTATCAGGTCATCCTTCTCCAGGAACTCATCCGCTATGTCTATGGCTGTAGGCAGGAAACCGCCCGAATTACCCCTGAGATCCAGTATGACTCCCTTTATCTCACCGTCAAAGGACTTCATGGCATCGTGAATCTCCTCTGCTGAAGCCAGTGCGAAACGGCTGAGCTTCATATACAGGATACCGTCCTCCACCTCGTACGCGGCATCCAGACTGTTCAGGGGAATCTTATCCCTGACAATGGTAAAATCCAATGTATCCGCGACTCCGCGCCTGAGGACATCCAGTTCCACCTTAGTTCCTTTCTTGCCTCTGAGGTAGCCGTGGACATCCTCTATGGCCAGTCCTACACCGGCAATAGAGCTGGTGTCCACCCTGATTATCTTGTCTCCGGCGAGCAGCCCCACCTTCTCGGAAGGTCCTCCGGCCACCGTCGCCTGTACTGTAAGCGTATCCTCAATGATGGCGAACTCTATACCTATGCCCTCGAACTCTCCCTGAAGAGGCTCGTTCATGGCCTTGGCATCCTCGGCAGAGATATAGGACGAATGCGGGTCCAGCTCTCCCATCGTAGCCACGAGAGCTTCTCCCACCAGTTTCTCAAAATCCACGTCCTCCAGATAGAGCCTGTCTATCAGATAGAGCACCTGGCTGTATTTCTCGGCGGCCCTGCTCATGCCGCTTTTCTGCGCGGACATGGTCAGCGGAAGAAACGACATCACCAGCATAAGCGGCAGTGCTTTTAAAAGTGTATGCTTTCTATTCATCTTTATGAGTTTTCTCAGGAACTTCAAAAACCGCGCCTTCCGTGCCTGCTTCAGTATTAGGGAACACCTCCCTGGCCTGACGGAGCAGCACACCGGCATCCTTGTATCTGGAGGAGAAATGACCTATGACCAGACGGCCCGCACCGGCCCTGAACGCCGTCTCCGCCGCATCCCGGGCTGTGGAATGGAACATCTGCGCGGCCTTCCCGGCACAGTCGTCCCCGAACGTGGCCTCATGATACAGCAGGTCCACTCCTCTGACCATATCCGGCAGAGTATCAAAGACAGCGGTATCACTCACGTATGCAAATGAACGCGGCTCATAAGGCACATAGGTCAGGGCCCCGGCCCTAAGGCACGTACCGTCGGGACGCTCCACATCCCGACCCGACTTGAGAGCCAGTATCTCGTCAACGGAGAGGGAGTACTCCCGGACCGCACTCTTGCGGATATTGAGCCCGGGCTCTTTCTCCCTGAACAGAAATCCGTATGCAGGCACTCTGTGCCTCAAAGGCAGCGCGGACACTGTCAGCCGGGTATCATCCAGGACGGTCTCCGGCCCGGATGCGGTAAGCGGATGATATTCTACCGGGTAAGTATCCCTTTCAAGGAAACGCTCCCGGAAAAACTGCAGTATCCGGTCAAATCCCTCCGGTGCATATACATGCAGAGGCTCCGTCCTGCCTGACATGGACAGAGTGGACAACAGGCCGAATATACCGAAGACATGGTCCCCGTGAAGATGCGACAGGAAGATGCGCTCCAGCTTCATCAGGGAGATACCGTGACGCTTCATCAGCATCTGGCATCCCTCACCGCAGTCTATAAGGAACAAGCGCCCACATATGTTCAATATGTGAGCGCTGGGATATCTGTCCGTTGTCGGGGAGGCCGATGAGACCCCCAGTGTCGTCAACGAAAAATTCATGTACTACTTGGCCTCCTGTTCCATCTTGCTCTTGAGGTCGGCAAGCTCGGAGATGTCACCGAGAGTGGTCTTCTCAAGATTGGTCTTGAGCTTCTTCATTGCACTCTGGGTGCTGTCGCTCTCGCGACGGCTCTCCTCTTTCTTGGGCTCTTCCCATGTTCTGGTATGAGAGAGGACAATCTTCTTGTTGGACTTGTTGAACTCGATGACCTTGAAAGGAAGTTTCTCGCCTACGTTGGCTGTAGTGCCGTCCTGCTTCTGGAGATTCTTGATGGAGCATGTGCCCTCAACGCCTTCTCCGAGAGATACAAGCGCACCCTTGTCGGCGAAGCTTGTGATGGTACCCTCATGGATGGAGCCGAGAGGATACTGGGTCTCGAATACGTCCCAGGGATTCTCCTCCAGCTGCTTGTGGCCGAGGCTCAGACGACGGTTCTCCTTATCGACCTCGAGAACCACTACCTCAAGCTTGTCTCCGATAGAGGTAAACTCCGAAGGATGCTTGATCTTCTTGGTCCAGGACAGGTCACTGATGTGAACCAGACCGTCCACGCCTTCCTCAAGCTCTACGAACACACCGAAGTTGGTGAAGTTGCGCACTGTAGCGGTGTGACGTGAGTTGACAGGATATTTCTCGGCGATGGTTGCCCAAGGATCCTCTTTGAGCTGCTTGATACCGAGGGACATCTTCCTCTCCTCGCGGTCGAGGGTCAGGATTACGGCCTCTACCTCGTCGCCTACCTTCAGGAAGTCCTGAGCGCTACGCAGGTGGAGAGACCATGACATCTCGGACACGTGGATCAGGCCCTCAACGCCGGGCTGAATCTCCACGAATGCACCGTAGTCAGCGATAACGACCACTTTGCCCTTAACGACATCACCGACTTTGAGATTGGGATCAAGAGCGTCCCAGGGATGAGGCTGGAGCTGCTTCAGGCCGAGAGCGATACGCTTCTTGGTATCATCGAAGTCAAGGATGACCACGTTGATCTTCTGGTCAAGCTGCACAACCTCCTCGGGATGGTTGATACGGCCCCAGGAGAGGTCGGTGATATGGATGAGACCGTCTACGCCGCCGAGGTCCACGAACACACCGTAAGAAGTGATGTTCTTGACTGTTCCCTCGAGAATCTGGCCTTTCTCCAGTTTGCTGATGATCTCGGCTTTCTGAGCCTCGAGCTCGGCCTCGATAAGAGCCTTGTGGGAAACGACCACATTGCGGTACTCGTTGTTGATCTTGACGATCTTGAAATCCATGGTCTTGTTGACGAACACGTCGTAGTCGCGGATAGGCTTCACGTCGATCTGCGAGCCGGGCAGGAAGGCCTCGATGCCGAATACATCGACGATCATACCGCCCTTGGTGCGGCACTTCACGTAACCCTTGACGATCTCGTCCTTCTCGTAGGCCTCGTTCACGAGATCCCATGAACGGAGTGAGTGAGCCTTTCTGTGGGAGAGAATCAGCTGGCCTTTCTTGTCCTCGGCTGTCTCCACATATACCTCAACCTTGTCACCTACTTTTATATCGGGATTGTAGCGGAATTCAGAGATATTGATGACACCCTCGCTCTTGTACCCGATGTTTACGAGCACCTCGCGCTTGTTAACTGCCATCACTGTTCCTTCAACCACCTCATTCTCCACTACTTTAGAAAGAGTCTGATTGTACTTTTCCTCATCGGCCCTGCGGTCGGCCTCAGATGAGTCTTCTTCAAAGCTGTCCCAGTCGAACTGATCTACCGGCACAGACGCATTGCTTTTGCGCTTTGCTGTGTTTTCTGCGGGAGCTGCCGCCTCCTCAGCGGTCTCCACCATTACTTCCTGTTCTTTTTCCATAATAAATTAAAATTTCTTTCTATTAAGGTGTTAGACTTTATTTATAATCCCTCCTTGCGGAAAGGAGCGCAAAAGTAAACACTATTTTACTGATTTCCAAATTACAGGCACATTCTTTGCTATGTTGACGTGGAAAACACTGAAAATTTTTACAAAAATGAAAAAAATCCTACTGCACACCGCCGCAGTACTGATATCCGCAATCTTATTCACATCGTGCAGAATTGACAGTCCGCAACTCTTCTATTCCTATATGACGGCTGTCAAGGAACAACACTCGGACAAAAGCATATCCTACCTGGTTACAGACGACTCCACCATAGTATATCCAGAGTGGTTCGACGCACTGTCCAGGATGAAGCACAACCAGAGGCTGCTAGCCACTTTTACAGTCCCTTCCGGGGAACTTGGAGACCGAATAGAAGCCAGTTTCCAGTCCTACGGCTACGTCTCGGAGGATAGCATTAAAGTCACCTCGCAGCCGGACACGCTGGGCAAGGACCCCGTCAGCATAACTGAAGCCTGGCACAGCGGCGGCATCTACGGAGCCGGGAGATTCGTCACAGTCTCATTCGTCATCAGCGGAGCCGGACTGCACAGCCACTCGGTCAGCCTCGTGGACAACTCCGGTTCCGTCAATCCAGATGCGGAAGGCTACTGGAACCTGACCTTACGCCACAATGCCAACGGTGACCCACAGGGCTACCAAAGCCAGGCCGTGTACTCCTTCCCGCTTCCCGAACAATACACCGCCTCCGGCATCAAGGGCCTCAGGATAACATACCAGCCCCTCAACTCCACTTCCGCCCAGACCGTCACCGTCCCCTACGCCAACTGACAGCCAGCATCATTTTTTAGGTAAATAGCACAATGTTTCGTATCTTTGTCTCTAGAGTAAATCCACACAAGACAAGATATGAAATACCCTATCGGCATACAGAACTTTGAGAGCCTCCGCAAGGACGGATATCTCTATATAGACAAGACTGACCTTATCCACAAGTTGGTGAGCGAGGGAAGATATTACTTTCTGAGCCGGCCCAGGAGGTTCGGAAAAAGCCTGCTCATATCCACATTGGAGGCCTACTTTCAGGGAAAGCGGGAGCTGTTTGAAGGACTGGCAATAGAAAAGCTGGAGAAAGAGTGGACGGCAAGACCGGTACTGCACATTGACCTGAATATCGAGAGGTATAACAAACCGGAAAACCTCCATGACATACTCAACTTCACCCTCTCCCACTGGGAGAGACTGTACGGCAGCGATCCGTCGGAGACATCGCTGTCACTGCGCTTTGCCGGCATCGTCAGAAGAGCGCACGAGCAGACCGGACACCGCGTAGCCATACTCGTGGACGAGTACGACAAGCCGTTGCTCCAGGCCATAGGCAACAAGCCCCTGCAGGAGGAATACCGCAACATACTCAAGCCCTTCTACGGAGTGCTCAAGACCATGGACGGGCACATCAGGTTCGCGATGCTGACCGGAGTCACAAAATTCGGCAAAGTCAGCGTCTTCAGCGACCTCAACAACTTGAAAGACATCTCCATGCTCCCGCAGTATGTTTCAATCTGCGGTCTCACGGAAAGCGAGATTCACCGATACATGGAGGAAGGCATACAGAACCTGGCTGACACACAGCACCTCACTTACGACGAGACCTGCCGGAAGCTGGAAGAATTGTACGACGGATACCACTTCACACCGGGCTCAGAGGGCATATACAATCCCTTCAGTATTCTCCGTACCATGGACAGCGGTATCTTCGCAAGTTACTGGTTCGAGACAGGCACTCCGACTTATCTCGTGACTCTCCTCAAACAGGGAAAATGCGACCTGAGCGAGATGGCCTCCGCTGTCACTGACGTAGAGACTCTCGACAGCGTCTACGGGGACGACGAGCCAATACCTGTCATCTATCAGAGCGGGTACCTTACCATAAAGGGATACAACCCGCGTTTTGAGTCATACACACTTGGATTCCCGAACAAGGAAGTCGAGGAAGGCTTCATGAAATTTCTCGTCCCCTACTACACTCCCATCCGGAAATCCGCCACCAACTTCGAAATACAGAAGTTTGTCCGGGAGATAGAGACCGGAAACGTGGACGCATTCATGACACGCCTCCAGAGTTTCATGGCCGACACACCCTACGAACTTATCCGCGACCAGGAGCTCCACTACCAGAACGTCCTCTTCATAGTCTCCAAGCTCCTCGGCTTCTACGTACAGGCCGAATACCGCACCTCGCAGGGACGCATCGACCTCCTGCTCCAGACCGACAAGTTCGTCTACATCATGGAATTCAAGCTGGAAGGCTCGGCCGAGGAGGCTTTGAAGCAAATCGAGGAGCGGGGCTATGCCGCCCCCTTCGCATCAGACACGCGAAAAGTCCTCAAAATCGGAGTCAACTTCTCCGCCCAGACACGCAACATCGACCGCTGGCTCGTCAGCGAATAACCGATTCTTCTAATTTCCCGCTGACGACTATTTATAAAATAATTTTCCCCTATGGAGAGGTCTACAGGGGAAAATCTATCATTGAGCCGTTAATTTTAACTGCCTACAGGCTGTCGGGGAAATCCTGCTTGAACTTGGCGATGAGGCGTTCGGGCCAGTCACCGACGGGCTCCATCGGGGTGCGGAAGCATCGCTGCATCCCGGGAATGTCGTGGCAGCGGATGGCTCCGATGAGCTTTCTATTGTCATAGAGCCATTTCAGGCGGTCTAGGGCGTACATTGTCTGAGAGAGGGTGAGAACTTTGCGGGGAAATGCCATGCGCACGAGTTCCATATCGGCCACGAAGTCCGGGTCGTCCTCCGAAACGTCCTGGTAGGTGCCTCCGTCCATAGTGCGGACTCCCGAGCAGAGGTAAATGGCTGCAGCAAGGGAGCTGGCCGGAAGGTCCTTAACGGGCAGATGGTCGCAGAACTTCTTAGCGTCTATCTGGGCTCCGAGCACACCCGGAGGGGTAACCATAGGGATGCCCATCCTGACGGCCTCATTTACGAAATATCTTATGAACTCGGGGTTCTGGCAGATGTACTCTTCGTCAGTAGCCTCGTACAGACCCTGGGCCATAGCCTCTATCTCCTTCATGGACATACCGCCATAGGTGACATAGCCCTCGAATACGGCCACCACCTGGTCCATCTTGAGCTTGTCCTGATAGTTGTCGGTGGCGATGACGGCACCTCTGGTGCAGGAGAGCTTGCGGGCCGAAAAATAGACGATATCGGCCAGCGAGCACATCTTCAGCAGGACTTCGGCCAGGGTTGCATGAGCGTACTCCGGCTCCCGCTGGATGATCAGCCAGGCGTTCTCACCGAGCAGACAGGCATCCAGCAGCACCTTGATGCCGTGGCGGTCGGCCACCTTGCGCACCTCCATCAGGTTGGCCATAGAGAACGGCTGGCCGCCGATGAGGTTGGTGGAAGCCTCCATACGGATGAAAGGTATGTGCTCCGCCCCGTACTTGGCGATGCAATCCTCCAGACGGGCGATGTCGATATTGCCCTTGAACTGGTTGTCTGATGCGGACGTGAAAGCCACATCGGGAGCGACCAGATCAATGTGACGGCCACCGTTGATACGGATATGATTGGCCGTACTGCCGAAATGATAGTTCATCGGCACCACGTCTCCCGGCTTCAGAAAAGCCCGCATAATTACGTTCTCTGCCGCACGGCCCTGATGCGCCGGCACCACATAACGCTTGCCCAGCACGTCAAATACTGCCTTCTCCAGCCGTTTAAAGGACTCGCTGCCGGCGTAGGCATCGTCGGCCCGCATCATGGCAGCCAGCTGCAGGTCGCTCATGGCGTTGGTTCCGCTGTCGGTCAGCATGTCCAGATAGACATCGGCCGAATCCATGCGGTAGGTATTGAATCCGCCCTTCTTCAGGGCCTCGTATCTCTCATCTATGGGAAGCAGCCTCACCTTCTGGACTATCCTGGCCCGGTGAAACTCCAGGGGTATATCTATGCCTGTGTAGAATTTGACTTTCGGCATCTTTTTTATAATTTTTTCAAAATTTAAAAACTTCTAATGACCTCCGTAAAGGTACTCATGCTGAGCCGGTGTCAGCTCGTCTATACCTGTGCCCCAGCTCTCCAGCTTCATCCGCGCGACAACGGAGTCTATCTCCTCAGGCACACTGATGATACGCGGCATGGCCTCACCACGATGACGGACCAGATATTCTGCGCTCAGGGCCTGTATTGCAAAACTCATGTCCATAATCTCGGCGGGATGTCCGTCGCCCGAGGCCAGATTGACCAGACGGCCCTCAGCCAGGATGAACACACTGCGGCCGTTCTCCAGCCTGTAGCCCATGATGTTCTCGCGGGCCTTCCATGACTCCACTGCCATAGTCTTGATACCGTGTACGTCCACCTCACAGTCGAAGTGTCCGGCATTGCAGCAGATGGCTCCGTCCTTCATCTTCAGGAAGTGCGCGGGAGTTATGACATCCTTGCAGCCGGTCACGGTCACGAAGATGTCTCCTATCTCAGCGGCGCGGTCCATCGGCATGACCTTGAAGCCGTCCATGACAGCCTCTATGGCCTTAACCGGGTCGATCTCGGTGACGATGACCGATGCCCCGAGTCCCTTTGCCCTCAGGGCCACGCCCTTGCCGCACCAACCGTATCCGGCCACCACGACATTCTTGCCAGCCACGATGAGGTTGGTCGTGCGGTTAATGCCGTTCCAGACCGACTGACCCGTACCGTAGCGGTTGTCAAAGAGGTATTTGCACTTGGCGTTGTTGACCAGCACCATCGGGAAGCGCAGCTCCCCTGCCCTGTCCATGGCCTCGAGCCTCATGACTCCGGTAGTGGTCTCCTCGCAGCCTCCGATAATGCCTGGTATCAGCTGCGGATATTCCGTATGCAGGGTATGCACAAGGTCGCCTCCGTCGTCGATGATGATATTGGGTCCGCAGGAGACTACCTTGCGGATATTGTCCATGTATTCCTGCTCCGTACAGCCGTGCCATGCAAAGACTTCCAGTCCCTCATGCACCAATGCCGCCGCCACATCGTCCTGAGTTGACAGCGGATTGGAGCCGGTGATGTACATCTGCGCCCCACCGGCGGCCAGAGTCTCGCACAGATACGCCGTCTTGGCCTCCAGATGTATCGAGAGGGCCACTTTCAGTCCCTCGAAGGGTCTTTCTTCCTTGAATTTCTTCTCTATCCTGTTGAGCAGGGGCATGTTGGCCCTTACCCAGTCTATCTTGCGGCGGCCTTCCGCCCATGTATCAGGTTTCTTTATATCACTCATAACTTAAAGCATTCTTCTTTTTCGGAAGACCAAAATTACAATAAAAATCGCGACAATCATCAACACCAGCAGAATAAAAAAGTTCCACAGGCCGCTGCCCTCCGACAACATCGGCAGTCTGATATTCATACCGTAGATGGAGGCTATCAGAGTCGGAGGCATAAGCAGCAGTGACACAAAGGTAAACACCTTCATGATACGGTTCTGTTCCAGGTTGATCAGACCGACTACGGTATTCTGCAGATAGTCCAGACGCTCGAAGCTGAAATTGGTATGATTGAGCAGGGACACGATGTCCTTGTTGATGACCGAAAGTTTCGGAAAGATATCGCGGGGGAACTTGTCGCTTTTCATGATGGAGGATATCATCCTCTGCTTGTCGACCACATTCTCGCGCACCAGCATGGTGTTCTCCTGCAGCTGATTGATATCCAGGAGGAATTCCTCGTTGACATCCTTACCGGCACTGACCTTCTTGCTGTAAGTATCTATCTCCTTGGACATGAGCTCAATCATGTCGGCATCAAGGTCGATTCGGTTCTCCACGATACCGATCAGGACGTGATAGCCCGTAGGATAAAGCCGGCTGTTGACCTGTATCCTGCGCTGGATATCCGAGAAGCTGCGCAACTGTACGTTCCTGATGGACACGATGATACCCTCGCAGAGAATGAACGAGACAGCCTCCATCGAATACTCGTCCGGGCCCGGAATCAGGAAGTTCGTATTGACCGAGATAGTGGTCTCTGTCTCCGAGTAGCGGGACGATGACTCGATTTCCTCGGCCTGCGCCCTTGACGACAGGGAAGTATCCAAGAAAGTCTCGACAGCCCGCTTCTCATCTCCGTCAGGAGAGAAAAGATCAATCCAGATGACATCGTCCATTCCGAGTTCATCCAGAAATACGAGGGATTGGGATATGGAAATCTTTCCTTTGTCCTTGTAGAAAATTTGAATCATAACTTTCGGAGTTTGATGATGATTAATTGATGACATAACTTCCCTCCGGAGAGGGACAGAACTCACCAACTACATCGGACTCTGAACTCGAAAGGTCTGAATTTCAAATCAATAGCTATTAAAGGATTATTATCGGCCGCAAATATACAAATTCCCCGCCAAAATCGGGAATTTTTCTTCGCCCCCTTTCCGCAACCACTACGGCAGTATGGAACATTTGCATTGCTCTCGGCTTCTGCGTAATTCGGCTGCGCCGCATATACTGTTGCGCCTCGGCAGTGCGAATTGAATAAATTCATTTGCATTGCTCTCGGCTTCTGCGTATATTTGCAGTGTGAGTTAATTTAATTAATGAGGAGGAAGATATTATGGCAAGACCAATTAAAGAGACTCCGATACTATTCGGGGAGGATGCCCGGCGGTTTGAGCAGCGGATGAAAGAAGTCCGCAGGGAAACGCCTGAGGAGAGAGAAAGAAGACTGGCTGATTACGCCTTGTTTATGGAGATGCTGGAAAGAGGGGAACGAACAAGGAAGAAAAGCGTATGAAAACCATAGGGCATTACTCTAGAGATATAATACCTGGCAATCAATACATTAATAAATTGAAGGGTGCTTCATAGGTTACTCTCACCTCAGTGCGGATGTTACAGAGACAGCCATAGTTGACACTGAAGATAGACAGGTTGTCAAACCGATGAGACTATCCTGACCATCAGGCGGCGAGGTGCTCGATGAGAATTTTGGCTCCGATGGCGATGAGTATGAGGCCGCCGAGGATTTCAGACTTCTTGCCGACACTCGCCCCAAGACGGCGGCCTCCGAGCAGACCTGCCAGGGAGGCCAGTGCCGTACAGACGAACACCATCGCGGTACATATCCCGATCTTCAGGAACGGCAGCTTTACCAGGGCCAGCGATATACCGACGGCCACAGCGTCTATGCTCGTGGCTATTGACAGCAGCACCAGCTGCCCGAGATTGAGCAGCGACGACTTGCTCACAGATTCATCTTCCCTGGAGCAGCCCTCCACGATCATCTTCACCCCGATATAGCCCAGCAGCACGAAAGCCACCCAGTGATCCACCTTCGAGATATAGTCACTGACACTGTATCCGAGCAGCCAGCCGGCAAACGAAAGCCCGGCCTGGAACACCGCAAAACACAGGATAATCTTAAGTATCTGCCTGCGCCCGAGACTGCCCTGCGTACATATTCCGCCCGTGAGCGATACCGCAAATGTGTCGAAACAGAGGCCGGCGGCCAGTAGAAAAAGCTCGATATAACTCATAAACCAGTTTATCTCAATGGTGTACGGTTCTTGATGGACATCCCGAGAGTCAGCGAGTCAGTATATTCCAGGTCATCCCCGAAGCCGACTCCCCTGGCGATGGCGGATATCCTTACATCCTTGCCGGAAAGCAGACGCTTTATATAATACGATGTCGTCTCGCCCTCCATTCCCCGACTGATGGCCAGAATCACCTCCTGCACGTCCTCAGAAGAGACCCTTTCCACCAGAGAATCTATATGCAGGTCATCCGGCCCGATGCCGTCCATCGGCGATATGACTCCGCCAAGCACGTGATACACACCGTTGTACTCCCCGGTCTCCTCTATGCTCATCACGTCCCGCACACTCTCCACAACACATATCACAGAGTGATCCCGATGAGAATCAGCACATATCGGACACACATCTCCCTCCGATATCATATTGCAGACACGGCAGTAACGGACCTCTGTCCGAAGTCTGATCAGTGCATTGCCCAACCGCACGGCCTCCTCCTCGGGGCGGCGCAACAGAAAAAGTGCCAGTCTCAGCGCAGTCTTCTCCCCTATCGACGGCAACGCGCTCAGGGCATCCACGGCTTCTTTCAACAACGGTATCATCATCGTATATTATTCTGATTCTGGTAAAATCTCACAAGTCCGTCTCCGGCACTCGCCTCCACATTCAGCACTTCTATCTTGAATTCCGATGCTACGGAACGCAGAACATCCCCGTACACAGCCGCCACCGAACCTACAGCTGCCAGCGGCAGATCCGGCCGATCGTAGCGCAGTACATTGCGTCTGATAAATGCCCTGAAACCCTCCTCCAGCAGCTCACGTACATACTCCTGGCTCTCATGTCTTTTCAGGAACAGGGAGAATGAGGCCAGATACCGCGACGGCATATCGGCACGGTATACCCTGTCCACTATTGAAGCGTAACTTAGCGGGCCGAATTCCTCCTCCAAGGCCTGCGACAAACTTTTCGGCAACATGCCTTTTATATAATCCGACAGCAGACGTTTACCCAGCCATGCCCCGCTCCCCTCGTCCCCGAGGATAAAACCGCCTGCCGGAATATTCCGCACTATCCTGCCGCCCAGATACAGTCCGCTGTTCGAACCGGTTCCCAGGATGGCCGCGATGCCGTCACTACTGCCCAGGGAGGCCACCGCTGCCGCAGCCAGATCAGAGCCCACGGTAACAGTGAATCCCGGCAGGATTCTTCTGAAAGCAACCGACACAGCTTCCGCTGCCTTTTCCGAGACCACTCCCGCCCCGTAAAAATACAGCTTCCCTTCCTTACCGACACATTCAAGCAAAGCCCCTCCGAAGACCCGTTCCATCTCATCAACACTCTGATACACAGGATTGACACCGGCTGACACTACCCGCCTTACGGGAGCGTCATCCTCCAGTATCCTCCAGTCTATAGAGGTCGAACCGCTGTCCGCGACTACAATCATAACGAATCGGCATTAAATTTGTCGGCAAAAGTACATAAAAAACCTTTTCAACGACAATGAATGAAGCACAGACGATAGAGCTGCTGCGCCGCTACGCCGACAAGTACAACGACATGAGGTACTTCGAGGAGGACCCTATCATCTTCCCGAAGCATTTCGCGGCACTGCTGGCAGAGGGGAAGGCCTCGCTGCAGGATGTGGAGACTGCGGCCGCAATTGCAGCGCACCTGGCCTGGGGACGCAGAAGCATGATCGTAAGGGACTGCACCAGAGCGATGGACGAGATGGGCTGGCAGCCTTACGAATACGTCAGGACCGGGCAATACAGGGACGAAGACAAATCCCTGCACCGGACGGTCAAATGGAGCGAGTTCGCAGCCATCTGCCGCAGGATAAAAGAGTTCTACGACAGCGACGAGAGTATGGAAGTCCTCTCCCCGGGACAGATGCGGACTAGGATATACGGGCAGAAGGACGACCCGTCTGCAGCCAACAAGAAGATACACATGCTGCGCCGGTGGATGGTCCGCGACGACGGGAAGGTGGACATGGGACTGTGGAAGCACACCGACAAACGGAACCTGATCATTCCGCTTGACGTACACGTACACAGAACCGCCTCGCAACTTGGCATAACACAGAGGAAAAGTGCTGATCTACGGACTGCTGAAGAGATAACAGCTTTCCTCCGCAAGGCTTTCCCGGATGACCCCGCGCTGGGCGACTTCGCCCTCTTCGCGGTCGGGGCGACGGGCGGATGTTGAAAACTTTTTCCGGCACAATGCTCTTTTTTCAGCATTTTTATTAACTTTGTGATTAGTTGTGATTTGAAATATGCCTAAATTATTCATCATTTCCGGTTGCAACGGAGCGGGAAAGACGACTGCTTCCTACACCATTCTGCCGAATATGCTGAATTGCGGCAACTTCGTCAATGCGGACGAGATAGCCCGTGGGCTGTCACCGTTTGATCCTGAGAAAGCCGCCATACAGGCAGGCAGGATCATGCTGGCCCGGGTTGAGGAGTTGCTGAAAGAAGGGCAGGACTTCGCGATCGAGACGACGCTGGCCACACGGAGCTACGTCAACCTGATCAAGAAGGCCCAGAGCCAGGGTTACGTGGTGACTCTGCTCTATTTCTGGCTCAACATGCCGTCACTGGCCATAGAACGGGTCAAGCTGAGGGTTCAGTCGGGCGGTCACAACGTAAGCGAGGAAAGTATCCGCCGCCGGTATGACATGGGCATCAAGAACCTGTTCCACCTGTACATTCCGGTCTGTGAGTACTGGATGATTATAGACAACTCCAACTCGCCTGTAATCATCTGTGAGGGAGGTAAGGACATAACGACGAAAATACATAATAAAACCTTGTTCAACCAATTGATCAATTATGAGCGAACTAGAATCACGGGAGCTTAGAGACAACATCCTTGACGGGCTGAATGCCACTTTTCAGAAGCTGGTCAAAGAGAAGAAACAGACCAACTCCGAACTGGCGTTCGTGCAGAACGGTAAACTGGTCAAGGTCAAAGCTACCAATATCTAATTATCTCAAAACCGAACTCTGCTACACTTAAGAATTATTAAAAGGGGCCGCAACAAAAGCCCCTTTTATTTCAATTGAACATGAATACCATAGATACATCTTATTACTCTTTATTCGGCATCGCTCCCGACACTGCGGGCAGGATTCTCAGAGCCGCCCTTTCCAAAGGCGGGGACTATGCCGACATATTCTGCGAGCATACTGTGACCAACGAGCTGTCCCTCAGGGATGGAGAAGTAAATGCCGTGCGCTCCAACATCGACTTCGGTGCCGGCATCCGCGTACTTTCCGGAGACCGGACAGGATACGCCTTCTCCGAGTCCATGAGTGAAGAGGCGCTTCTGAAAGCAGCCGCCACGGCCGCCGAGATAGCCCGGGAGAGCAAGCCCGGCACTGAACTGCCGGCAGACTGCACCCTGGTGAACTTCACAAACCGATATCCCGTCATCTCCGACTGGGAGCAGCACTCCGTAGAGGAAAGAAAGTACTACCTCACCATGCTGCGCGACCTGATACACCAGAAGTCAGACAAGGTGATCAACATCACCGCACGGATCAACGACTCGGAGACCCGGATACTGTTCTACAATTCACTGGGCCTGACCTACACGGACCTGCGCCCCATGGCATCCATGTCCGCCGTCATCGTGATGAAGGACGGAGACCGCCTGGAGAACTTCTACTCTTCCAAGAGTTACCGCAAGGGCTTCGAGTTTCTGTCCGACACCCTGGTGGAAGAGCTTGCCTCGGATGTGGTGAAAGGCTGCTCCAGACTTTTCGAGGCCGGCAGACCGTCCTGCGGGGAGATGCCCGTGGTTATGGGGGCCGGCAGCTCGGGCATCCTGCTGCACGAGGCCATCGGACACTCATTTGAGGCCGACTTCAACCGCAAGGGCGTATCCATCTTCTCCGACCGGATGGGACAGGTCATCTGCAACCGCGAGATCAACATAGTAGACGACGGCACCCTGCCCTCGTTCAGAGGCTCTGTCAACGTGGATGACGAGGGCGTGCCCGGCCAAAAGACCTATATGGTCAAGGACGGAGTGCTCAACTCCTACCTTCACGACCGCATCAGCGCCAGGTACTACGGCGTAGAGCCCACCGGCAACGGCCGCCGCGAGTCATTCCGCTACATGCCCATCCCGAGGATGCGCTCCACCTACATGGAGAACGGCAGATCCTCCGAGGAAGACCTGATACGCTCGGTGAAGAAGGGTATCTACGTGGACAATTTCGCCAACGGCCAGGTTCAGATCGGAGCCGGAGACTTCACGTTCTACGTCAAGTCCGGCTTCATGATTGAGGACGGACACCTGACCCGGCCCATCAAGGACACCAACATCATAGGCAACGGTCCCGAAGCCCTGGCCGGCATCGTGGGCGTGGCCGACAATCTCATAGTGGACGACAGCACCTGGACCTGCGGCAAAGGTCAGTATTGCCCCGTATCCTGCGGTATGCCGTCTGTCCTGGTAAGCAAACTTAATGTAGGAGGTATCAATGAATAAAGACATAGCCAGAAAGGCCCTTGAGACAGCCCTTGAGCTAGGAGCATCGGACTGCCGCATCAGTCTGGCGGAGAGCACACAGACTTCCATCTCCTATCTCAACGGAGAGATAGAGAAGCTCCAGCAGTCATCCTCATCGGCCATGGGCATCGCCATTTTCACCGAAGGACGCTACGGCAGTTTTTCCACCAACCGGATGGACATGGACGAGCTGCGTCCGTTTCTGCGCAGATGCATAGAGTCGTGCCGTCTGCTCACCCCGGACAACTGCCGGACCATGCCGGACAGAGGCACTTATTATAAAGGAGACAGGCCGGACCTGCATCTGCTTGATGACAGATACCGGTCCATACCTTTCGCAGACAAGGCCGCATTTCTGAAAGCCACCGATGCCGAGGTGGACAAGAGCGATTCCCGCCTCATCTCCACGGCCTGCGACTGGGACGACTGCCTCAAGTCCGAATACATAATCGACTCCCAGGGCCTGGAGGTCGAGGACAGCCGCACGGCCTACTCCGTATCATGCGAGTGTACGGTACGCGGTCACGGCGAGGCACGGCCCCAGAACAATTGGTTCGAGGGTTCTGTATTCTTCGACAGACTGCCTTCGGGCTGCGGAAGCAAGGCTTACGAGCGCACCGTACCGATGATTGACTCACGCAAACTCCCCTCAGGCAAATACAGCATTGTCCTGGAGAATACCGTTTCGGCCAAAGCCGTATCAGCCGTCATCTCGGCACTTAACGGAGCTGCCCTGCAGCAGAAGAACTCCTTCCTGCTGGACTCCCTGGGCAAGCGGATGTTCCCCGAGTCGCTGCATATCGCAGACAACCCTCTGCTGCCGGGACGCACCGGATCCACCTACTACGACAGCGAGGGTGTCGCCACCAGTGAGCGGGACATCATCCGGGACGGACAGGTATGCACCTATTTCCTCAATACCTATTTCGCCAACAAGCTGGGAATGCCCCGCACGACGGAGGATGCCTTCGCGGTATATTTCCCGAAGAACTCAGGCATGGGCCAGGAGGATATCCTGCGGCAGACCGGCAAGGGAGTGCTGATTACAGGCTTCAACGGCGGCAACAGCAACCCGGTCACCGGCGACTTCTCCTACGGCATCGAAGGCTGGTACTTCGAGAACGGACAGAGGCTCTACCCTGTCAAGGAGATGAATCTCACCGGCAACTTCCTCTCTTTGTGGAAGAACAGCATATTCATCGGCAACGACCCGATAGGCTTCATGGAGTGGCAGATACCCACCCTGGCCTTCGAAGGAGCCGACATAAGCGGATTATAAACAATTATCAAATAAATCAGAACAATGAAAATCAGTGAAAAGAAAGTAGTAGCACTTACCTACACCCTCACAGTGGACGGCCAGGTAGCCGACCAGACCACGGAAGACAGACCCCTCGACTTCATCTTCGGCATGGGATATCTCCTGCCCAAGTTCGAGGAGAATATCGCCGGCAAGGAGCCCGGTGACAGCTTCGAGTTCACCCTCACTCCCGCCGAAGGCTACGGCGAGCACAATCCCGACATGATCGTCGAGCTGCCCAAGCATGTCTTCGAGGTGGACGGCAAGATTCAGGAAGGCCTCCTCACCGTGGGCAACATGATCCCCATGATGAACCAGCAGGGCGGCGTGCTCCACGGCAAGGTGCACGAGGTCAAGGACGACAGCGTGATGATGAATTTCAATCACCCCATGGCCGGCAAGACCCTCAACTTCACCGGCAAGATCCTCACCGTCCGTGACGCCACCGAGCTGGAGCTTAAGGAAGGCCTGCACGGCGAATACAAGCAGAGCTCATGCGGAAGCGGCTGCTCTTCCTGCGGCGGAGACTGCTGCGGCGGCTGCAACTAACCGATACATTAAGCAATATGCGAAAATTCTAACTCTAGAGGGCGGCTAGTCTTTCCGGAGTTAGAATTTTTGCATAAAGAATCTACAATCAAAAGCCGTTTCTTAGAAATTCTCTCAGACCGAGATGGATTATGCCGTTGCTGTCACTTCTTCTGACGAGAGGAGTCATTGAAATTACATACTTCGGATAATTGTCATTGATATTTTCAAGAGTGCCGAACTCCCGCTGTCTCGTGCTGTCATCCGCAATGATGTATGCAACCTGAACATACCGTCTGTCCCCAGTCCTGGTGCAGACGAAATCCACTTCACCTGCTCTCAACTGCCCTACATACACTTTATATCCCAAATGTATCAAGTGCTGATACACTACATTCTCAATCACTTTCTCCATATCGGATTCCCGCTCGCCTCCTGCGATTATGTTCCTTAAACCGACATCCCCGAAGTAGAGTTTGTCATTGGACTCCAGCAGCTTCTTCCCATGGACATCGTATCTGCGCACAGATGCCAGAAGATAAGCCTCACAGAAATAATTTATATATGCCGACACCGTTTTGGCAGAGACATCCTGACCACGGCTTTTGAGATAATTGCTGATATTGTTGACAGAATTGAGTTTGCCGGTCGTATCTGCGAAAAAGCGGATCAGATTGTTGAGAAATGTGATATTTCTTATGCTGTGACGCTCAATGATATCTTTGAGCATTATCGTATTGAACACACCGGAAAGATACTCCGTCACCAGATCCTCGTCGTCGAGTCCCGTCTGCCTAAGACCGGGGAGTCCTCCATAATAAAGGTACTTCCTTAAGGACTCTTCCGTATCCTCCAATTTATGGAACATAAGAAACTCGTTGTATGTCAGGGGCTGCACGAATATCTCCTGATAACGCCCTCCTATCAGCGTTCCGAGCTCCCCAGAAAGCATTGTGGAATTGCTTCCGGTAATGATTACGTCCGTGTTGTCCTCAAGACGGTAACTTCTGACCGTCTTCTCCCAGCTGTCGATTTCCTGTATCTCGTCAACCAGGATGTAATTGTGCCTGCCTGCAGAAAAACGGCTGCCGATATATTCATTGAGATCCGAATACGTCCTTATACTATCAAACTCCTTTTTCTCCTTATTGACATAGATGATATTCGCATTGTCATCAGCGGCATATCTATTAATAAAATCCCTGAGAACAAAGCTTTTTCCAACCCGCCTCTGACCCGTCAGAACTATAATCTGATGCTTTCCGAACCATGCATCCAACTTCTTAGCATAATACTCCCGAGTAACAACATCCTTTTCCATAATTCTCAAATTTGCACAAAAATACAAATTTATTTCCTATAGGAAAAGAAATTATCAGAAATTCACATTCTGAAAACTACATGTCGTACCGCAGTATGCGCTCGACGGCGCGGATGCCGTCAATAAGGCTATAATCACAAATGACGGCATTGTTAAGATTATCATCCGTTCCCATCATCATACTTATAGCTGTAAGTCTTGATTCCTTCTTCGTAGTCTTAATTTGAGGAACCTCAAAACAAACTGCTGAAAATCCCTATTTTATCAATTTACAATTAAGACTTTTTTCGCTCAATGAATCAGATGGATAGTAATATGAGTCGATAAACTTTCGGGGAACTTCCCTGACCAGCCAAATGCCTTTTTTCGGGTTATAAAACTTATACCCCGCATTGAACATCTCAAGAGCCTTGACCCGTATTGTTACGGGAGCTCCATGACGGGCTCCTGTCTCCAATGCGGTATCATTGTCGTCTGTAAGATGTACATAATTCCGCGAACGGGAGATAAGTCCATTATCCAATATGGACGCATAGGCATTCATCGATGTTCCATGATATAAGATTTCAGGCGGGGTACAGCTAGCATAGTCCATATCAACCTGCACAGAATGCCCATATAAGGCCCGAATCTTTGTCATGTCTTCATTGAATTCAAACCGGCCTTTGGAGTCGTTGGCCACCAAATCGCAAAGTTGCTCAAAAGTGAATCCTTGCTCCCGCACAAGGTTTTCAACGGGACGCCATCCTCCTGTCTCAAATGTATATGTCCTGTCGTGCCGGAGCAAATACGACAGGTCGTGCGAAGCCTTTATTCTGCTATTTCTGTTTTTCATTGTTGTATTCCTCCTTCCTTATTTCCCCGTTTATTAGCATTGACTTCATCTATCTCATCTTTAACCATAGGCACATACAATTGGGGCTCATATTTTTTGTAAAACGGTATAACAATCTTGACCAAAGGCAATGACATGAATATGACACTCAAAAGGCTCGCCGCATAAGAGGCCGGATAGATATCCATTGCCGCAGAAAGTATATAACCGCTTGTCAAATAATATACTATAAATCCAAGTCCAAGTAACATTATGGATACTGCAGATACCCACAACATCAATTTTACTGTAATTATTTTCTTGTACTTGCATGCGCTGTCCAACATGACGACACAGACACACAGGATTGCAAAAACGGCAGGAATCGATGCCCAGACCGGGCCTCCCGAGACGAGCAATATATATCCTCCCAACAGCAAAGCCAAAGGAATCTGCAATAGTATGTTTTTCAATTCTTCTTTCATTGCAGCCAATGACTTGGGGCTGGTTATTATATTCAGTAAGGCTGATGGTATCCCGGCTGCTATCCATATAGAGAGGATTATCAGTATGAAAATGAATTCTGACATAAAATGAAGGCGTTGACCATAATATAAAAACTCATATATGTCAACAAAATACTTGGCAGCATATAATGTAATAAAGGTTCCATATACACATATATCCTTTACCAATCCGCTCCATAATCTATTGGACATTTCAGCACAGGTGCTATTTCTGATCAAGATAAAATCCTCGACTATGGAATATATGGCAGAGACTGCCAGACATCCCAATACAATCCAGTATACTATAATTTCATTCATGGCTCAATTGTATATTTACTTGTTTTCCAATATAAATTGCGGTAATATTATCTTTTCCTCTTCCTGAAATCCGACCAACGAATGATTTTTCGAAAGTTTTTCAAGCATCCCATCCTTGTACTTGTATAAGCGTGTAGCACCGACATGGCACATACATGCAAGATGCTGTTCCGCCTGTTTCAAAACATCCGACCCGAAATCCTTTTCCGGAGTATTCCACAGATAATCAGATATACACTTGCAGGCAAGATACGAGGCTATTTCACCGCCGTCATATCCGCCGATTCCATCTGCAACAACCGCAATGACATACCGTCCTTTCTGTTCAAGGTGATACGCATCTTCGTTGTTTTCCCTGCAACATCCAGAGTCGGTCTTTCCATAATAAGACAATTGATTCATAGCAGATTATTCCCTCCTTTGTTTGATTGTCCAATCTGTTTTCAATTCACAAATGACTAAAACATATAAAATTACATATAATTTTTGAGAGCAGGTCAATTTCTTGGAAAAAATTATATGATTATCCGCAAAGACACCCCTCTGTCACCTACCAGGCTTAAGGCTCTGCGACACCAAAATCCCAAGAACCAACCCGGTCATGCTGCAGCTATCGCGCAATTTCAGCAGTGACAGGCTTGTGGAGTTCTTCCAGGCCATCAGCCAGACTACGGCCATTACTTTACGCGGCTCAAGGCAGGAGAAGAGACGCCGGGCAAGTACTCCCGACTTTTCCCACGACTTTCATCCAAGCCCATTGCCATGTCCACGACACCTATCCTGTGCCACATAATGGCAACTTGTTCGCATTCAGATGCATACACAAATAGGGCCGAGGACAGGGGTGGCGGATTCCGGGCATTTTGACGGTTTTCGGGTACCCCTATCCTCAGCACCATTTTGCATTTGCTTAGTTATCAGACACTTCTCAAAAGCGACAGAGGACAGGTCTCCGGCAGGCACTGCCATCTCCACCCCCATGCGGATATCCTCCCTGGCCCCACCGGGAAAGTGAACCGCTTTCCCACGAATTCCGGGCACTTTTCCCAGGCGAATCCGCATACCCCGCTCATTCCTCCGACAGTGTTGTAGGCACCCCGTCACCTACGCCACTTTCATCGGTGCATTCCGCTCTTCCAGTCCAATCCTCCCGGCATCCTCACGTTGCTTTTTAGTTGTATTGCAACCACCTGATTGGCTGGATTCTGTGTTTTTCGCAAAAGGTTAAATGACGGCAAAAAGGCTCATTCTGAGCGTAATTCGCCCCACTTAAAATATTGTTAGATAGATAAAGTCATTAGTGTCCACTAAAAAATCATAGAAGTTCTTTGAAATTATTGAAATTCAATTTGTTATAGGTAATTATAGA
>CALVDG010000018.1 GCA_944326255.1 uncultured Bacteroidales bacterium
GTCCCTTAACATTTTAAAATATTAACAGACTCTTTTCTTTTTACCTCGTTATCTCTCTCAGTCTTGTCAATGAACTATCCGTTTTTCTCAAACGGGCTGCAAATATACGGACTATTTTTTAACCACCAAATTTTTTTGAAGATTTTTTGCAATTTTTTTGACACAATTTTTACTCTCTTTTGACAAGTTCCTATTTTTCAAGCACTTCACTTTTGAAAAATTTTTACAGATTTTTTATAAAAAATTTTGCACCCGCGACAATGTTGGTACAATAACATAATAAAATTAAATTTGTGGTTTAAAACCAAACCATCCTAATACTTATGGAAGAGAAGAAAAAAGTAACCCTTCCCGAGAACGCGTTCCGGGAGCTCAAGCCGGGAGAGCAGTACCAGCCTCTCCTCAGACCGGACAAGGTATATCCGGAAGTGACAGTATGGTCAGTCACGGTAGGTCTGGTGATGACCATCATATTTTCAGCCGCAGCGGCATTTCTGGGGCTGAAGGTCGGACAGGTCTTTGAGGCCGCCATACCTATATCTATAATAGCGGTAGGCCTTTCCAGCGCATTCAAGCGCAAGAACGCCCTCGGAGAGAATGTCATCATACAGTCCATCGGAGCCTGCTCCGGTGTAATCGTCGCAGGAGCGATCTTCACCCTCCCCGCCCTGTACATCCTGCAGGATAAATACCCTGAGCTGACAGTGGATTTCTCGAAGATCTTCCTCAGCTCACTCATCGGAGGCGTGCTGGGCATCCTGCTGCTGATCCCTTTCAGAAAATACTTCGTGAAGGAGCAGCACGGCAAATATCCATTCCCCGAGGCCACGGCCACCACGCAGGTGATAGTAAGCGGCGAGTCCGGAGGCAAGGGAGCCAAGACCCTGCTGATAAGCGGTCTGGTCGGAGGTCTCTACGACTTCATCGTATCCACATTCGGCTGGTGGTCGGAGGTTTTCACATCCAGGGTGCTGCCCTGGGGCGAGCAGGTAGCCACCAACGCCAAACTCCTCCTGAAGGTCAATGTCGGAGCTGCCGTGCTCGGTCTGGGATATATCATAGGCCTGAAATATTCCTTTATAATATGCTGCGGCTCGTTCCTGGTATGGCTGATCATCATTCCCCTGATGAGCCTGATCTTCGGAGACAGTGTACTGGACCTGATGGGTTCCGGCCTGACCGCCACTGTCGGCTCAATGTCGCCTGAGGAGATCTTCACCAACTACGCCCGTCATATAGGCATCGGAGGCATCGCCACGGCAGGCATCATCGGCATCATCAAGTCCGCCGGCATCATCAAGTCCGCCCTCGGTCTGGCCGGAAAGGAGTTCAGGGGCAAGAAGTCAGAAGCCGGCAGCCAGGAGATACGCACTCAAAAGGACCTGTCGATGAAGATTATCATCATCGGCCTGCTGATCACTCTCGCCCTGATGTTCGTATTCTTCTACTTCGGAGTTCTGGACAACCTGTGGCACGCCGTCATAGCCCTGCTGGTTGTCGCTGTCATAGCCTTCCTGTTCACGACTGTGGCCGCCAACGCCATTGCCATCGTAGGCTCCAACCCTGTCAGCGGCATGACTCTGATGACCCTCATACTCGCGTCCATCATCCTGGTGGCCGCAGGTCTTAAAGGCACGTCCGGCATGGCCGCCGCCCTGATCATAGGAGGTGTGGTCTGCACGGCCCTTTCCATGGCCGGCGGCTTCATCACCGACCTCAAGATCGGTTACTGGATCGGTACCACTCCGCGCAAGCAGGAAGGCTGGAAATTCCTGGGCACTCTGGTAGCCGCCGCGACTGTTGCCGGTGTCATGATGGTGCTCAACGACACATTCGGATTCACCGGTGAAGGAGCCCTCGTAGCTCCCCAGGCCAATGCCATGGCCGCCGTCATCGAGCCTCTTATGCTGGGCGGCAGCGCACCCTGGATCATGTACGGCATCGGCGCCGCCATAGCCATACTGCTGACCCTCTTCAAGGTACCTGCCCTTCCTTTCGCACTCGGAATGTTCATTCCCATTGAGCTCAACATCCCGCTGATGATCGGAGGTGCCGTCGCATGGTACGTAGGCTCGCGCAGCAAGGACAAGGCCGTCAACGAGGCCCGCAAGGAAAAGGGCACGCTGGTGGCATCCGGATTCATCGCCGGAGGAGCCCTCATGGGAGTTGTCTCCGCCATCATGCGTTTCGCCGACATCAATCTGGTCAACCGCGAGTGGCAGTCCTCCACCCCTGCGGTATGGATCGCCCTGGGCGCATACATTCTGCTCATAGGCTACATGATATGGGCCTGCAGGAAGACCGACTCAGCTGACAACAAGTAACGGCGATGCTGAGCGGCAGTAACTTCCCCATAGCATTGCTCCTGACCCTGCTGGCAGGACTTTCCACAGGACTGGGAGGTGTCATCGTACTGCTGACCAAGAAGTTCAGCACGAAGACCCTCTCACTGGCCCTCGGCTTCTCAGCCGGAGTAATGCTGTTCATATCCCTCACGGAGCTGTTCACCGAGGCCCGCACAGGTCTCGGTGCGCACTTCGGGGACAGGATGGGGCTGCTGTACACCGTACTCGCATTTTTCGCAGGAATAGGTCTCATAGCCGTCATAGACAATGTCATTCCCTCGAAGGAGAATCCGCACGAATATACCGCAACTCCGTCTGAGAACGGTATTTCCGACGGGGACTCCTCCAGACTGATGCGACTGGGCCTTTTCTCCGTCATAGCCATAGCCATTCATAATTTCCCGGAAGGCATGGCCACCTTCGTAAGCGCTATGGAAAGTCCGGACACAGGGCTATCCATAGCCATTGCCGTAGCCATCCACAATATCCCCGAGGGCATCATGGTCGCCATACCTATCTACTACGCGACCCATAAGAAAGGAAAGGCCATCGGCAACGCCTTTATGTCCGGCCTGGCCGAGCCTGTCGGAGGTGTACTCGGCTGGCTGCTGCTCTCCAGGATATTCGGGCAGTCTCTCAACGGAGTGGTCCTGGCCGTTGTAGCCGGCATTATGACCTACATCGCACTGGACGAGCTTCTTCCGTCCGCCGAGAAGTTCGGCCATCACCACCTGTCCATCATCGGCGTCATAGCCGGTATGGCAGTCATGGCGGCAAGCATGATTCTGATATAATATAAAACGTCAATATACAATGGAAAAGATCATCGACAGATTTCTCAGGTATGTGGCTTTCGACACGGCATCGAACCCGGACTCGCAGAGCCAGCCCAGTACCAACAAACAGTTCGCTCTTCTGGAGCAGCTCCGCAAAGAGCTTCAGGCCATGGGAGTGGAGCAGGTGGAAGTGGATAAGAACGGCTATCTGATGGCCTCCATCCCTTCCAACATAGACGGGGACGTCCCCGCTATCGGCTTTATCTCTCACGTGGACACATCGCCCGATGCTCCCGGATGCGGTATCAAGCCCCGCATCGTGGAGAACTACGACGGCAAGACCCTGGTCCTCAACGAGGCCAAAGGCGTGGAGCTCAACCCTGAAGAATTCCCGGAACTCAGGGACTACATCGGCCAGACACTCATCACCACTGACGGAACGACTCTGCTCGGTGCCGACGACAAGGCCGGAGTGGCCGAGATCATGTCCGCAGCGGAATACATCATGGAGCATCCCGAGTTCCGCCACGGCGAGATCAAGATAGGCTTTACACCCGACGAGGAGATCGGACGCGGCGTAGACCGTTTTGACGTGAAGAAATTCGGAGCGCAGTACGCCTACACCATGGACGGAGGCGCAATCGGCGAACTCGAGTACGAGAACTTCAACGCCGCCTCGGCCAAGATTCACATCCAGGGCCGCAACATCCACCCCGGCTACGCCAAGTACAAGATGCTCAACGCCATCCTCATCGGCTCCGAGCTCAACGACATGCTCCCGGTATGGCAGAGACCCGAATACACCGAGGGATATGACGGATTTTTCCACATCACCAAGTTCAACGGCGTGGTGGAGGAAGCCAGGATGGAGTACATCATCCGCGACCACGACTCGGCTCTCTTCGAGCGCAAGAAGGAGATGCTCCGCGAATGTGCCGACTTCATCAACCGCAAATACGGCGAGGGAGTGGTGACCCTGGAGATCAAGGACCAGTACTACAACATGAAGAAGCAGGTAGAGCCTCATTACCATATCATCGAGAAAGCCGTGAAGGCTATGGAAGAGGCCGGTATCAGGGCCAACATCCGCCCTATCCGAGGCGGCACAGACGGTGCCCGTCTTTCATTCATGGGCCTGCCCTGCCCCAACATCTTCGCCGGCGGCCTCAACTTCCACGGCAAATACGAATACGTACCCGTCCAGAGCATGGAGAAAGCCACCGAGGTCATCCTGAACATCATCCGCAACTTCACAGAGAAATAAATCTGCACAGCAATGATTATCACTACCACAAACACACTGCAGGACAAGCAGATCACCACTTATCACGGGGTCGTCACCGGAACATGCATCATGGGTGCGAACGTCTTCCGTGACATTTTCGCCAGCATCCGAGACATCGTCGGAGGACGGTCCGGAGCCTACGAGGAAGTCATCGAGAAGGCCAAGAACGAAGCCATCCAGGAGATGGTGGACAAGGCCATGGGAATGAGGGCCAATGCCGTCATCGGAGTGGACATCGACTACGAGACCGTAGGCGGCTCCATGCTGATGGTTGCGGTCAGCGGCACAGCAGTGACAGTTCTATAGTCCTAAGGCAATGGAAGATATCCAGCTCAACGCGCACAACAAGGAGGAATACCCTCCGATGCACACTGCAGAACATATCCTCAACCAAACTATGGTGCGGATGTTCGGTTGTCCCCGCTCGCGCAACGCCCATATCGAGCGCAAGAAGAGCAAATGCGACTATCTGCTGGCGGAGTGCCCCTCCCCGGAACAGATCCAGGCCGTCGAGGACAAGGTCAACGAGGTAATCGCAGCCTGCCTGCCGGTCACTATTGAGTTCGTTCCTCTGTCGGAGGCCGGTGCGATAGTGGACCTGAGCAAGCTGCCGGAGAATGTGTCGGACACACTTCGGATAGTCCGCGTAGGCGATTACGATGCCTGCGCCTGCATCGGGGCCCATGTATCCAACACCTCCGAGATAGGCCGCTTCAGGATTATCTCCCACGACTTCGCCGACGGCCGCTGGCGGGTCCGCTTCAAGCTGGAAGACACCCCGCAATAACCGCGTTGGCACGGTAATTGACTGCTCTCATATCAAGGAACACTAACGAATCCAAAGATATGAGAGCTTTTAATTTTATCACAGCCTTGACGGCAGCCGCGCTTCTGACGTGCGGCACTATGGCGGCACAGGACGCCCCTTACGACGAACAGTTCAGATACATAGAGGTTACCGGCACCTCCGAGGTCGAGATAATTCCCGACGAGATACATTTCGTAATCGGCATTAAAGAATATTTCGAAGAGGAGTTTGACGGGAAATCCAAGCCCGAGGATTACAGGACTAAAGTACGCATAGAGACCATCGAGTCGCAGATGCGCAAGGCCCTGCACTCCATAGGCATCACTGACAGCGACATCCGTACCCAGGACGTGGGCGATTACTGGAGGGAGCGCGGTCTGGACTTCCTCATCGGTAAGAACCTGGACATCACCCTGCATGATTTCACGATGATAGACAAGATCATCTCGGTCATTGACACCAAGGGCGTAAGTTCCATGCGCATCGGAGAGATGACCCACAAGGACATCCTCAAATATCAGGAGCAGGGCAAGAAAGACGCAGTACTGGCCGCCAGGCGCAAGGCCGAATACATGGCCGGAGCACTCGGTGAGCAGCTCGGCAGCGTCCTCTCCATCAAGGAGCACGGCGGCGGTATTGACAACTATACCATAGTGCAGAACAGCAAGCTCCGGATGGACAGTGCCGCATACGGCTCAGCAGAAGCCACCCCGGCAGCCTCCGCCTCCGATGCCTTCCGCACCATCAAGTACACCTACTCGGTCACCTGCCGCTTCGCCCTCAAAGGCTGGTAATCACACCCGCAGACAGATGCCACACAATTCACTTAATTAGACCACCTTACGCAAGTCCATTCACCAAGTTGGACGATTTTCATTCACCAAGTCGGCCATTATTCATCTGCTGGCGGGCCAGGAGCTCGCGGGTGCGGAGGGAGTCCTTGTAGGCGTTGTGGGCGTTAATCCTGAAGATATCCAGGGCGGCATCGGAGTTTCCGCCCCAGCGGCGGCAGCTGTATATCGGGTCGTAGATACGGCAGAGACGGTACTCACGAGTCAGACGGAGCACCACGCCGTAGTCCTCGCCGTAGGAGACGTTCTCAAAGCCGCCGACGGAGCGCAAGGTGGCGGCGTGGAAGGCGCGGGGAGCACCGAGACCGTTGATGCGCAGAGCGTTGTTGTGGCCGTTGGAATCGGTCCACTCGCGGTGGTCGATGACTCCGGGCGGTATGGGCCGCAGGTCGAAGTCGGTCATCATATAGCTGCCGATGACCACGGCGCACCGCTCGCGGCGGAACACGTCCACCATCCGCTGCAGGGTATCCGGTCCGCTGTACATGTCGTCGCTGTCGAGCTGCACGGCATAGCGTCCGCAAGCCGGATGATTGATGCCGGCGTTCCAGCAGCCGCCGATGCCCAGGCCGGTCTCCTCCGGGATAAGGTGAATCACCCGGCTGTCGGACGAGGCCAGTTCATCTATCCTTTCCGATGTTCCGTCGGTGGAATGATTGTCTATCACTATGACATTGAACAGGAAATCCGTCTGCTGCGAGAGGGCCGAGCGGAGCGCGTCCTGGACCGTGGCCGCACGGTTCAGCACCGGGATGATGACCGAGGCCTCGACGGCATAGACTCCGCCGTCCTCTCCGACCGTCCGCGTCCGCTGCGGCAGCCACGCCCCAATTTCCCTTAGATGATCCGTGAAAATGGCCTCCATCTCTATCTGCGCCTCCCGGTTCCGCGGGTCCACATAGTCGAACTGCTTTTGTCCTGAAGCCCTCGGATCCACCTCGTCCACCCCGTAGAGCGTCTGCGGCAGATGCACCAGCGCCCCGTGCCGCGAGAGGAAGAGCCTCAGCGAATACCACCGGCCGTACCTCAGCACCGTGCCGCCTCCAGCTGCTCTTTCCGTTTCTTCATTGCCCTTTCCGGCCCTGCATCCACCCATCCCCCCTTTCTCCAATCCGCACTCCCATTTCCGCATCAGAGCCTCATTCACAGCCACCAGTGCCCCGAAGTCGAAGTCCTCCCGCACACTGCCGAGCTGATAGTCATTGACCGGATTGTCCTTCCGCCGCCCGTCCGCCGCCCGCAGCCAATAGTCGCAGTACACCATCGCCGCCCCCGTCCGGACAGCCTCCTCCAGCAGCCTTCCGCCGGCCTGCCCGGCATCATACATTCCCCGCTCCGGTCCCACCCGCAGCAGCACATATCCACTGTCTCTTTCGATTATTTCCATGATCCTTTTGATTAGTCTCTCAAAGATAGTAAATGTTTTCATGTGAATTTGCGTAACGGTAGGCATAGGAGCGGCCTTAAAATGTAATCATCTCTAGGTCATTAAGTTATGGTTAGAGCATGTGCTTTCAGGAGGGTCAAAAAGGGCCGAAAAGCACTCGTTGTATTTGCAAAGACTTGTTTATCAGAGCATTGCAATACCAGACCGCTACAGTACTTACCGTTGTCAGGCTATCACGCATCCCTTAGTTGTTTTTGTTGATCAGATTTACGACGACCTTCACCATCATGTCCTTCTCTTCCGTGCGGCTTTCGGCTATCATAAGCGTGAGGGCCACCAGGGTGTTGTCGGCTATGCGCTTCGTGCCGTCCGGGTTGTAAAGGATACCGTTACCGGCCATGAACCACAGGAAAAGAGTAGCGGCAATGCGTTTGTTGCCGTCAGTGAACGAGTGGTTCTTCGTGACCAGGTAGAGCAGCATGGCAGCCTTTTCCTCGACTGAGGGATAGAGGTCCTGCCCGTCAAATGTCTGGTAGATCTGGCCTATGGAACTTTTGAACGAGTCATCCTTCTCATTGGCGAACCATCTGCTTCCACCGAACTTCTCCTTCAATTCACGGATAACATTCATGGCCCCTTCGTAGGTCGCATGGAATTTTTCTTCGTTCGTGGTCTGTTCTAAGGACAACTGCTGATAATCGTACCTGTCCAGCGTGTCCAGCGCGTATGTGTAGTCAGTGACAACCGCCACCAGATTAAGCGCATCTTCGGAAGTCAATGCCTCCTGCGCCTTGACTGTCCGGCCCAAAACTGCCACTAATTGCTTTAATTCTGAATACCGCTGCTCGGTCAGGGCTTTGTTGACGGCATAGCCTTTTACCAGATAGTCTTTCAGCACTTTGTTGGCCCAAATGCGGAACTGAGTACCCCGCTGGCTTTTCACACGATATCCTACGGAGATGATGACATCCAAATTATAAAGAGCTGTCTGATAGGTCTGGTCCGCATCCTTACCCATATGTGCAAAATTTGCACACGTGGTCTCCCGTTCCAATTCATGTTCTTTGTAGATATTATTAATGTGACGTCCTATGACAGTTCTGTCCTTCTGAAACAGTTCCGCCATCTGTGCCTGCGAAAGCCACACTGTGTCTCCATCCATTCTGACATTCACAGATGTCTGTCCATCTGCTGTTCGGTAAATCACAATCTTATCATTCAATTCCATATCTCAACACTTTAAACAAATTATCAGATGTACCGGCCGGTGATGCTGGAAGGGCAGCGGCGGATGTCGTCAGGAGTGCCGGCAGCCACGATGCGGCCGCCTTCCTCGCCGCCGCCGGGGCCCATGTCGATAACGTAGTCGGCCGAGCGGATGACATCGATGTCGTGCTCGATGACGATGACCGTGGCGCCGTGGTCTATCAGGCTCTGGAAGACCTGCAGCAGGGTCTGTACGTCAGCGGGATGCAGACCGATGGTCGGCTCGTCGAACACGAAGACCGAATCGTCCTGACCGCGTCCCATCTCGCTGGCCAGCTTGAGACGCTGGGCCTCGCCGCCCGACAGTCCGGGAGTCTGCTCGCCGAGAGTCAGATAGCCTAAGCCAAGGTCCTGGAGCACCTGAAGCCGCTGACGCACAGTCCTGAGATCCCCGCACGCCACGAGAGCGTCGCTGACATCCATCGCCATCAATTCGGGAAGAGAGTGATAGGCTCCCTCGAGATTCTCCCGGCGGATATGGTAAGCCGCCTTGGAATAGCGGGAGCCGCGGCAGTCCGGGCAAGGTATGTCCACGTCGGGCAGGAACTGTACGTCAAGGCTGATGACACCCGTACCGTCACAGGTAGGACAGCGCAGACGGCCGGTATTGTAAGAGAAATCCCCGTCCTTCCAGCCTGCGGCCTTGGCATCGGGAGTCCTGGCGTAGACCTTGCGCAGCTCGTCGTGTACGTTGGCGTATGTAGCTACGGTAGAGCGGATATTGATACCTATTGGCGTAGCGTCTATCAGTTTGGCGTGCCGGATACCGTCGGCCTGTACAGACAGCACGTGGTCCGGCAGCTTCCCGCCCGAAACCATCGCCTGCAGACCCGGCACCAGACTCTCCAGTATCAGAGTCGTCTTGCCCGAGCCCGACACTCCGGTCACCACGGTCAGCCGTCCCTTGGGGATATCCACCTCCAGCGGCTTCACCGTATGTATCGCAGCCGTCGAGATATGGATACATCCGTAAGCAAACATCTCGGATTCAGCAGCACGTTTCCTGGCACTCACCCCTGCCTGCCCGGTCAGAAACGGGCCTATCTTCGAAGCCGGACATCGTCCGATATCCTCCAGCGTCCCCTGCGCGATCACCTGTCCGCCCGAAGAACCGGCCCCGGGGCCCATCTCTATCAGCCATTCTGATTCGGAAAGTATCTGTATGTCGTGGTCAACCAGCACAATGGAATTGCCGTCCGCTATCAGGTCCTTCATCACCCCGGCCAGTCCCACGATGTTGGCCGGATGCAGACCGATGGAAGGCTCGTCCAGAACGTAGAGCACCCCGGTAGTACGGTTGCGCACCGCCCGGGCCAGCTGCATCCTCTGCCGCTCCCCGGTAGAAAGCGTGGACGAAGCGCGGTCCAGACTCAGATACCCCACACCCAGATCCAGCAGCCGCACCGAAGCGTCCAGGAACGACTCGCAGATCCTCTCGGCCATCGGACGCATCTCCTCCGGCAGGGAAGCCGGTACCCCGCGCACCCATTCCACCAGCTCCCGCAGACTCATCCGGCACGCCTCGTCTATGGAAATGCCCCTGACCCTCGGAGCACGGGCGGCCTCGGAGAAACGCGAGCCACCGCAGTCAGGACACGGCCCGGTCTTCAGAAACCGCTCCACCCGCTTCATCCCCTTCTCGTCCTTGACCTTCGCAAGAGCATTCTGCACGGTATAGACGGCATTGTAGTAGGTAAAATCCAATTCTCCGGCCTGATTGGTATTCTTCGAATGGTAGAATATGTGCTTCTTCTCGGCCGGTCCGTGAAAGACAATATCCCGCTCCTTCGGGGTCAACTGGTTGAAAGGCACGTCCGTGCGAACTCCCATCGCCCGGCAGACATCGGTCATCAGGGACCACATCAGGGTATTCCACGGCAGCACCGCTCCCTGATCGATGCTCAGGGTCTCGTCCGGCACTAAGGTGGACTCATCCACGGTGCGGACTGTTCCGGTGCCGTCGCAAGTAGGGCAGGCACCGCTGCTGTTGAAGGACAATTCCTCAGCGGACGGAGCGTAGAAATGCGCCCCGCACTCCGGGCAGACCAGTTCCAGACCGGCCGCCACATTGAGCGACGGCGCCACGTAATGCCCGTTCGGGCAGCGGTGGGAGGCCAGACGCGAATAGATCAGGCGCAGCATGTTGAGCAGCTCCGTCCCAGTGCCGAAGGTGCTGCGGATACCCGGCACCGCCGGCCTCTGGTGCATGGCCAGGGCCGCCGGCACGTAGAGCACCTCGTCCACGCTCGCCCGCGCCGCCTGAGTCATTCTTCGGCGGGTATATGTCGACAGCGACTCGAGATAGCGCCGCGAGCCCTCCGCATACAGTACCCCGAGGGCCAGCGAGCTCTTGCCCGAGCCCGACACCCCCGCTATCCCCACGACCTTCCCCAGCGGCACGTCCACGTCGATATTTTTCAGATTGTGCACCCTCGCCCCGCGCACCTCTATCCTGTCCGGTCTGTTTTCCTTATTATCCCTTTCCATAATTTTGCCGATACTAATGTTCCCGCAAAATTACTATTTTTACCGCATGAAAAGACAACTCTGCACAATAACCATGACGGTGATGACGTTAGTCGGAGCGGCTGCGGCGGGGACCGACAGCCTCTCGAAGTGGGTGAATCCCATGATAGGGACAAACGGAATGGGGCATACGTTCCCGGGAGCCTGCTATCCTTTCGGGATAGTGCAGCTCAGCCCGGACACGGATACCGTGCCGCACAACATCGACGGACGGTACCAGCCCGAAGCCTACCGATACTGCGCCGGCTACCAGTACGGCGACAGCACGATAGTGGGCTTCAGCCACACGCATTTCAGCGGTACGGGACACTCGGACCTCGGGGACGTGCTGCTGATGCCCACCACCGGTGAGCTGAAACTGCGGCCCGGAACAGCGGCCGACCCTGACGCGGGATACCGTTCCCGATACTCACATGAGCGGGAAGTGGCCCGGCCCGGATACTACGAGGCCTTCCTGGACGACTACGGCATACGGGCGCAGCTGACGGCCACCCCGAGGACAGGTGTACACCGCTACACCTACCCCGAGGGCGCCTCGGAGCAGCGGGTCATCCTCGACCTCATTCACGGCATCTACAACTACGACGACAAGGTGCTCTGGGCCCAGATCCGCGTCGAGAACGACACCCTGCTGACAGGCTACCGGATCACCAACGGCTGGGCACGGACCAACTACACCTACTTCGCGATATCGTTTTCAAGGCCAATACGCGAGTACGGCTACAAGGAATTCGGGAAGGTACTCTACAACGGGTTCTACCGCAAGTTCGACCTGGAGCACAATTTCCCGGAAATCGGAGGCAGGAAGATAGCGGCCTGGTTCGAATTCGACCCCTCGGAGGGCCGGGAGCTGGAGGTGAAGGTCGCCCTGTCGGGGGTGAGCACCGCCGGAGCGGTCAGGAATCTGGAGGCGGAGGCGGCAGGAAAGGATTTTGAGACCGTGGCGGCCGAAGCCGGGGCAGCCTGGGACAATGCCCTCTCGGTCATCGAGGCCGAGGGCAATGAGGACCAGCTGTCCATGCTCTACACCTCCCTCTACCACACGATGATCAACCCCTCGGTCTACTGCGACACGGACGGACTCTACAGAGGTGTGGACGGCAACATCCACCGTGCCGAGGGCTTCACCAACTACACCATTTTCTCCACCTGGGACACATTCCGCGCCCTGCATCCGCTCTACAACATCATACAGCGGCAGCGCAGCCATGACATCATCTCATCGATGATCGCCCATTCCGAGCAGAGCGTCCACGGAGCCCTGCCGGTGTGGAGCCACAACGCCAATGAGAACTGGTGCATGATAGGCTACCACAGCGTTTCCATCGTAGCCGACGCCATAGCCACGGGCATTCCGACAGACACGGCACGGGCCCTGAAAGCCATGGTGCGCAGCTCCTCGATCCCCTACTACGAGGGCACCGGCGAGATGATGCGCCTCGGCTACGTGCCCATGGAGGCATCCGGCAGTTCCGCATCCGTCACCCTCGAATACGCCTACGATGACTGGACGGTCTACAGGACGGCCTCAGCCGCCGGAGACAGCGATATCGCCGCAGAGTACCTCAAACGCTCCGGCAACTGGCACAACGTATTCGACCCAGTCACCCGCCACGCCCGTCCCCGCCACGAGGACGGCAGCTTCAAGGCTGACTTCGACCTGCTCAGCACCCACGGTCAGGGCTTCATCGAGGGCAACTCCCTCAACTACTCCTTCTACGTGCCCCACGACGTACCCGGCCTCATCGAGGCCATGGGCGGCCCGGAACAGTTCGAGGCCAACCTCGACACCCTCTTCACCATGCACCTCCCCGACGAGTTCTTCGCAGGTACGGAGGATGTCACCCGTGAGGGCCTGCTCGGCGGCTACGTACACGGCAACGAGCCCAGTCACCACATCCCCTTCCTCTACGCCTGGACCTCCAGCCCCTGGAAGACACAGTACTGGCAGCGGGAAATCATGAACCGGATGTACCGCAACAACATCGACGGCCTCTGCGGCAACGACGACTGCGGCCAGATGTCCGCCTGGTACATCTTCTCGGCCATGGGATTCTACCCCGTATGCCCCGGCAGCGGAGAGTACATCCTCGGAGCCCCCTACCTGCCCTACATGAAGATCAACCTTGAAAACGGCCGGACCCTCGAGATAAAAGCCCCGAAAGTCTCCGACCGCAACCGCTACGTCCGCTCCGTCTGCCTTAACGGCACAATGCTAAAGCCCGGAGAGGACGGCGTGATGAAACTCACCATAGACCAGATACTCGCCGGCGGCATCCTCGAGTTCGACATGACCGCCCGGCATTAAATAATTTCAACTTAAATCAAAATGCCATGAAACAATTCTTGACAAATATCGTCTGCATACTCGGATTATGCGGCATACAGGCTGCTCAGGCAGCGGCCCGGGAAAGGACTGAAAGCAGCATCTCTATGGAATACAAGATGGTCGAGGATGAGGACCTCTACAGGCTCATGGACTTCCTCGATGTCTACAGACTGGATGTAAACATCATCGGAGAAGGGCTCAAGGGCCGGGAATTCAGAGTGGTTACCGTAACCTGCAAGGACAGTGTATTCACTGAGACAGGCGGAGAAAGAAGCAGTATCATAGTCAGTGCGGACTCCGATACGCTGGATTTCATCTTCTTTGCCCGCCAGACATGTCCCGACACTGTATTACTCTCATGGACAGGAGAAGGAGCGGTATATAAAAACAAGCTTCCGGTGCCTCAGTCCACTCATCCGATACTGATGGAAACATACAGCGACCGTGCATACACGGATAAAGACTCTATTCCAATCATGGCTTACAGTACCGGTCAGCCGCTTGAATTCGAGATGAACGGTGAAAAACAGACCTTCATAGATTACTGTGGTCTGCGCGATGCCAAAGTACATCCAAGAGAATGGCCGGCAAAATACGGCATCAAGGATTTTGTGTACTTCTACATTATTTTCCCGGAAGAATAGCAGCATTTTCAGGATTTAAAGTACCATGAACGATCTGATGGGCAGACAGCTGGCCGCATGGCCGGAGGCAGCGCGGAGGTACCGTGACCTGCAGAATATAGAGACTAAAGAAATATACCTCGACGGGATGCCCGTCAGGGTACAGTTCAACCCTGCCCGGGCCGTCTCGACCCTGGCCCGCACCGATGCCGCCGCGATAAAGGCCCGGTCCTGCTTCCTGTGCCGGGACAACCGTCCGGCGCAGCAGGAGGCCCTGCCCTTCGAGGGCTGTGACGGCCGCCGCTACGAGGTGCTGGTCAACCCCTTCCCCATTTTCCCCGAGCACTACACCGTCCCGGCCGTGGAGCACACGCCCCAACGCATAACCGGCCGCTTCCCCGACATGCTGCGCCTGGCTGAGGCCTTCCCCGACATGGTGGTCTTCTACAACGGCCCGGAGAGCGGAGCCAGCGCCCCCGACCATTTCCATTTCCAGATGGGCTGCAGGGGATTCCTGCCAGTAGAGACGCATTTTGACCGGCTGAGACCTGTGACCGTCATGCGCCCGGGATCCGCAGTTATTGCCGTCACATCGGCCTATATTCCGGGGCTGCCGGTGATTACCGCTCCTGACGGGGCTTCAGCGACCGCCGCATTCCTCCGGGTACTCCGTTCCCTGCCTGTCAGTCCGGCCACCGGTGAGCCGCAGCTCAACATTCTCTGCTGGAAAAACGGCACGGATTACCGCATCGTGGTCATTCCGCGCAAGGCCCACCGCCCTTCCTGCTACTTCGCCCCGGAAGACAGGGCTGTGCACATCAGTCCCGCTTCGGTCGACCTCGGAGGTGTGTTCATCGTCCCGGTGGAGGAGGATTTCCGGAGGGTCAATGCACAGGTGCTCAAGGATATCATCGAAGAAACCGTCGATACTTCCTGGCAGCCGGTCATCGACGTGGGGCTGCTCACCGCTCCGGAGCTGCGGGTCAGGTTCAATCAGCCGCTCACAGGTCCGGACTCCCTGGAAGGAAGCATCTGCGGAGAGCAGGCATTTACCCTCGCGGACGGGATGGTGGAATGGAACGGGAAACGCTACGGACGGTTGGAATTCAGGCCTGCGGGCAGCGCTCCCGAAGAAGGAGATTCCCTGGGTTTCACCCTGCACAAGGTCAGGATAGGGATCAATTTCCACTGGGAGCGGGAGGAAGACCAGCTGTTCTCCGGCGGGCTGACCATTCTGCCCTCGGAAGAGGGGCTTGTGGCCATAAACAGCGTACTGACAGAAGATTATCTGCTGAGCGTAATCTCCTCGGAGATGAACGGAGACGCACCGGAAGAGTTCCTCAAGGCCCATGCCGTCATCTCGCGGTCGTGGCTGCTGGCACGGCCTACGCTCGGAGGCGGGGACAATGCCGGCCCGGCCATCACCGACCATACCGACAGGTCCGACAGCAGTCATGGTAGCGAACAACCTGTGAACACCGAATCCCCTGCCACCGCTGACCGCATCATCCGCTGGTACGACCGGAAGGACCATTCGCTCTTCGACGTATGCGCCGATGACCATTGCCAGAGGTACCAGGGACTGCTCCGGGCCGGAAACGCCAACATCCGGCGGGCCATTGATGCTACCCGCGGACTGGTGCTGACTGACGGGCCGGACGGGGCCATCTGCGACACCCGCTTCTCCAAATGCTGCGGAGGAGTCTCCGAGCGGTTCTCCGCCTGCTGGGCCGACGAGGACTACGTCTATCTGCAGCCCGTGCGGGACAATGCCGCTGATGGCAACACGCCAGACGCTGTCGGCACTATCCCGGACCTCTCCGACGAACAGAATGCCCGCGAGTGGATATTGTCCTCGCCCGAGGCCTTCTGCAACACCTCCGACCCGGCCCTGCTCTCCACCGTCCTGAACTCCTACGACCAGGAGACCGCCGATTTCTACCGCTGGCGGGTCGAATACACGCAGGAGGAGCTGAGCGACCTGCTCCGCCGCCGCTCCGGCATTGACTTCGGTTCAGTGCTGGAACTCAGGCCGCTGCGCCGAGGGGCATCCGGACGCATCATCGAGCTGCTTATCCGGGGTACGCTGCGGACCGTCACCGTCGGCAAGGAACTCGAGATACGCCGCTGGCTGTCCGAGTCGCACCTGTACAGCTCGGCCTTTGTCGTGGATACCGTCTATGCCGAGCCTGCTTCTGACGGCCAGGACATTAGACCCGACATAAACGCTCCGGCCGTTCCGATCGGATTCATCCTCCACGGTGCCGGCTGGGGACACGGCGTGGGCCTGTGCCAGATCGGAGCCGCCGCCATGAGCTCCCGCGGCTGCACCTTCGACCGCATCCTCGCCCACTACTTCCGCGGCTCCTGCCTCACCCGCCTCTACTGACCCTCTCCACAGACCTAACCTGCCCTGTCTCGCCGTCCTCCTCCACCTTCCGAAGGTGAGCATTTTCCTACCGTTTCCGTATCACTTCCGAAGGTGGACATTTTTCCGGCCGTTTCCGTTTCTCATTCCCAAGGTGAGCAGCAGCATGGACTGAACAACGGTAAGCAGAGAAACGGTTCATTTTCATAACATACTGGAATACTAACACATAGAGACACAACGAGTTCTTTTCGGCCGTACTCATACCTACCGGAAGCACACAGCACTTCCACAAGCAACTGATTTTCCGACACATACGATTCAACCCTGCGTCAGTACTTACGGTTACTTTGCGCTCGTTCAAGAGGGCGTAGGCGCACCACTGTCTGCAGTTGCCTAAAAAGGTTGACCTAAAGATGTTTTGGGTTTTGCTGTCGGTGTGCAGTCTCGGCACAGCAAATTAATTTGTATGATTATCAGCACAGATACCCCTAAGACAGTCAAAGTGAATGTATGCGCTTTCATGACCCTTGCCTTTGTGTCCAATCTTTTTGGCGCACTTCACTCAACCGTATGCACGCGCATCCTTGATTATTGTAATTATTTGACAATCAACACATAGCAATTTAAATAAATGGATTACAACACTTCACAGAGCGACGAAATCCATTCGTCATATTGATAAGTTACTGAGGATAAGTATGATGCGCCGAGGATGGATGTTCGCACATTCCGTAAATGCACCGATGCAAGATGTCATAGGTGACGGGGTAGCGCGTAGGCAGGCGGGGAGAAAAGACTTGCCGCCCTCGGCTTCTGCGCAATTTGGATTTCGTCCACATATACTGTCGCGCCTCCACATGCCACAACGGCACCGAATTACGGGAATTGCTGCCGTTGCGGAAAGATGAGGCGGAAGTTTATATATCTTTACGGCATGAAAAGCAAGAGAATACCGCCGATGGCGTGGATCCCGACCCTGTATGTGGCGGAGGGGCTGCCTTACGTGGCAGTGAACACGCTGTCAGTCATCATGTACAAGAATCTCGGAATGTCGAACACCGACATCGCCTTCTATACCGGATGGCTGTATCTGCCGTGGGTCATCAAGCCGTTCTGGAGCCCGTTTGTGGATATCATAAGGACCAAGCGGTGGTGGACGGTAACGACACAGTTCATTATCGGAGCTGCGTTTGCGGCCATCGCGCTGACCCTGCCGCTGGACAGTTACGTGGTGCTGTCGCTGGCTGTGTTCTGGCTGATCGGATTTGCTTCGGCCACACACGACATAGCGGCGGACGGATACTACATGCTGGCGCTGGACTCCTCGGACCAGTCGCTGTACGTGGGGATCCGCAGCGCGTTCTACCGGCTGGCGACCATCATCGGGCAGGGCGGAGTCGTGATGGCGGCCGGGTGGATGGAAACGGCTTTAGGGAATGTACCCCGGGCATGGGCGGTGACCTTCCTGATACTCTCGGTGCTGTTCCTGCTCATCGCATTTTACCATTCGCGGATACTGCCCCGGCCGGCGGAGGACAGGCCCTCCGGAGCAATGCCCGGCAAACCCGCATCCGGTCACAGCACCGCCCGCATCCTCCGCGAGTTCGTCGGCACCTTCGGCTCATTTTTCCGAAAAAAGCATGTATGGATCGCCGTCACCTTCATTCTCCTGTACCGCTTCCCCGAAGCCCAGCTCGTGAAGATGATCAACCCCTTCCTGCTCGACCCCGCAACAGAAGGAGGTCTCGGCCTGAGCACCGCCCAGGTCGGTCTGGTCTACGGCACGATAGGCATCATAGGCCTGACGCTCGGCGGCATCCTCGGCGGCGTGCTCGTGTCGCGCTACGGACTCAAACGCTGCCTCTGGCCCATGGCCCTGGCCCTCACCCTGCCCTGCGGCGTATTCTGCTGGATGAGCATGGCCCAGCCCGACCCGGCCTCCATGCTGAACCTGGTCCTGATCAACGCCTGCGTCTTCATCGAGCAGTTCGGCTACGGTGTCGGCTTCACCTCCTTCATGCTCTACATGATGTATTTCGCCGAAGGGCCCAGCAAGACCTCCCACTACGCCATCTGTACCGCATTCATGGCCCTCGGCATGATGATACCGGGCATGTTCGCGGGCGTCCTGCAGGAATGGATGGGCTACGTCGGCTTCTTCTGGTGGATCATGGGCTGCTGCCTCGTCACCCTCGCAGTCACCGCCCTCATCAAGGTCGATCCGTCCTTTGGCCGCAAAAGTCAGACATAAAAACGGTTCACTTTCCCAAAGAAGTTTGAAAAATACCAAACAGTTTCTAACTTTGTAGGATGAAGTGGATTGACCTTAGCCTGCCGATAACCGACCCGACGTGGATATTCCTGATCGTGCTGTTGATCATACTTTTCGCGCCGCTGCTGTTCAACCGGCTGCGGATACCCAACATCATCGGGATGATACTGGCGGGCGTGCTTATCGGCGAGCACGGACTCAATCTGCTGGCCAGGGACAGCAGTTTCGAGCTGTTCGGCAACGTAGGTCTGTACTACATCATGTTCCTGGCCGGTCTGGAGATCAACATGAGCGACTTCAAGCGCAACCGCAGGAAAGCCGCCGTCCTGGGCCTGCTGGCATTCCTGATTCCCATCTCGATAGGGTTCATAGTCAACACGACGCTGCTCAAGTACAGTGTCGTCACATCCATACTGCTGGCCAGCATGTATGCCTCCTATACTCTCATATCCTATCCTATCGTGCTGAGGCTAGGAGTGTCCCGCCAGAGAAGCGTCAGCATCGCAGTAGGCGCGACAGCCGTCACCGACACGCTGACCCTGCTGGTACTGGCCGTCATCAGCGGCATCTATCAGGGAGGCACGGGACAGATGTACTGGATAGGTCTGGCCATCAAGGTCGTACTGACAGGCGCCCTCATCATGTACGCGGTGCCCCGCATCGCCCGCTGGTTCTTCCGCAAGTACGAAGACACCATCATGCAGTTCATCTTCGTGATGGTCCTGCTGTTCGCGTCTGCCGGGCTGATGGAGATAGCCGGACTTGAAGGCATACTCGGAGCATTCCTCGCCGGCATACTGCTCAACAGACTCATACCCAACATCTCCCCGCTGAAGAACCACATAGAGTTCGTCGGCAACGCCCTGTTCATCCCGTTCTTCCTGATAGGCGTAGGAATGTTGATAGACCTCCGGGTAATCTTCGGACACGGGGACGCGCTGAAGGTAGCCGCCGTGATGACAGCCACGGCCATCACCGGCAAATGGCTGGCCAGCTTCGTCACCCAGAAGAGCTTCCGCATGTCGCGGACCGAACGGCGGCTGATGTTCGGACTGAGCACCTCGCAGGCCGCCGCCACCCTGGCAGCCGCGCTCATCGGTCACGGCATCATCCTGCCTGACGGCAGCCGCCTGCTGAGCGACGACGTGCTCAACGGCACCATCCTGCTCATACTGGTCACCTGCATCGTAAGCTCGCTGACCACCCAGAGCGCAGCCAGAAAGACCGCCGTTGAGCAGCCGGCCGACAACGCATCCGACTCCGGTCAGGAAAAGATCCTGATACCGGTCGCCAATCCGGACACTGTCAGGGACATGGTCTGCTTCTCACTGGCGATACGCAACCCCAATATAAAAGACAATGTACACGCGCTCAGCATCATATACGACAGTGACAACCCCCAGGCCGTCTCCACCGGTGCCCGCAACCTGGAAACGGCCGCCAAGATAGCCGCCTCGGCCCATGTGGACCTCAAGAAGATAAGCCGCTACGACATCAACATCGCGTCCGGTATCATCCACACTGTCAAGGAGCAGAACATCACCAGCCTGATTGTCGGACTGCGAAGGGACTCGGACATCAAGAGCTACATCATCGGAAATCTGGCCACCAACCTGCTCCGCAGTCTCTGCTGCGAGATTATGGTCACACGCCTGACCGTACCGGTCAACACCCTGGGCAGGATCATCATAGCCGTGCCGCCCAAGGCCGAATACGAGCCTGGTTTCCGGAAATGGGTGGAGCATTTCGGCCGTCTTGGCAACTCCCTGGAGCGCCGTCTGGACTTCTTCGCCACCGACAGCACTATCTCCGTACTCCAGCCCCTGATGATGGAGGAGTTCAAAAGCACAGAGGCTTCTTTCCAGAGCATGGAGAGTTTCGACAGCCTTCCTTCGCTGATATCAAAGGCCGGCAGCGACAGCCTGCTCGCCGTCATAAGCGCACGGCAGGGTTCCATCTCCTACGACAGCTCCTTTGAGCGTCTGCCCAAGATGCTGGGCAAGGATTTCACCGAGTCCAGCCTCATCCTGCTCTATCCCGAAAAATACGACGAATCAGGCCACAGCCTCAATTAATATCACGATTATGAAATCTGTATTGCATATTTTCACGACATTCCTCCTACTTGCCACAGTTCAGGGATATCTTGCTGCGCAGCAGGTGAGGACGGGCATAGACGTGCTGGAAGAGAACGGTTTCGAGCAGGTAAGGGGAAAGCGGATAGGACTCGTGACCAATCCGACCGGAGTGGACCGGTATCTCAACTCCACTATAGACGTGCTGTTCAACGCCCCTGACGTGGAGCTGGTGGCTCTTTTCGGGCCGGAGCACGGGGTCAGAGGCAATGCCCATGCGGGCGAGCATGTCGATGAAGCGGCTGTGGACCAACGGACCGGAGTGCCCATCTTCTCGCTCTACGGCCGCACCCGGATGCCGTCATCCGACCAGCTGGAGGATCTGGACGCAATAGTCTACGACATCCAGGACATAGGCTGCCGCTCCTACACCTACATCAGCACCATGGGCAACGTGATGAAGGTAGCGGCGATGGAGGACGTGGAGATGATCATCCTGGACCGTCCCAATCCCCTTGGAGGACTCAGGGTAGAGGGGCCGGGCGTGGAAGACTCCCTGATATCTTTTGTAGGACAATACAATATCCCCTATGTCTACGGTCTCACCTGCGGAGAGCTGGCCATGCTGCTCAACGAGGAGGGGATGCTGAAAGTTCCCGGCAGCCGGGGTCAGGACAGTACCGTCAAGTGCAGGCTTACGGTAGTGAGGATGAAAGGCTGGACCCGGGACATGAGCTGGGACGACACGGGGCTGATGTGGGTGCCTACCTCGCCCCATATACCGACGCCCGAGGCTGCGTATCTATACCCGGCCACCGGCATACTGGGCGAGCTGGGATGCCTCTCCACCGGCATCGGTTACACCCTGCCATTCGGCATGATAGCCTGCGAGGGCATGGATGCCGACCTGCTGGCCTCCAGAATGAACGCCCTCTACCTGCCCGGACTGCTCTTCAGACCCATCTATGCCACTCCGTTCTACGGCTCGCTCAAGGGCCGCAATATCGGAGGCGTGCAGATATACATCACCGACTTCGGGACCGCCAGGCTGTCCGAGATACAGTTCTACGCCATGGAAGTCATAGCCGGCATCAAGCCGGACTTCAAGCCGTTCGATGTCCCTGCATCGAGGCTGGAGATGTTCGACAAGGTCACCGGCTCGAAGAGCGTACGTCAGGAGTTCGGGAAGCGGCTCAGGTACGAGGACATCTTCAGTCTCTGGAATGATTTTTCAGTAAAGTTTCAGAAAATGTCCGAAAAATATCACCTCTACGGACAATAACTTAGAATCACGGTTTTCCGCTATATGAAAAATCCTGGATTATAACGAATTTTGTATTTTATTTACTCAAACCAAATTCAAAGTATGAAAATCAGATATTTTCGCACAGCAGGGCTGGTTCTGTCCTGCGTCCTTGCCGCAGCCACCGCTTTAAGCTGCCAGAAGCCCGATGATCCCAATGATACCGACGAGCCAGGCACTCCCGACAAGCCGGAAAGTACCAGTCTCATAAAGTCAGTGAACATACACATGTCCGAATACGAAGGATCATATTACTACGAATTCGGATACGATGACCAGAACCGCGTATCCAAAATTCTCCGCTCTAATGTTGACGATGAATCCGGACAGATCAGCGATGATAGTATCAACATTGACGTATCGTATCAAGACGGTTCTATAAGCCTGATCTACCACTTCTCCGACGGAGAGCAGCGGCAGATCCTGGCCGAGGTTGACGGAAACGGACGTGCGGTCAGGACTGACAACGATTACGAAGGTCCCGTCACGATGACCTACGATGCTTCCGGTATGCTTTCCGCCATAGAGGCTGATTATGACTACTACGACGGTTCCAATCTCATCACGTTCACAAGGGAGAACGGGAACACAACAAGTCTGTCATTAGACGGTGTCCCCTGCTTTAAATTCTACTACACAGACAAGGCCGCTGCTAATGTCAACCTGAACCTCAACTGGATGCTCACATTGGGCCATGGCTGTTTCCTTGACTGGGGCATACAGTGGCTCGGCGTACTGGGAATGCTCGGCGAAGGCGACACCCACTATGCTCTGCCCATGTATTGGGTAGACCAGTCACCGGCAGGCATGGGCGGAGGCGAGATAGATGAATCGATGCTGGACGAGCCCGTCATCATTGATGAGTTTTCTGTCAGCGGCTGGTATGAATATGAGGACGATAATGCCGGATACGAATGCTCCGTCACCGACGACGGCAGACTTGTCAGCATGACAGCCAAGATACCTGTATACAACGTCACCTTTAAACTGACCGGGGAATACGAGGTGGATCCGGAAGACTACGATCCCGACACTCATACCTACAGTTCTTCCTGGATAAACATCACAGATAAAGAAGAGTTATCCCGGACATTCCTCGACTACGCCTGCTACGAAGTCACCATCGTCTACTACTAACCGTTCTATTCCTGACAGCATAACAAAAGGCGTATGCCGCAGCCGTCATGGCCCGCATACGCCTTTCAGCATACCGTTATCCGAAGTCAGAACTGGAGGACGAGGGAGGTCATGCCGGGAACGGTAAGCGGTTCCGTGCCGCGGCTGACTGTCGCTCCGGTGAGGATGTCGCAACCGGTGAATCCGTCTTTCCCGAGCGCAGCGGAGGCCGCGTCGAATATCTCGGCGTAGTGAGCCCAGTCGAGAGAGACGGACTCGGTGCCGTTGTTGATTACGACCATCACGAAGTCCTTGAAGTCAGGGGTGTAGCGGAAGTACACGTAGGCGTTCACCAGGTCGCCGAAAGGCATGAAGTGCATCAGCTTGCCCTTGGTCACGGCCTCGGAAGTCTTCCTCCACTGCATCAGTGTGCGGGTGTGGTCGAACATCTCGTTCTGCAGAGGTGTACGTCCGACAGAAGTGAAGGCATTGACCTTGTCGCCTTTCCAGCCGCCGGGGAAGTCGGTCCTCCACCAGGCGTCGCCCTTGCCTATCATCTCCTCGGGTCCGTGCATCAGGATCTCGTCACCATAGTACCACTGGGGCACGCCGCGCATGGTCAGCAGCAGCGTGGTCGCATTCTTCATACGCGCCAGTACGGTCTCGTCGGAGTCCTTGTAGGTCCCGAAACGGATGGCCGGGCGCTCCATGTCGTGGTTGGTGATGAAGGTCAGCAGGTTGTAGGGATTGTAGTAGGCGAAGTCGAGGGACACGGAGCCGTAGACGCGCTTGATGCCGTCATCGTAGCCCAGGTTCTCATTCTGTACGAATGCCTCGGAGATAGCGTCGGTCAGGGCGAAGTCCATCACCATGGGCAGGTGCGAGGTATAGCCGTCGGCATTGGTCTTGAAGCCGCCGTCTGCTGTCCTGCAGCCCTCCCAGTAGGCTATCTGCTGGGTATTGTGGAACCAGCACTCGCCCACGAGTGTAAAATTGGGGAACTCCTTCAGGATACCGGCAGTCCAGGCCGAGATGTCCTCCTTGCGGGTGTAGGGATAGGTGTCCACGCGGATACCGTCCAGGTCAGCGTACTCTATCCACCACACAGCCAGCTGGATGTAGTACTGGAGACAGTAGGGATTGCTCAGGTTCATGTCGGGCATCGAGGTGTCAAACCAGCCGGTCACGCAGGCATCAATGTCAGTCTGCGCTGCATGAGGATCAGAGTGTCCGGACATGGCGTAGTTGGAGCGTGTAAACGTAGGATGCTGGTGGATCCAGTCCTGGAAAGGCAGGTCGTTGTACCACCAGTGGGCGGTGCCGCTGTGGTTGGGCACGATGTCCTGGATGAACTTGATGCCCTTCTCATGGGCGGCTGCCACGAGGGAGCGGTAAAGTTCGTTGGAGCCGTAACGGGGGTCTATCTGATAATAGTCCGCGCAGGCGTAGCCGTGGTAGGAATAGGTCGGTTCGTTGTCGAGGGTAATGGGAGTGGGCCAGATAGCTGTGATACCGAGGTCGGCCAGATAGTCCAGATGGTCCATGATGCCCTGCAGGTCACCGCCGTGACGCCCGCCCGGCAGCTTGTGGTTGCCTTTCTCGACGGTCAGGGGCGAGGAATCGTTCTTCTTGTCCCCGTTGGCGAAACGGTCCGGCATGAGCAGGTACACCACGTCGGAAGGGCCGAAGCCCACTCTCTCGCGGGAGCCTTCCCTGCGCTTGCCTATGCTGTAGGCAAATGTCCCGGTCCTCCCGTCGGGATAGTTGATGGTAAATGTATACTCCCCGGGAGTCAGGTTGTCGGCGATCTCCAGATCCACGAACAGATAGTTCGGGCTCTCGGCATAATGCACGGCCTTGACCGTAATCCCGTCCGAGGCCACGGTTACATCCGCGCCCGAAAGTCCGGGAGCGTGCAGCATCAGCGTCAGCGGAGTCTCCATCCCGGTCCACCAGCAGGGCGGCTCCACGCGCAGTCCGTCCTGCGCACCGGCGGCAGAGGCCATCGAGGTAAGTCCCACCGCCGCCATCAAAGTTCTCAATACATTTTTCATAATCCTAGAAGACAAATTCATAACCGTGAGCGGGAAGAGTGTAACTCTCTCCGGCGATACCGCCTTCGGAAACAGTTACCGTAACTTCCTCCGCAGAGAAATTGAATACTGCCGCAAAGCCGTCACTGCCGTCGGCAAGGCGACGCTCAAAGGAGAATACCTTTTCCGGCTGATCATTGGCCAGTATGACCATCGGGGCACCCTCACGGGGAGCATACATGGACGGATGAGCGTCACGCATGGCTATAAGCTCCTTATAGAACTGCGTATAGCCCCCGCGGTCCTCCCAGACGATGGGGTCGCGCATGAAGAACTCCAGCGAGTTGTCGTTGCCCACCTCCTGACCGCTGTAAATCAGAGGCATACCCGGCTCGGCGAAAGTAAGGGCTGCGAACTGGCGGGCAGCGTCTCCCATCCGCTCAAACTCAGTACCGTTCCAGGAGTTCTCGTCATGGTTGGAAGTGAAGTTCATCTCGATGCTCTCCACCGGCAGCTTGCCCTCATGCTCCACGCGGTAGGCGGCATACTCGGCGGCTGTGGCCTTGCCCTGGGCGAGCCTGTTCATAAACGCATGGTTGGACCAGCCGTAATAGGCGTCGAAAGCGTCGGTCATCAGAGCCGGCTCCTCGGACTCGGCCAGCATGAAGAGGTCGGGACGGATACCGCGCAGCTCTGCCACGGCCTCATTCCAGAAGTCCACCGGCACCTCATGGGCCACGTCGCAGCGGAAACCGTCCACACCGACCTCAGCCACCCAGTAAGTCATGGCATCGAGCATGGCAGCCCGCATATCGGCATTGTCGTAATTCAGTTCGGCCACGTCAGTCCAGTCGAAGGGAGCCACGGGCGTACCCGTACTGTCGTCCATCACATACCAGTCCGGATGCTCCGCTATCCAGCCGTGGTCACGGGAAGTGTGGTTGGCCACCCAGTCCAGGATGACCTTGAAGCCCAGCTCGTGAGCCTTGTCCACTACAGACCGGAAATCCTCTATGGTACCGAACTCGGGATTGACAGCCTTGTAATCGCTGATAGAGTAATAACTGCCCAGCTCGCCCTTGCGCTCCAACTCACCTATCGGATATATGGGCATGAACCAGAGTATGTCCACTCCCAGCTCCCTTAGCCTGGGCAGATGCTCCTCCACAGCCTTGAGAGTGCCTTCCTGAGAATACTGGCGTACATTGACCTCATAGATTACGGCATCGGCAGTCCACTCGGGATGGATGACATTGGTTACGGGAGACTTGACTCCCTCATTGCCGGCGCATCCTGCGAGCAGCAGTGCGAGCGCGGCGACGGCTATTGTCCTTAGAAACTTCATAACTTGTTATTATTTTGAATTGATTATACTGAATGATACAGGCGCGGTCTCCACAGCCACTGAGCCGGAGCCGTCATACTGCAGTCCGAACGGCAGGTCGAATACTTTGCGCACCGGTTCGGAAGACTTGTTCAGGGCCACGAGCACATATTCGCCCATATAGACCCGCATATAGGCCAGGTAATCCTTCTCAGCGGACAGCAGGTACCAGTCGCCGTAAAGCAGCGGCATACTTGAGGAGCGTTCCGCCGTAAGGGCCCGGACCGTGTCAAATACACCGGCCTCGTGCCTGTTGCGCGGCTCGAACTGAGCCCAGCGGCGGTTGTCCGGATCATTGCCTCCGGGCTGTCCCCATTCGTCACCGGTATAGATGACAGGTATGCCGGGCAGGGTCATGTTCATGGCGTGCAGCATGGCCAGCTTGCGGTAGGCCACAGTATCGCTCACGCCTATCTCGCGTTTCCAGCCGGCGGCCTTGTAGTCCTCGCCGGGAATCAGGTCACCGCCCACTATGGACACGTAACGGGCCCGGTCATGGTTGCCGGAGATGATGCCCATCAGGTTGTGATAGCCGTAGGTATGCAGGCTGGCGTCTATCGTTCCGGCCAGGTCGGTGAATGAGCCTTCGGGCGTGGATGTAGCCTGGATATAGGTATCGTAGATATTGAAGTCAAACTGACAGTCCAGCATACCGGTGCGGACATAGGACGAGATGAGCTCAGGCGAGCCGTAGGTCTCCCCTATCTGGAACACGCTGCGGTCCGGCACCCTCTCCAGCAGCTTGCGGGTCAGTTTGCGCCAGTACACCTCGGGGATGTGCTTCGTGGCGTCGTGACGGAATCCGTCCAGCTCGTATTCCTGCATCCAGAATACGGCCGAGTCGGTCATCGGCTCATTGACATCCTCCCTCTCCAGGTCCAGCGTCGGGATATGTTTGTCAAACCATGTGGTCAGACGGAACTCGTCCCAGAGTTCCAGATTGGGCCTGCCGTCCGGGGTGAATTCCGGGGTCTTCCAGTCCGGATGGGCCTGCAGGAGCGGGCTCTCCACGTGCAGGTGATTGGCCACATAGTCCAGGATGATGTTCTTGTCATCCCCGTGTACGTCGGATATCAGGCCGCGCAGTTCTTCAGGTGTACCATAGCGCGGGTCCAGCCTGGTCATATACACCGGCCAGTAACCGTGATAGCCGGTAAAGCGGGTATAGGGATCCTTGTTGAGTCCCCAGACGGTATAGGGGTTCTGTGTTATCGGGGATATCCACAGGGTATTCACCCCGAGTGTATCGAAATACCCCCCGCGCAGCTTCGCATCTATGCCGGCCAGGTCGCCGCCGTAATAATCGGCCTCGGGCAGCACGTCCGGACGGTTGGCCTTCCAGTCATTGGCGGTGTTGCCGTTGACGAAGCGGTCTACCATTATCTGGTACATAATCCAGGCCTGGCGGTCAGTCCTTTCCAGTTCCGAAGCCGCAGCCATCACTCTCCCGTAGCGCACGGGCACGAGGATATCGCTTCCGGCCCCCTCGGCATTGTAGGTATAGATACGGATATAGGAGCGTTCCATATCCTCCGCATTGTCCGGGATATGCACGGTGAACTCACCGTTCTTGCGGTATGACATGAAGTTGTGGTCCAGAAGGGTGTTCTGCCACAGGACCAGATAACCGGCCGGAGAGTTCTCGGCCCTGACGGTAAACTCGCGTCCTCCCATATTGCTGCCGACAGTGGCTATTGACGGCACCGCCTCACCCGCCGGAGTCTTCCGCTTCAGCACGATCACTCCGCACCCGTCCCCGGAAGTCACCTTGACGGCGGACACACTGCGCGAGTCAGGTCCGGCAATCACCAGCACCGTATCCATATCCTCCCTGGAGACCGGGACTATGGTATAATCCTCACTGCTCACAGCATCCACCTTCTCTATCCTGGGGAAATAATCCCTGACTATCAGCAGAGTGGTGTCACCTGAAATCAGACAGGGCATGGCCGGAGCCGATTCCTCGTTGAAAAACGGAGCGTCCTCCACACTGTAGGAACATGAGACAGCAGCAGACAACATGACTGCAACTGCTGTAAAATATTTAATCCTAAACTTCATGACTGTTGGTTTTAAAAAAGAGGGTGACCCAAAAGGAGAAATTTCCCTTTTGGGTCGGCCTCTAGACAAATTCAGGGAATATTATTCTACCGATGTTCCGTAATCCTCCGCACTGAGTCTCATTGCAGGTCCATCCCAGTCATTGATATCCAGATAGATGCGGTAATTGCCCGGATCCTCTATCTTCAAATTGACACTGGAGTTGAGTTCCAGTTCATCAACCGTACCTCCCCAGCTTGTCGTCCAGGCTCCGTCAAGTCTGAATTTGAACTCGGTCGCAGCCTCAATCTCGACATCAGCATAGAATACACCGTCGGTATAATTCTGCGTCATCACCACATCCGTATTCCAGTCACCGTCGATTCCGACAATTCCGACCTGGCTGAAAGATGCATTCATTGTCAACACCTTAGTGGATTTTGCAAATGTAAAATTGTAGTATCTGACACTTCTGTAGTTCGTTATATTCTCACCAGGACTGACAAGTGTCAGGGATGCAGGGTCCGGTTCTGTAACTGTAAGGTCAGAGCCGAAGGTTTCCTCGTTAATCCATTCAGGAGCAGTAGTAATCTTAAACTCAGCCTTTGCGAAGTCTTCTCCGAAATCCACAACTCCCTCATAGGTATCACCGTCCTCCTCATAGCAGAAAAGGAATGTAGAAGTAAAGTCCCATGCACCTCTTGCGCCGGGCACATATATGCGCTCATAGGTCTTCTCAGCATTATATGGAGTAACTGTAGTACTCCTTACATTGGAGTACAGGGGATCCACTTCGATGCTCAGACCGTCTCCTCTCATCTGGGCACCGATTCTGAAATACACAGTGACCGGCTTGTCAGGAGCGCAGGCAAGCGAGACCAGAGCATTGTTGAGAGCATTGTCCTCTACGAATATTGAATCAGCATTGTCAATATTGTCCACCGCCTTGGCATTGGCAAAACTCTCGTCAAGAGCGGCATAGAGAGTATAGCGCACGGCCACCGGCATTCCGAAATCCGCGCGTGAAAACCTCAGCATACCCAGAGTCAAGCTGTCCTCTACGAGTACATAACTTGATTCGGGAGCGGCTATCTCCTCCAGCACCGGAGCGACTGCCTTATCAGGATAGTAGACAGTCTTCTCCTTTTCAACGCAGGCCACCGTCAGAAGCACCGACATCATGGCTGCCGAAAATATTGTGAAAATCTTTTTCATATTCATTGTCCTTTAATTTTGACTATTAATATCCCGGATTCTGATCCAGTTTGTCGTTGGAGTTAATCTCTGTGGAAGGGATAGGATAGAGATTGCGGTGCTCCTCAACGGCACTGCCGGCAAAAGTATCACCTTTCCAGTCCCATACATACTCGTCGGTTGTGAACAGACCGAAACGGATCAGGTCCTGACGGCGCATACACTCCCAGTAGAGCTCACGGCCACGCTCGTCGATGATATCCCTCTCGGTTATCTCACCGGCACCCGAATAAGGTTCCAGACCGGCTCTCTCGCGCACGGCGTTGATGGATGCCAGACCGTCTGACAGGATACCGCCGTTACGGAACTGAGCCTCTGTCAGCATCAGATATGCGTCGGCCGCCCTGAATACAGGCAGGTCTGTATCGGGGAATGTGAGGGTGGCAGGTGTTCCGTCTGACCTGAGATTGGTGTATTTCTTCGTACACCAGCCGTAAGTGAACAATGTCATGTCCTCTATGCTTCGTGTATGCGGATCTATATCCTTGTCATTGAACTCGGCTCCGTCAGTAAAGAGGAATCTGGAATCGGCATCCTCATCGAACAGGTCGAGGAACTGAGGAGTGACCACGAGTCCGCCCCAACCGTCATCCACACCGAGAGCCGAACTCCAGTTGGGAGCACCGGAAGGCACGGAGCCTTTGATCAGGAATGTGGTGATACCGTAAGACTGGATATTGGTACCGTCACTCTGCACGGCGAAGATAATCTCGTTGGACAGGTGGTTGTCCGCACGGAAATTGGACTGGTAATCTGCGGGAAGTGTAGAATACGACTCAACTATCGTCTTGCTTTCCTCAGCGCACTCGACCCACGCGCTTATGACAGGACGGCCCTGAGGATCATCAGAGGTGAAGACCTCTGCATTGAGATAGAGCTTGGCCAGAAGCATGGTTGCGAACTCACGGCTGCATCGGCCGTACTCTGTGGCGGAGGCAGGACGCAGTCCCTCGCGGAATCCGTTCTCACCGGCTATCTCATTCACCAGCCACTCGTAAAGGTCATAGCGGAGAATCTGGTCAGGACCGGTGGCTCCCACTGAATTGGCCTCGGTAGCAAACGGTACGTTACCGAACAGGTCTATGGCATGGTAGTAAGCCAACGCTCTGACAGCCCTGGCCTGGGCCACCATATAGTCCATCTCCTCACCCTTGAGGCTGTCCGCTGCGGAAGCCGCCCTGCGGATAAACTCATTGCACTGACCTATCGTAAAATACATACGGGAGAACACCGCTGCCACAAAGATATCGGAAGTCGTCCACCGCATAGGATGCAAGTCTCTGATAGTAGCGTCGTTCCAGCATGTACTGGCCTCGTCCGTCGGCAGTTCCTGCAGACAGAACAGAGCCCTCATGTACTGGCCGTAGCCACCGTCCACTCCGCTGATGTCGGCCTCCCCGCCCGGACCTTCGGAAGAACTTACTGCCAGAGAACTGTAACACTTGGCCAGCAACTGCTGATAAGCCTCTATACTGTTGAGCACATCCTCGGGAAGAGTGATATTGGGGTCGATGGGAGTGACATCCAGGTCATTGACACAGGATGTGGTGGAGAAAGTCATTGCCACCGCCATCACCGCTGAAACTATGATTGTTGTAATTCTTTTCATAATCAGTTTCCTTTAGATAAGATTAGAAGTTGTATTTAAGACCTACGATATAGGTGCGGGGACGGGGATAGATGTTGTTGTCTATACCGTTGAACACCTCCGGATCCATACCTGAATACTTGGTGAAAGTAGCGACATTCTGCACTGTTCCGAACAGTGTCAGGGCACCGCCCTTGTCGAAGTCGAACATATAGCTGAGGGTAATGCGGTCAATCTTGAAGAAAGAGCCGTCCTCCAGCCAGAAGTCTGAGAAATAAGCCGCCTGGTTGAATCCCCACGCCGGAGCACCGGCTATCATATTGCGGACAAAGTTGTTAGTCCACAGATCCGAGAGAAGCGAATTGGCCGAGGCGTTGTTGTTGTACACCATCTGACCGAGATTGCCGTGACCGGCTATAGACAGGGTCAGGTTCTTCCAGGAAAGGGAGGTATTGAAACCGAGAGTCCACTTGGGTGCTGCCTGGCCGCTGAAATAACGGTCATCCGAGTTCACCACACCGTCTCCGTTGCGGTCTACATAGGCGTTGGGGATGGGATTGCCGTTCTCATCGTATATCTGCTCGTACACATAGAAGGTGTTGGCAGGATAACCCACCATGTGCTTCTGGATGGTATTGGTCATACCTCCGCTGATGACGCCTGTATCCACGCCCATATAACCGTCACCGTCATTGGTGGTCAGCTTGGTGATGCGGTTCTGGTTATAAGCGAAGTTGAAGCCCACTGTCCAGTTCCAGTCCTGAGTCTGTATGGGAATACCCGTAACCTCAAACTCAACTCCCTTGTTGACCAGATTTCCGATATTGGCGAAAAGGTAATTGGTCAGATTGGCTCCGGCAGCAATCGGAGTGAAGTTGAGCAGGTCAGTGGTGTTTCTGTAGTAGAAATCCACGGAACCGAACAGCCTGTCATCAAAGAAGCCGTAATCAACTCCTATGTTGTAGGTGGTGGTAGTCTCCCATTTCAGGTCAGCATTATAGCCTTCAGCCGTAATGGGGACAATTGGCACACCGCCGAACATATAGTAGCTGCCTATCAGGTTGGTCATATAAGTCGGGATGGACTGATAGACTTCTCCGATATCCTGCTGGCCTGTCTGACCCCAGCTCAGGCGGAGCTTAAGGGCGGACACCGTCTTTGAGTTCTTCAGGAAGCTCTCACCCTTGATGTTCCAGCCCAGGGCCACCGAGGGGAAGAAACCCCACTTGTTGTTGGAGAAACGGGATGTACCGTCCCAGCGGACAGTGGCTGTCAGCATGTAGCGGTTATCGTAAGAGTAATTGGCACGGCCGAAGAACGAGATGAGGAAATACTCGCTCTTGGTATGTACATCCTTGTATATTACGGGAAGTCCTGTTTCATCATCCGGAATGATACTCCGCTCCACATCGTTGTATTCGGTATAGAAGTGCTGCCAGGAATAACCGGCCATCACACCGAAACTGTGCTTGTCTATCGTCTTGGAGTAGTCGGCGTAGGCCTCAAGAGTCATGTCCTGCCTGGTCTGGTCATAAGGACGGAACATACCGCGGCCGGCCTGAACCTGGTCCTGTTCAGTGCGTTCAGACCCTACGGGAGAGATTGCCTGTGCATCCGAATGCGAATAGTCCATACCCAGATTGAGGTTCAGACGTAAATCTTCCAGCCCATGTATCTTATAGTCAATCTGCGCGTTACCGATAAAACGGGAAGCCTTGGCCCTGTCATCGTACTGTTCCAGCAATGCTACAGGATTCTTTGTTGCCTGAGTATTGTAGGCAAACGTCCCGTCAGGCTGAGGAGTGCCCCACATGAAATAGCCGTCGGTACCGTGATCACTGTATATAAGCTGTGTGGGGTCATACTGTGCCGCCGCACCTATAGCTCCCGTCTCGGCGAAACGGTTATTCTGGAACATTCCCTTACCGTTGAGGGAGATGGTCAGACGGTCATCGAAAAAGGTAGGAGTCAGATTCAGGGAGACAGTACCTCTTTCCATGCCGGAGGTCTTCAGAGTACCTCTTTCATTGAGATAACCTCCGGATATACGGTAGGGCATATAACCGGCAGTGCCGAACTTGAAGTTACCCTGCAGTCCTATGTTGGCCTCATGGGTCATGCCGAGCTGGTAGATAGCCTTCTGCCAGTCCGTATCGGCATCACCCAGAGTCTGATATGCCGGAGAATCCTCACTGCCCGTATAGGCCAGCACGGCGGCCCTCATCTCCTCGGCGTTCATCACGTCCAGATACTTGTAATTGTGTGAGAGGGAGAAAGTATAGTCTGCACTGATCCTGGGCACAGCCGAGTCATACTTGCTGCCCTTCTTGGTAGTGATGATGATCACACCGTTCGATGCACGCGAACCGTAGATGGCGGTCGCCGAGGCATCCTTGAGCACAGTGAAAGACTCTATATCACTGGGGTTGATACTTGAAAGCTGATCGAACACACCGGTGATGCCTTCATTGGTGATGGGCAGACCGTCAATGACGATCAGAGGAGAGTTCTCGGCATTCAAGGAGGAACCGCCGCGGATACGGATTGTGGAAGCAGAGCCGGGTGCACCGTCTCCGTCCGTGATAACCACACCGGCTGATTTGCCTTTAAGCAGTTCCGCCGGAGAGGTGACGGCTCCCTTGTTGAGCTGGTCGGCGCGGACTGTGGAGACCGAACCGGTCAGGTCCTCTTTCTTGACCGTACCGTAACCGATAACCACCACCTCGTCCAGAAGCTCCGTATCCTCTTCCAGGACGATAACCGATACCTCAGAGGCCGGCACGGTCACTGTCTTGTAACCGAGCAGCCTGATTTCAATCATGGAGGAGGCCGACGGAACAGTCAGTTCAAAATAACCGTCCATGTCTGTCTCCGTACCGTTCAGCGTGCCCTGCTCCAGGACCGCTGCCCCGGCTATAGGGCCCAGCTCATCGACAACACGGCCTTTGACCGTATACTGCGCGAACGCGCTTGTCAGAGAGAGCAATGTAACCGAGATTAGCACTGTCATCAATCTTTTCATACGTTAAATATTTAATGGATTGGTAATAAATTATTTTGTAATGATTACTTTCTATTGCCGAAGAGGCGCAGCTGCACCGGGTCATCCTTGTCCTCCACGAACAGGACTGACAGCGCGGCTATCAGCAGACAGAGCCCCGAGAACACCATCGCATATATGGTATGTCCGCCGTAAACATGCCTGACCAGCACTCCGCCGAGCAGACCGTTGCATACCTGCGGGATGGTGATGAAGAAGTTGAATATGCCCATGAACACACCCATCTTCTGCGCCGGAAGCGAACCGGCCAGGATTGAGTAAGGCATAGCCAGGATGCTGCCCCATGCTATACCCACACCTATCATGGATATGACCAGCATATTGGGATTCTTGAAGATGAAGAAAGAGGCAAAACCGAGGGCTCCCAGCAGCAGAGAGAGGGAGTGAGTGGCCTTGCGGCCTATCCTGGCGGCTATCAGCGGGAGCAGGAAGGCATAGACTGCCGCCACTCCGTTGTAGACTCCCTGCAGGACTCCTACCCAGTCCCCGGCATCACCGTAAGCGGCCGAGGCGCGGTCCACAGTGCCGTAGCAGTGCTCGGCCACGGCCGGAGTCATGTACACCCACATGGAGAACAGTGCGAACCAGGAGAAGAACTGCACCACCCCGAGCTGCACCATAGTCCTGGGCATACGGCCGAAGTCCCTGAATATCTCCAGAAAACCACCGTCTTTTTTCTTCTCCGTCCCGGGCTCGGGAGGATACTCGGAAGTGCTGCACACTGTCCACAGCACGCATACGAGCAGCACAGCCGCTCCGATATAGAACGCAGCCCTGACATTGGGGGCCACACCGCCCTCAACCGCAGGAATATTGGACATACCGAACCAGTTGGTCAGTACAAAGGGCAGGACGGCTCCGACCACCGCTCCGATACCTATAAGGGATGTCTGCATGGAGAATCCCAATGTGCGCTGCTCCGAGGGCAGTTTGTCCGCCACCAGAGCCCTGAAAGGCTCCATGGCCACATTGATGGAGGCATCCATGATCATCAGGATCCCGGCTCCTATCAGCAGCGGGGACATCAGGCCCGCAAGCGAAGGAGAATTGGGCATCAGGAACAGCATGAGGGAGGCCAGAATGGCTCCTGCCAGGAAATACGGACGCCGCCGTCCCAGCCTGCACCACGTACGGTCGCTGTAATGCCCGATGATGGGCTGGACTATCATGCCGGTGACAGGGGCTGCCAGCCAGAAATAAGACAGATGCTCCACATCAGCGCCGAAAGACTGCAGGATACGGCTCACATTGGCATTCTGCAGGGCTAGACCGAACTGAATCCCGAGAAAACCGAAACTCATGTTGAAGATCTGCCAGAAAGTCATCTTTTTCTTTTCCATAATGACCGGTCAGTTTAAGTGATGTAAAATTACCACCGTATACCTTTTAATCATTATACTTTCCGACAGACTGTAGAAAAAGACTGACGGACTGTAACATTTTTTTAACAAACGGGATTTTAGTCTTAACTTTGCCTCCGTTATGGATGTCCTGATAATAGAAGACGAGCTCCCCGCTCAGCAGATACTCATAAGGCTGATAAAGCAGTATTTCCCCGATTTCAACATCATCGGGGCACTGGACTCTGTCAAGGCCGCCGCGAAGTACCTCCAGGACAACAGCCCGGACCTGATCTTCATGGACGTGGAGCTGTCCGACGGCAAGTGCTTCGAGATCTTCCGGCAGACGGACATCCTGTGCCCGGTCATCATCACCACCGCATACGCCGACTACGCTCTGGATGCCTTCAAGGTCAAGTGCATCGACTACCTCATGAAGCCCATCGAGTCCGGAACTTTCAGGGAATCCGTTGAGAGATGCCTGCAGTTATGCGGGGTAACTGCCGCGAAAAAGGACAAGCCGGATATCACTGCCTATGCAAAACCGACTTACAAGCACCACTATACCATAAAACTCGGCAGCCAGATACTGGCCATAGACACACGCGACATAGCCTATTTCCACTCCAACGACAAGTCCACATACCTGGTGACCAGGAGCGGCAAGGAATACATGACTGACGAGTCCCTGGTAACGATAGGCGATGAACTGGATCCGTCCGTATTCTACAAGATATCCCGCAAGTGCATCATCAGCATGGACTCCATATACACCATCTCCAAATACTTCAATTCCCGTCTGAAAGTCACCGTATCGCCCAGGAACATAGAGCCGATAATCGTGCCCCGGGACCGAGTCCAGCCATTCCTCGAATGGATTGAAGGTGCCTGATACAGATATCAGAGTATCAAAGGGATGCGGACTACGAACTCACTGCCGGCCTTTCCGGCCTCCACACTGCGGGAGAAGAGCATCTCGTACTGACGGCTGATATTCCTGAGTCCCATACCGTTGGCATCCCCGGCCTGATGCTTGGGATTGAGATTGTTGGAGACCGTGATGAAACGGCTGTCAGCACGAACGGTTATCCTTAGCCGGTTCTCCGAATTGACTATATTGTGCTTCACCGCATTCTCTATCATCATCTGCAGGGCGCACGGTATGATCCTGGCCTCATTGTATTCCCGGGGAATATCTATGTCCGTCACGAACGCTGCGCCGAAACGCTCCCGCATCAGGTCACAGTACTTACCGACAAACTCCAGTTCCTCCTCCAGCATGACGACCGTGCTCTTCTCCAGTTTCAGGAAATAGCGGTACACCCCGGCCAGTTTCCCCGCATAATCACTGGCCCTGTCGGCATCCTCATGTATGAGGTACTGGAGCACGTTCAGGCAGTTGAACAGGAAATGCGGATTGGTCTCGCTCTTCAGAAGCTGGTACTGATAGTTGGCCCTGGCACGCTTTTCAGCCTCAACTGCCACAGCCCGCCTGTTGGACCAGCGGTAATAGAAAATCAGGTCAATCACCAGCATCACCACGGCATTGAACACCAGATTGCTGACGTAAGTAAACAAAAACAGATGGTCGAATATGCGGAAGTCTCCGCCGGCCACGCTGCGTTGTTCCAGCCTTATAAGCAACGAGACCAGAAAGGCCACCAGGCATATGGCCGCGACCTCTACCAAAGAGCGTATGATAAAGCGGCCTCCGTAAGGAAAGCAGCGCACCAGAATACGCACTACCAGGAAGTCCGCCAGCACGGCCCCGAACGTAAGTGTAAAATTCGACAGGGTCTGGAACAGAAAGTCGCCGAAATACAGTCCGAAGCTCTCGTAGAACAAGGGCATCACCTTTTCTATCAACACCCTGGAAAAAAGGACGATAACGGCTATTATCACCAGATCCAGAGCCGACACCTGACTGTCTCTATCTCTTATCGGCATTCCAGTTCTTTCTTATCAGCAGAATGATGATCAGACCCAGAAGTTCGGTGGTGACCATCGTGACTATAACGTTGACCCACACTCCCCACGACGGTATCCAGCGCTCCAGCAGGTCCGCCCCTTCCGTCCCTATATAGAACCCTGCGAAACAGGCCAGGAAAGCCAGTCCGAGAAAGACGTCGAAAGAGGCTTTGTAGAAACGTATCAGGACATACACCATGCCTATCGTAAGACAGGTCAGGAATATGCCGTCACCTACCTTTGTATCGTGCAGCAGAAGGCACGTAAGGGCATGTGCGAACACAAAGACCAGCACTATGAGACTGGATTTGAGGAAGTCCCGGCCAGGACTTTCCAGTATGGAGAAAAACCGTTTCATAGTCTCAGATATTTCTGTAAAATTAAGGATTTTTAGATAATTTTGCAAAAAAATAGGCGCGATGGTCATTCATTTTCTTATCAATTTCCACACCGTGTGGGGACAGCGGCTGTATATCACCGGCTCTCTGCCGGAACTTGGCGGGGGAGACACCTCAAAGGCAGTCCCGATGTCCTGGACAGAAGGCGGAACATGGACGAAAGACATAAAGCTCACATCCCTCCAGGAGAGAAACCTTTCCTACAGATACCTCGTCAGATCCGATGACGCAGGCGAATTCCATGAGGCAGGGCCGGAGAGGACGCTCGGTCTGAACAGCGCCTCCAAGGAGCTGTTTCTGAGGGACGAATGGCAGGGCAATTCCGAGTCCGCCCCGCTGCTGACAGCCCCGTTCTCGGAGATATTCTACTCCCACGGGCACAATGAGACCACTCAGATGCACCTGCATACCAGGGAACTGATCATACGGGTCACAGCCCCTGCCGTGGAACCTGACTGCATACTGAAGCTGTGCGGAGACTCTCCGCTGCTGGGCTCGTGGGAGCCGGACAAAGCCCCGGCTATGACTCCTGTACACGGTTCCCGATGGGTACTGCACCTGCCCGCCGACAGACTGGGAACGGATATCGAGTACAAGTTCGTAAAATACAACACCCGTGACGGCAGGGCAGTCTGGGAAGACACCGGCAACCGCCGCCTCAGCATCCCCGTGCTCAAAGCACACCAGACCCTGTCCGTGGAGCACTCCATGGCGGCGTTCAACACCGGATGCCCCAGATTCTACGGCACAGCCGTCCCGGTATTCGCCCTGCGGAGCGCGACAAGCTGCGGCATAGGTGATTTTACAGACCTTAAAGCCTTGGGAGACTGGGCAAAGGCCTCCGGACAGAACATCCTGCAGATACTGCCGGTCAACGACACCACCTCCACCGGCACCTGGACTGACTCCTATCCCTACGGAGGCATCTCGGTCATGGCCCTGCACCCCATATTCATCAACATCACGGCCATCGGCCCGATAAAGAACCCCGGAGCCAGGGCTGCCTACGGCAAGGAGCGGAAAGCTCTGGACGCTCTTCCCGCCATTGACTACGAGAAAGTGCTGGCCCTCAAGACCAGATACCTCAGACTCCAGTACCGGACCTATGCCTCAGAGACCTTCGCCGAACCGAAATTCCTGGCATTTTACCATAAGAACAAAGAGTGGCTGCTGCCCTACTGCGCCTTCTGCGCCCTGAGGGACAAGTACGGCACTGCCGATTTCTCAAAATGGGGCGAGGAGGCCAGATGCACTCCCGGACTGATAGCGCGGCTCAACACCAAGGGCAGCGACATCTATCCGGAAATATCCTACAACCTGTTCGTACAGTATCACCTGCACAGCCAGCTGCTGGACTCCGTCAGATACCTCCACTCGATAGGGATAGCCCTCAAGGGGGACATACCCATCGGCATCACCCGCAACAGCGCGGACGCATGGGCCTCTCCGGAACTGTTCAACATGGACTCCCAGGCCGGTGCCCCGCCGGATGATTTCTCCGCCGAAGGACAGAACTGGGGATTCCCGACCTACAACTGGGACAAGATGGCCGAAACGCAGTACAGCTGGTGGAAGAAACGGTTTGTCAAGATGGCCGAATACTTCGACGCCTACCGCATAGACCACGTACTGGGATTCTTCCGCATCTGGGAGATTCCGTCCCGACAGATCAAGGGAGTCATGGGGCACTTCTCACCCGCCCTGCCGATGAGCTATGAGGAGCTGCGGGACCGGGGATTCGACTTCGACTACGCCAGACACGCCACTCCGTACATAAGATATTGGCAGCTGCGGGACATGTTCGGGGACAAGACCGATACGGTCATGAGGGAATACCTGGACAGCAACCGGTATGAGGTCTTCACCCTCAAGCCGGAGTTCAGCACCCAGCGGAAGATAGAAGAGCATTTCGGTCCGGGACAGGACGATATAAAGGACGGCCTCATGGCCCTCGTATCCGAAGTGCTGTTCCTGGAAGACGAGCGGCAGCCCGGAAAATTCCACCCCAGAATATCCGCCCAGTTCACCTATTCCTACCGGGACCTGCCCGAGGAACAGAAAGAAGTGTTCAACCGGATATACGACCATTTCTTCTACAAGAGACACAACGGCTTCTGGAAAGAATCGGCCCTGCGCAGACTGCCTGTGCTGATATCCTCCACCAACATGCTCACCTGCGCCGAGGATCTGGGCATGATTCCGGACTGCGTACCGGAAGTACTCCGCAATCTCAGGATGCTGTCCCTGGAGATATTCAGGATGTCCAAGGATCCGGAAAAGGCCTTCGGAGACCCGGCTCACTACCCCTACCTGAGCGTCTGCACCACCGGCACTCACGATACCAGCACCCTCAGGGCCTGGTGGGAGGAGGACCGCAGTGCGTCCACCCGTTTCTGGCACGAGATGCTGCATGAAAGCGGAGAGCCGCCCCACTACTGCGAGCCGTGGTTATGCGGGAAGATTCTCAGGCTGCACACCTCCAGTCCATCCATGCTGACCATACTGCCGCTGCAGGACTGGCTGTCAATAGACGGAAGCATAAGGGCGCAGGATCCGGCAGCAGAGCGCATCAACGTGCCGTCCAATCCCAGGCATTACTGGAGATACAGGATGCACCTGTCCCTGGAGGAGCTTACCGCCAACGAGGCTTTCAACGGCATGATCAAGAGCCTGACAAAGGCCTGAGCCGCCCCTTTGGAACGGTTATTGTACATCTACCGGGATATCCGCAAAACTCTGATTTATGAAAAAGGCCGCATATATCCTACTGCCGCTTGTCAGTCTCGGCATCCTGACCGGATGCTCGGCTGACCCTGCCACCGCAGTCGAGGGGGAATATACCCTCGAAGCGCAGAGCGTACAGATCAACGGAGTCATCATCAACATGGGTGACTGGCCGGGAGCTTCGGTGAGCATAGCCGGCACCGGCGAGAGCAGCGCAGATGTAAGCATAGACAGCCTCCTGCTTGGGTTTGAGGAGCTGTCAGTGCCGTGCGAGGTGTCCAGGACAGACCGGGACAAATACTCGTTCTACGGAACATACTCCGGTCAGGACAGGGAGATAGAGCTGAACGGCAGCGTCAACAAAGGACGGCTCTCGCTGAGCATCACCGACCTGTACACTACGGAAGCGGCCGGACGGTGGAGGCCGTCTTCTGCTGAGGACGGTCTTGTAGACCTCCATATCACATTCGAATGCACCGCGATATCCGGCATCCCGCTGGGAGACACCACTATAAGCCTGGAGACTGCCGTGGCTCTGGCCAATACCGCACTGCGTACCGCCCTGACCCCGGTTCTCGACCATTTGGACTACATGGAACTGAGCCGCACCGGTTACATCAACATAGCCTGGTCCGGGGATATCAGCGACGCTCTCAGGCCTCTGCTGCAGGATGTCATACAGTACTGGCCCGACCCTGAGCAGGGACAGCTTCACCTCTACCTGCGCAGGACACTCACCGACGGGCTGGGCCTTCCCGTATCACCTCTGGACGTTCCGGCCGGATGCACTGTCAGCGGCTCAAACATGACACTGACGCTGGACAAGACAGCCCTGAAGCCTTTTGCAGACATGCTGCTGTCAGCCGCCGGAGACCTGAGTTACAGCGATTACACCGAAGCCGGCTCTCCCCTCGGAGACCTTACCGAGACACAGTTTGACGAATACAAGGCCCTGCTGCCCCTCATCCAGGGCGTGCTGGCCATGCCCTCAACCACATACGGAGCAGAGATTATATTTGAAAAGACAGAATAAACACAAACCAAAATTATTGATTTACTCATGAAAAAAATTATGTTTCTGGCCGCAGCCTCTCTCGTGCTGCTGGCCTCCTGCGAGAAAGAGAAAAACGACAACGGACAGACATCCGCAACTCTTGTCGGCGAATGGGCTATCAGCCATGCGTCGATAGCATTCCAGCATCCAGACCTTACTAGCATCGACCTGAGCGTCATCTCTCCCGAACTGGGCGAGATAGCCATAAGCGACCTGATTGCCATGGGGAACGAAGCGATTAACAACAGCCTGAAAGAATTCCCTTCCACGTACCCTGATCTGACATTGACCGAGAACGGCGGCTTCATACTCGGAGATCTCGACACGCCTCTCACCTACACCACTGAAAACTCCACTATGACAGTACATGCAGACCAGTCTGTCATCAGCAGCCTGACCGAACAGATCAAGAATGAGCAGGACATCATGAACATACTGTCCATGCTGGGTCTGGCCGAACTGATCGAGAATCCTCAGAGTGTGGACATTCCCCTCACATACAGTGTCTCGGAGGGTTCTCTGTCACTTACCGTCACACAGGATGCCGTTGAGCCCTACAAAGACCTGTTCACCCCGGCCGTGGAGACCATCTCCGGATTACTTAACTCCCTTACATACGAGACGTTCTTAGCTCTGCTCCAAAGCAGCGGTCTGGAACTGGCAGATACCGTCACCGCCGAGAACTTCCCGGCCATCAAGCAGACGCTTATCGATGTCTTCACCGCACTGACAGACGGCAAGGCCGAATATTCTGTCACTACCGATCTCGTACCCTTCGTAGGCTAAGTCCATGCCCGCCAAAGTCAAGACAGTATGGTACTGCACAGCCTGCGGTAACGAGACTTCCAAATGGATGGGCAGATGCCCCGCCTGCGGAGAATGGAATACCATCAAGGAGGCCCCCCGGGAGAGAACTTCACCCTCCCGGGACAGGTCTCTTGTAGGCCTCAGCAGTCCCAAGCCGGTATCCCTCAAAGAGATACCCGTATCGGAGGACAGCCGGATACTGGTCGGCAACCGGGAAGTCGAGCGGGTGCTGGGAGGCGGCATTGTCCCCGGCTCCATGATACTCTTAGGAGGCGAGCCTGGCATCGGCAAGTCCACCCTGGCCCTGCAGATACCGCTCCGGTGCAAGGGTCTGCGCACCCTCTACGTCTCGGGCGAGGAATCCCCGCGCCAGATAAAGCTGAGGGCCATGAGACTGCTCCGCAAGGAGGACGGGGAGATGGAGGACAACTGCACCGTACTGGGCGAGACTCTTGTGGACAACATCATCAAATACGCGCAGGAACTGACTCCTGACCTGCTCGTAGTGGACTCGATACAGACCATCTACACGGACAGCGTGGAGTCAGCCGCCAGCTCCGTCACCCAGATAAGGGAATGCGCCGCCCGGCTGCTGCGCCTGGCAAAGGAGAGCGGCATACCGGTGATACTCATCGGACACATCACCAAGGACGGAGCCATCGCCGGCCCGAAAGTACTGGAACACATAGTGGATGTCGTACTGCAGTTCGAGGGCGACATCCGTCACTCGCACCGCATCCTGCGCAGCATAAAGAACCGTTTCGGCTCGACCGACGAACTGGCCATCTTCGAGATGACCGGCTCGGGCCTCAGGGAAGTGGAGAATCCGTCCGAGATCCTGACACCCATGCACGACAGCACGCTCAGCGGAGTGGCCGTAGGCAGCATCGTGGACGGCTCCAGGCCCTTCATGATAGAGATACAGGCCCTGGTCTCCTCCGCCGTCTACGGGATGCCGCAGAGATCGGCCACCGGTTACGATGTCCGCAGACTCAACATGCTGCTGGCCGTACTCGAGAAAAGAGCCGGTTTCAAGCTCTCGGCCAAGGACGTGTTCCTCAATGTGGCCGGAGGCATGAGAGTGGGCGACACGGCCTGCGACCTGGCGGTAGTGGTGGCCATACTCTCCTCCAATTTCGATCTGGCCGTCAGCCAGGGCTCGTGTTTCGCCGCCGAAGTAGGACTGAGCGGAGAGATACGTCCCGTGGGCCGCATCGAGGCCCGCATAGCCGAAGCCGCCCGCCTGGGTTACAAGGAGATATACATATCGTCATACAGTCTGTCGGACGACCTGCGCAACAAGCCGCACGGCATCCGGGTCATAGAGATAAAGGATATCGCGGAGCTTTGCCGCAGTCTGTTCAGGGAAAACCGATGATGAGAAAGGTCGCATTAATTTCTACCGTCCTTCTGCTGCTGACCATGTCAGCCCCGGCCCAGGAGCCGGCGATATCCGTTTCCTCCCGGGCAGCGGACATCGCCGCCTATGCGGAACAGGTCAGGCAGCAGTGGAAGATACCCGGCATGTCGCTGGCTGTCATCCATGGAGACTCCACAGTCCTGGTGCAGGGCTTCGGCGTAAAGGAAAAAGGCGGCGATGATCCTGTCACTCCGTCTACACTCTTCCACATAGGTTCCATGACCAAGGCATTTACCGCCACAGTCATAGCCTCCTTAGTGGACGAAGGGCTGCTGTCCTGGGACGACACCGTGAAGGACATCCTGCCCGATTTCGACTGGTACGACGACAGCGTGGAGAACGCGATGCAGGTGCGCGACCTGCTTACCCACTCCACCGGGCTGGTGGCCCAAGCCGGAACCTACATCGCCAATCTCGGATACAACCGGGACGACATCTACCGGATGTTCCGCTATATCGAGCCTGTCTATCCGTTCCGGGAGAAGTTCGCCTACAACAACATCACCTTCATCATTGCGGCCCGCATCATCGAGACCGTCACAGGCAAGTCCTGGGAGGACAACATCCGGGAGAGGATCTTCAATCCACTGGATATGAGTTCATCCGTACCCGGCTCTGACGGCTACAGGGCCGCCGGCAAGAAAGCCTCCACGGCGCACTATTTCGGATACAACAAAGGCTCCATCTATGTCACTCCGCTGTACGGAGAGGAGAGGGCCCTGCACTGGGTGGACGTGATAGGCCCGGCCGGAAGCATCAGCTCCACAGCCGAAGACATGGCCAAGTGGGTGCGCTTTCATCTTGACAACGGGAAAGTAGCCAGGCTCATCACTCCGGACAGTTCGTGGCACTCCTCCTTCCCGGCCGACATCAACGCCCTCTACGCCTATTTCCCCGAAAACGGCTGCAGCGAGGCGGCGGAATTCCGGTTCTATCCATATCATGACACCGTACGGCTCATCTCCGGGAAGCAGATGGACTTCCTGCACACCGGGGCCGTCCATGTCAGGACCGACACCACCATGACCCGCGACTACGGCTACTGCTGGTACGTGGAACACAACGACAGATACGATGTCATCTATCACACCGGCACCACCTGGGGATTTACCGGCGTATGCGGATTCGTACCCGGACTGGACCTGGGCATCGCCCTGCTATGCAACTCCGAGGTGTCCGAATACGCCCGCCTCGGCCTGATGCGATATATCATCGACCTCTATCTCCAGGACGGCATCATCCGGGACTGGAGCACGGAGGGACTGGAGCAGTGGTTTGCCGACAGA
>CALVDG010000019.1 GCA_944326255.1 uncultured Bacteroidales bacterium
ACAGGGCCGATACGCACGAAGCCATGATGCATATCGCTGCCATAAAATTATTTTTGAATAAAATTTAAACAGATTCTGAATAGCTGATACGGAAAACCTAAACATTTTTTCATACTGTTTTCAACAAGCTGCGTCAGGACTCGGGCTTTGACGCGGCTTTTTAAGTTGTTGCCCGGATTTTTTTGTATTTTTGTGGACATAAAAGAATTGCGTTATGAAATATCCTATCAGTGTTCAGAATTTTGAAAAGTTACGTCAAGAGAACTATCTGTATATCGACAAGACCGACCGGATATTCAATATTGTCAATACAGGCGGTTATTATTTTCTCAGCCGTCCGCGGAGATTCGGCAAGAGTCTGCTGATCTCTACGATGCAGGCGTACTTCCAGGGACGGAAGGAACTTTTCGAGGGACTGAGCATCTATTCGATGGAGAAGGACTGGACTGAATACCCCGTACTCAGGATTGACCTGAGCGGCACAACATATACCTCACAGGCGGCTCTGGACGAGAAGCTTTCGTCTATTCTGTGTAAATGGGAAGGACAATACGGGATAGACAACAAGTACGTTTCTCCCGGCATAAGACTGGAGGCCGTCATAAGTGCCGCGCATGAAAGTTCCGGGCAGAAAGTCGTGGTGCTGGTGGACGAGTATGACAAGCCGATAATGGACGCACTGGGGAAAGAGGATCTGATGGATTATTTCCGCAATACTCTCCAAGGCTTCTACAGCGTGCTGAAGAGTCAGGATGACAAGCTGCGTTTCGGCTTTCTGACAGGCGTTACCAAGATGGGGAAACTGAGTGTGTTCAGCGGCCTGAACAATCTTAAGGACATATCCATGCTTCCGGCATACTCCGACATCTGCGGTATCTCTGAAAAGGAACTGGTTTCGGAACTGTCGGAGGGAGTAAAAGAGATGGCGGAGGCTAACGGCATCTCGGTGGAGGAATGTCTGGCAAGACTGCGGGATATGTACGACGGATATCACTTCTGTGCTGATGCGGCCGGAGTGTACAATCCGTTCAGTCTTCTGAATGCCTTGCAGGATAAGCAGTTCAACGACTATTGGTTTGAGACCGGGACTCCGTCGTTCCTGGTCAATCTGATAAAAAACACCACATATGACATCTCGTCACTTCAGGGCGAGGAAGTGGATTCGTCACTGCTGATCAGCGTCAATACGGCGTTTGCGAATCCTATTCCGCTATTGTACCAGAGTGGTTATCTGACCATTACCGGGTACGACAGGGAAGTCGGTCTTTACCGCCTTGACTTTCCCAACCGGGAGGTCAAGAACGGTTTTCTGTCGTTTGTCCTGCAGTACAGCACTTCCTCGACAGTCTCCGGCAAGACATTGATTGCCAAGATTCATCGTGCGCTGCGCGACGGTCGTCCCGAGGACATGATGAAGGAACTGGACGCATTTTTTGCCCGCAAGAACTATCAGATACAGGCCGATGAGGAGAAGGATTTCCAATATGCTGTATCCACGATTTTCGAACTGCTCGGTGAGGACGTGCAGAACGAGCGTCAGACCAGCAACGGGCGTATCGATGTTCTTATGCAGACAGACAAGTACATCTACATCATGGAGTTAAAAGTAGACTCGGATGCAGATGCCGCATTGAAGCAGATTGAGGAGAAAGGCTATGCCCGTCCGTTTGCCTCTGACTGCCGCCGTCTGTTCAAGATCGGTGTCGGCTTCTCCCTTTCCACCCGCCGCCTCTCCTCCTGGAAGATTGACGGCAAAGACTGAAAGATGCTGGTACCGTGACTTATATCAATGTTATTAAATCAAAGTACATAGGCATAGTCCTGCTGCGGTATTCGTTGAGCAATGGGCGGAATCCATTCTTGATGTAAAACTGAATTGCTTCAGGATACGCGTCTACAGTCAAGAATCTGGCGGCAGACAACGGATTATTATTGATAATAAGTTGCTTGATGGTTGATAGAAATTCAGAACCTATTCCGCTCCCCTGATAAATAATGGAAACAGCAAGTCTGCCTATTTTTATTGCCGGATAATTCCTGAAGTGCTTTCTGTGAGGAATATCCTTCTTGATTTTCCTCCATAGGTTTTTATCGGTCTCAATGTCCGATATTTTGTCGTTTAGCAGGCTGCAAAAAGCAACTGTGTTGTCCGTATCATTAAGAATCAGAGTGTTGGCTAATAAATTCTGAGTGAATAGTAACGATTTGTAGATAAAGAAATCGTTCAAATCCTGGTCACCGCAATCAAAATTTTTTATGTCGTTTTCAGACTCCAGTCTTGAGAACCTGTATATATCCACCGCACTTGCCATCCTGCCTGAATATTAAGGAATCACATAGGAAAATCAGCTATTTTTTTAAAGTGCTCGTATGCTTTCCGGCATTTTCTTTTCTCAGTCTCAGAAGATTTGGCATTGGTGATTTCACGCTCAAAGCGTCTGGCATCTTCACCGAACAGAATGGGTGTAGACGGAATGATGGAAATATCCACATAGTGGGGAACTGTTTCACAGATAACTTTCCTTCTTCCGCAAATCCTTGTCAATAGTAATTTAAATATCTCCAACACTTTTTTCATACTGCATCATTTTTATTCTGCAGGCAAAGTTAAGCACTATAATTTAAACAAAAAAACCAATTTTATCAAAAACTGAATGAAGGAAATAAATATTATAAACGGTTTTCTATATTTGCTGGCAAAATTAGAGATAATGTTCGTGGTTTTCGGATTTATGGCGGCGGGGGTGCTGACCGGCTGGCTGCTGCGCCGTCACAGGGCGGGGTGGACCGGCAAGGTCACGATGGCACTTATTTGGCTGCTGCTGTTGATTCTGGGTATTGAGGTCGGAAGCGACAGGCGGATAGTGGAGAGCCTGCCGACGCTCGGAGTGGAGGCGGCTGTGATTGCGGTGGTCTCGCTGCTCGGAAGCTGTCTGGCGGCCCGGCTGCTGTGGACAGTGGTGCGGCGCAGGGAGAACGCTTCGAAAAAGGAGGGCAGGGGATGAGGGACAGTCTGATAATCCTGACGTTCTTTGCCGTGGGAGTCGTTCTCGGGGTCACAGGCGTGCTGCCGTTCGATATCTCTCAGACCGATATCGCGATGTATGCCCTCTATGCTCTTATATTCGTAGTGGGATTCAGCATAGGCAACAACCCTGATATAGTCAGCAGTTTCAGAAAACTCAACCCGTCCCTGGCGCTGCTGCCTCTGTGTACTGTTCTCGGTACGCTGGCGGCATCGGCCCTGCTGGGACTGATCCTGCCCCAGCGCAGTGTGACCGAGACTATGGCTGTAGGCTCCGGATTTGCCTATTATTCGCTTTCAAGCGTGATTATCACCGAGTACAAGGGGGCGGAGCTGGGTACGGTCGCGCTCATTGCCAACATCGTCCGTGAGTTCCTGACGCTCGTGGCCGCACCGCTGCTGGTGCGCTGGTTCGGAACACTGGCCCCCATGGCCGCCGGCGGGGCCACTACCGCCGATGTCACCCTTCCTGTCATAACCCGCTACAGCGGAGAGAAGTACTCGGTCCTGTCCATATACCACGGCTTCGTGGTGGACTTTACCGTCCCTTTCCTGGTTACATTCTTCTGCTCACTGTAAAAAATCAGAGCCGCTTCTGAATTGGAAATGAAATTTTTACTAACTTTGAACGATTTTTAGAAAGATTATTGGGTATGGAAAAATTGGAATATAAGATTGCAAAGGGACTGCTGGATATCGAGGCAGTCAGACTCAGTCCCGAGAAGCCCTTCCTCTGGGCATCCGGACTTCACTCACCCATTTATTGCGACAATCGCAAGGCATTGTCCTATCCCGAGTTCCGCAAGACTATCTGCGAGTCGATGATCGAGGTCATCAAGACGGACTTCAAGAAAGTGGACGTGATAGCCGGCGTGGCTACAGGAGCTATTGCTTACGGAGCCATCGTCGCAGAGATGCTGGGCAAGCCGTTTGTGTACATCCGCTCCAAGGCCAAGGACCACGGTATGGGCAACCAGGTGGAGGGAGTCCTCCATCAGGGCGAGAGCGTGGTGGTCATCGAAGACCTGATCTCTACCGGTCAGAGCAGTCTGGCGGCTGTGGACGCGCTTCTCAAGTGCGGGGTACATGTCGCAGGCATGATCGCCATCTTCTCCTACAATTTCGACCGTTCGCGCCGCGCTTTCGAGAATGCTGACGTGGAGCTGCATACCCTGTCCAACTACGATACTCTCATCGATGTGGCCGTTGATACCGGCTATGTGAAGGAAGAGGATGCCAGGATGCTGAAGGAGTGGCGTTACGATCCTGACAAATGGAGCAAGGATCATGAGTGAGACCAGCGTAAAGGGCCGGGAGGTGCTGCTCAAGCGGCCTCCTATGACCATCTTCAGTCTGTTCTCCGACCTGAGTCTCCTGGTGCAGAATGTTCCCGAGGAGTACGGCGGCAAGATACAGGCCGACAAGGACAGTGTGCATATTGAGTACAAGGGCATCAAGTTCGGTATTGTCGTAGACAGGCGTGAGCCGTTCTCGCTTGTGGTGCTCAAGGATGACGGCCAGTCTTTCCTGCCGTTCACGATATCGTTCTTCATGGATCCTGTAGGTATAGACTCGACTCTGTTCCATATAGAGCTTACGGCCGAACTCAACTTCATGATGAAGATGATGATCGGCAACAAGCTGCAGGAGATGGTGGACAGCATTACTGACCAGATAGAGAAGGCCATCAACAGCATGGCCGCCGGTCAGAGCGTGGATTTCTCCGACATCAAGCCTCCGGTCAATTTCAGCTGACGGCTGTGGATTCGATGCCGATGCTGCCGGAACAGTTTATAGAACAGCTTACACTCTCCCTCGGTCCCGAAAGGGCGGGGGAGGTGTTTTCTTATATACAGGACTCGCAGCCTTCGGTGGCCGTCAGGGCCAATCCTTTCAAGGTCTCCGATGCTGAGTCTCTTTCTTTTTTGCCCATTGATGCTGAGCGCAGTACATATTCGCAGTGGGGACGCTTTCTGACCTCCCGTCCGGAATTTGCCCTGGATCCGCTCTTCCATGCCGGGGCCTACTATGTGCAGGAGGCCTCGTCGATGTATCTGGAGCGGATTCTGCCCCTGATGGCAGAAATGCGTCAGGCCCGCCCGGACGGTGCGTTCAAGGTGCTGGACCTGTGTGCGGCTCCCGGCGGCAAGACCACGCATCTGCTCTCGATGCTGCGGGAGATACCCGGCTCGTTTCTGGTGAGCAATGAGGTCATACGTACACGGGCTGCCGTGCTGTGTGAGAATGTGTCCAAATGGGGGGCTGCCAATGTGGTGGTGACCAATAACGACCCGGCGGATTTCGCTGCTCTTCCTGGGTATTTCGATGTGATGGTGGTGGACGCGCCTTGTTCCGGTGAGGGGATGTTCCGCAAGGATCCCGAGGCGGTGGCCCAGTGGTCTGAGGACAATGTGCGGCTGTGCGCGGCCCGTCAGCGCCGAATCCTCTCGGATGTGCTTCCGGCCCTGCGCCCGGGCGGTCTCCTGGTGTATTCGACCTGCACCTTCAACCACTATGAGGATGAGGACAATGTCGTCTGGCTGGCCTCTGAATACGGCTTTGAGGTGCTGGAGCAGAGGCATTTCTATCCCGGGGATGACATGGCCGGGGAGGGATTCTTCTTCTCGCTTCTCCGCAAGGGTGGAGGCGGTGATATGCCGGTTTTCGGCAATGCATCCAAAGCCCGTGGCGGCAGTGCTGCTTACCGTTCTTTCGGCTCCTTGGACTGGGTACGGGACGGCTTTACTGTATATCGCAAGGGTCCAATGCTCAAGGCTTTCCCCGACTATGTCGCCGAGGTGATGCAGGCTTTCGAACTCTCATCCGGACTCCGTGTCATGATGTCCGGCTCGGCCGTGGCGGATGTCAAGGACGGTCGTACCGGTGGTAGGAGCCCGCATGTTTCAGGTACGTTCAAGGCTCAATCCTTCCGGTCCGGGGCGGCGAAAGGCTCTGCTTCGGAGTCTGTGATATTGCCGCAGTATTCTCTGATTCAGAGCGAGGTTTACCGGCGAGGCAGTCTACCCGAAATCGAAGTCCCGTTGGAAACCGCCCTGGCCTGTCTGCGCCGCGACCCCGTCGTCCTGCGCGATGCCCCCGTCGGCTATGTGGTGCTCACCTATTCTCCCGGCATTTCAACGCCCGCCGTCCCTTTCGGCCTGGTCAAGAACCTCGGTCCTCGCTGCAACAACCTTCTTCCTCCCTCCATTGCCCTTCGCAAACGCTGAGAGTATATTAGCACTTCCGGAATTATCTGGACAGAATGTCGGCGAAGGTGCGGGGCAGGATTACATTGGCCATGCCGGCGGCGTCCTTGAACAGCGGGGCCGCCCCGCCTCCGTGCATTCCGCTCAGATTGCTGCCGAGCACAAATACCTCGCCCGGCCCCAGCTCCCGGATATTCTCCGGCGTATATCTCTTTTCTGTCATAGTCATGTGCTTTATTCCCTGTAAAGATACAAAACACTTTCATAAAACATATTTTTTAACAAGTTGCCTTTATTCTAATTCTTGGAAAAACGGACAAAATAGCCTATTTTTGCCTTGGAAAAACGGCAAAAAACTATGCTTTTTATCTTGGAAAAACGGAGGTGATATGCTTAAAAGAAAGATTGACAGTTATATAAAGCATTTTTATGCAGATACAAATAAAGCGCTTCTGTTGACCGGAGCCAGACAGACAGGCAAAACCTTCTCGATACGTGAGTTCGGAAAGACATTTAAGAGCTTTATAGAAATCAATTTTATTGAAAATCCGGAGGCAATCGAGGCTTTTAAAGGCACTGTAGGTACATCTGATCTGTTGTTGCGTCTGTCGGCGATGACTACTGAACCTTTGATCAAAGGTGATACGCTCGTGTTTTTCGATGAGGTGCAGGAGTGCCCTGAGATTGTCACTGCCGTTAAATTCTTGGTGGAAGAAGGCTCGTACCGTTATATACTCAGTGGCTCTATGTTGGGAGTGGAGCTTAAGGATTTGCGTTCTGAACCTGTAGGGTATATGGGAGTGAAGGATATGTATCCTCTCGATTTTGAAGAATTTATATCGGCGGTAGGTGTTAATGATGAAGTTATCGCATCATTGCGCCGTTCTTGGGACGAAAGGCTTCCTGTGGATGATTTCGTGCATACAAAGATAATGGAGCTGTTCCGCTTATATCTTGTTGTCGGCGGCATGCCGTCAGCTGTGCAGAAATATATAGATACCAATAATCTGCAGGAAGTTCTAGCTGAACAGCAGGATATCATTCGTCTGTACAAAAGGGATATCGCAAGGTACGATCCTGATAATAAACTTTATATAGAGGAAATCTTTGACCTTATCCCGTCCGAGCTCAATGCTAAGAACAAACGTTTTATACTGAAGAGTCTGAACGCAAATGCCAAATATGAGCGGTATGAAAACAGTTTCATTTGGCTCAAAAATGCCGGTGTTGCACTGCCTGTATATAATGTGGAAGAACCTAAAGTGCCGTTGCGCCTTTCCCGCTCACGTAATCTTTTCAAACTTTTCCAAAGTGATGTCGGTCTTCTGGCAGCGCAGTATGCGGATGGTATTCAGTTGCGCATTATCACAGGAGACAGGAACATTAACTTCGGGTCAGTTTATGAGAATGCTGTAGCTCAAGAACTTGTGGCGCATGGTCTTATCCCGTACTATTACAATAACAAAAAACGAGGGGAGTTGGATTTTGTCATAGAACTTGACGGCAGAGTCCTTCCGATAGAAGTGAAGTCAGGAAAGTATTACGAAACGCATCGTGCTCTTGCGAACATAATGGAGTGCGGGGCATATCACCTTACAGACGCAGTCGTGTTCAACAATGATAATCTGAAAGTTGACGGAAAAATACTCTATGCTCCAGTATATATGATTATGTTTGTGCAGAAGAAAGACATAGCCCCGGACTTTTACAAGATAGATTTGTCCGGTCTGAATTGATCATTTCATCTGTACGAAGCCATATTAGACATTATCCCAGTATAATTTGTGAAGTGCCGGTGCGCTTTTCTTCGTAACCAGCTGATTTTCAGTCATGCACCTTTTCTAAGCGCACATTTGACCGTTTTAAAAGTCGCCAAATGTGCAGTGCGTTTTATATTTGCCTGATAATCCGTGCTGATTCTGGCTGCCGTGCCCCGGCACTTCAGGAATTATCTGGACAGGATGTCGGCGAAAGTCCGGGGCAGGATTACATTGGCCATATCGGCGGCGTCCTTGAACAGCGGGGCGATCTCCTCGTCCCGGAAGCCGGCGATGCCGCAGCCGATACGGGTGACCAGAAATGTCAGTTCGGGATGCTGCCGTGCGAAGCCGATGAACTCGTCCACATAGGGCCTGATGGTCTCCACACCGCCCTGCATGGTCGGTATGGCGTAGCTCCGTCCCTGAAGGCCGGTGCCTTGACCCCAGACGGCCCCGAACTTCTCGTATGCGACGCGGGCCGCCCCGCCTCCGTGCATTCCGCTCAGATTGCTGCCGAACACAAACACCTCACCGGGCCCCAGCTCCCGGATATTCTCCGGCGTATATCTCCTCTCTGTCATAGTCATGTACTTTATTCCCCATAAAGATACAAAACACTTTCGTAAAAAGTGTCTTTTTTAGATGACAGTTGTATCATTAATTCGTAGATGCTGGAAAATTTATGATAAAATGTTTAGATTTGTGAAAATTAGTTAAATAATAGTGCTATGGCGATATTGATTAATACTAGGGTGACGGAAATGGACCTTAGGGGACGGAGTCACTGGTGGGGTGCACCGGACTTGCCGGAGGGGATGGCTTATCCCTGCATTGATGTGGAGGATGAGGACGGCGGCACTTATCCCGAGCCGCTGACATTCGTGTGTCAGATACGGTGCTCGGATATTGCGGAACTGGATCCGGAGGGACTGCTGCCGCATCGGGGAATGCTCTATTTCTTCGCACCGATAGACTATTTTCTCGGGGATGATGAGTCTCCGCTGGATTATCACGATTCGCCTGCGGTGCTTTATACAGAGCAGGAGGACGGGCTGAGGCCGTATGAGCTGTGCTGGGAGGGTACGGACGAGAGTGTCTTCCGGCCTGCAGAGGAAATGCTTTTCTCCAAGGCAGAATCTCCGCGCGGCGACGGTCACATCCTGCTGGGCGAGCCGTATCAGGACGAGATCCGCCAGGCTCATCCGGGCTGCCTGTCCTTGCTGCAGATAGACGAGGACGACCGCTGGGGCCTGCGCTTCTACGACTGCGGCATGTACTATTTCCTCGTCAGACCCAGCGACCTCAAGGCCCGCAGATGGCACCGCGTCGAAGGCGATCTGTTCTTCTATTGAAAACCATTGGAAGGAGAATGTTTTATGAGACTGGATGACTTTGAAAATGAGATTTCTGCAGTGATTTTCCGAAGGGGAGAGGATTATTATGAGAATGCTCTTGTGGTGGGCCTTGAGGAGGTGGCTCCTGGCAGATGGAATGCAGTAGTTGAGGGAACGATAGACTATGAGACTGAGGTTTGTGTTGAGAACGGTGAGATTACCTCATGGGACTGCGACTGCCCTTATGATGGATATATGTGCAAACACGTTGTGGCGGTGTTGCTTGCGGTACGCGATGAAACCTCTGATTTCAGTGATTATGAAGATGTTCGGACAGAACAGGAACAGTTGCCGCGGGAAGATGCTGCAGTCAGCGGGGATTTGATGGCCCGTATCTCTTTATTGACGGAAAAGCAGCTCAGGGAATTTGTCGGAAAATATGCGCAGAAGGATGCCGTTTTCAAGGAAGAACTGCTTAAGCATGTTATGTCCAGGCAGTTGTCCGGGACGACGGAAACGTATCGCAGGGAAGTCAGGAAGTATATCTGCCATGCCGACATATACGGTATTTTGGACAAGGGAATACTGCTTCTGGAGGCGGGGCGTATTGAGGAGGCTGTCGCAATTGCGCTTCAAACATTTGAGTCGTTTGCCGACGAGTATGAATATGATGATTATGCGGATAACGATAATATTGATCCTGATGTGTGTGAGAGGGCGGGAGATTTGATACGCAGGATAGTGGATGACAGCAGGACTGCTTCGGAACTTAAGCGGCGTATAGTTGTGGAACTGGACAGTTTGTCCGGGAAAGATGTCTATGCGCAGTTTGATATGTTTGATATGGACGGCTTGGTCGCGGATGTCAGTCAGAGTATTTTTTCAAAGGAAGATATATTGGCGATGATAGATATCCATCTGGGGACAGAACCGGAATATCGTTTGGCGGACTGGGTTCAACGTAAGGTGCATGTGCTGGCCGGGATGGGCCGGACGGATGAGGCTGCGGACGTGGTTGACAGGTATCTGTATCTTCCGGAGATACGCAGGGAGGAGGTGGATAAGGCGGTAGAGGCTGGAAATTACGAAAGGGCTCTGGCAATGTTGGATGAGGGTATTGATCTGGCGGAGAAGAACGGCCATTACGGAACCAGAAACAGTTGGATGGAGCGTAAACGGGAGGTTTTCGAGGCTCAGGGGCGTGTGGATGATGTCGTGGAGATAACCAGGGAAATGTTTCTGGACTCTCCGAAGATGGAAGATTACCGCAGGCTGAGGAGCCTGATTAAGGCGGAGAAATGGCCGGAGTATCTAGACAGTCTGATAGGCAGGGCCAGGCTTGTAGATTATTCGTATTATACATCGTGTTCCCGGGCTGAGATATTCAGGGAGGAGAAGGAGTACGGCCGTCTCCTCGCTCTTATAGCAAAACTCCGGCCTGAAGACCGTCTTCATGCGTTGATGACGTATTCATCCGTGCTGCAAGCTGGATATTCGGCTCAGTTGCTGGATATGTTCACTCCTTTGATAAAGGACTATGCAGAGAGAAATGTTAATGTAAAGGCGTATCCTTACGTGGTACAGGTACTCCGTCAGATGCGTAAGCTTAATGGCGGAGAGGAAGTCGTGTCGGAGTTGGTAAGTCTGTTTAGGTCTAAGTATGCAAGGCGTTCCCGTATGATGCAGGAACTTGACCGTCTGTAGTTTCTGTAATATGGTGTGCTGACAAGAGAGGATAGATGGGGGAGAAGTGGTAAGGTGGGGAGATTGCTGAAGAAATATTTGGCAAAATGAAAACCCCGGGCGGGAAGACTCCTGTCCGGGGTTTCGTTGTGTATGCTGTCGGCTTTAGAGTCCGTGGCGGAACTATGAGCCGAAGTTGTCGAAGAGGATGTTCTCGGGAGGTACTCCGAGGCTGTCCAGCATCTTGAGAACGGACTGGGTCATCATCGGAGGTCCGCACATCAGGTAGAGGCAGTCCTCGGGAGCCTCGTGGTTCTTGAGGTAGGTCTCGTAGAGGACGTTGTGAACGAAGCCGACCTTGTAGTCCACTCCTGCTGCATCGGCCTCGGGATCCTGACGGTCGAGGGCCAGATGGAACTTGAAGTTGGGGAACTCGCGCTCTATCTCGTGGAAGTCCTCGAGGTAGAAGGCCTCCTTCAGGCTGCGGGCACCGTAGAAGAAGTTGACCTTGCGGGCTGTCTTCTCTGTCTTGAACAGGTGCATGATGTGGCTTCTCATGGGAGCCATACCGGCACCGCCGCCGATGAAGATGAACTCCTGGTCGGCAGGAGCGTTGTCCGGGATGAAGAACTCTCCGTAAGGGCCCGAGATGATCACCTTGTCACCCGGCTTGCGGGAGAAGATGTAGGACGAACTGATACCTGCCGGTACGTTCATGAAACCGCCCTTGGCCTTGTCGAAAGGAGGGGTGGCGATACGGACGTTGAGCATGATGATGTCGCCCTCGGCAGGGTGATTGGCCATGGAGTAAGCCTTGAAGGTAGGCTCGGAGTTGTGGGCGTGCAGCTTGAACACTCCCATCTTCTCCCAGTCGGTCCTGTAAGGCTCCTCGATGTCCATATCCTTGTAGTCGATGTCGTATTTGGGGATATCGATCTGGATGTAGCCGCCGGAGCGGAAGTTGAGGTGCTCGCCTGCGGGGAGCTTCACTACGAACTCCTTGATGAAGGTGGCCACGTTCTTGTTGCTTACCACCTCGCACTCGAGTTTCTTGATACCGAGGATGCTCTGGGGAACGAGGATTTTGAGGTCCTCGCGCACCTTTACCTGGCATCCGAGCCTCCAGTTGTTCTGCTGCTGCTTGCGGGTGAAGAATCCCACCTCGGTGGGCAGGATGCTGCCGCCGCCGGAGAGCACCTGGCATTTGCACATGCCGCAGCTTCCGCCGCCTCCGCAGGCAGAGGGCAGGAAGATCTTCTCGTTGGAGAGGGTTGCCAGCAGGGACGATCCGGGATTGACATCGAGGACTCTCTCCCCGTTGTTGATGTCAATCTTGACGTTGCCCTGAGGGGTCAGCTTGGCCTTGGCCACCAGCAGAAGGGCGACCAGGATGAGTGTCACTATGAGGAATGTGACGATTGAAAGTATAAGTATTGTTGTCAATGACATAGTCGTGTCCTCCTATAATTGAATACCCATGAAGCTCATGAATGCCAGGCCCATGAGACCGGTGATGATGAATGATATACCGAGACCCTTGAGAGGCTTGGGCACGTTGGAATAGGCGAGTTTCTCGCGGATGGCGGCGATGGTCACGATGGCCAGGAACCAGCCGATGCCGGAACCGAGGGCGTATACCGTGGCGTAGCCGAGGTTGGCGAAATCCCTCTCCTGCATGAAGAGCGACGCTCCCATCACGGCGCAGTTCACAGCGATAAGGGGCAGGAAGATACCGAGCGAGGAGTAGAGCGAGGGAGAGAATTTCTCCACTATCATCTCGACGAGCTGGGTAACTGCCGCGATAACGGCTATGAAGATGATGAAACTCAGGAAGCTCAGGTCCAGATTGGCGAATGCCGGGCTGATCCAGTCCATGGCTCCGGGGGTGAGGAAGAACTTATTGAGGAGGTAGTTGATGGGCAGGGTCACGAGGATTACGAAGATCACGGCGATACCCAGACCGAAGGCTGTCTTGACGTTCTTCGATACAGCCAGGAACGAACACATCCCCAAGAAGTATGCGAAAACCATGTTGTCGATGAAAATCGACTTGACGAATAGATTTAAATATTCCATAGCGATGTGTCTTTATTATTTTTCTTCAATGAGCTCTTTCTGGTAACTTCTCTGTATCCAGATGATGAGTCCGACGAGAATCAGTGCCATGGGAGGCATGATGATCAGGCCGTTGTTCATGTATCCGGCTTCATACCAGCTGTCAGGGATGATCTGATGCCCGAAGAGGCAGCCGGAGCCGAGCAGCTCGCGGAAGAAGGCCAGTACGACGAGTATCATACCGTAGCCGAGACCGTTGGCGATACCGTCCACGAATGAGGGCCAGGGCTTGTTGCCGAGGGCGAAAGCCTCGATACGTCCCATGACGATACAGTTGGTGATGATAAGACCGACGTATACGGAGAGCTGCTTGCTGACTTCGTAGGCGAAGGCCTTGAGGAACTGGTCGATGAGAATCACGAACAGGGATACGAGCACCAGCTGTACGATGATACGGATACGGTTGGGAATCGTATTTCTGAGAAGTGATGCGAACAAGCTTGAGAATCCGGTTACGAGGGTAACCGAGAGAGCCATCACGCAGGCAGGCTCAAGCTTTACGGTAACTGCCAGCGAAGAGCAGATACCCAAGACTAAGACCGTTACCGGGTTGGCCTTGAAAAACGGGTTTTTATAGATTTCCTTCTTCATGATTGTCCACAGTATTGGTTGTTGAATCTGCGGCTGCCTGAGCCTGAGCTTTGGCGGCCAGCTGTTTTTCGAAATAGGGCTCGTAGTCCGTGAGCCACTGTCTGATGGCGTTCTCCAGTGCGCGGCTGGTGATGGTGCCGCCGGAGATGGCGTCCACTCCGTGCATGTCACCTTCAGGCACTCCGCCCTTTACTACCGAGATGGAGACCATGTTGTCGCCCTCGAAGATAGTCTTGCCGGCGAACTGGTTGCTGAAGTGCGGTGTGGCTATCTCGGCACCGAGACCCGGAGTCTCGCCCTTGTGGAGGAATGTGGCTCCGTAGACGGTGTTGTAGTCGTCCTTAAGGGAGATGTAGCCCCAGATAGGTCCCCACAGACCTGCTCCGTAGATAGGGAAGATCTCGACTCTGCTGCCGTCGTCCAGAGTGCAGACGAATACGGGCAGGGTGAGCTTCGATACATCGGGATTGGCCTGCTTCATGATGTCGTACTGGGACTTCAGTCCGGATGCGAGAGCCATCGGGAAAGCCTCGCCCTCAACCTTGTCGCCTTTGACGTTCACGAGATAGGAGTCGGTGATGTATTTGTTGTATTCTGCTTCGATGTAGCTGTTCTTGTCCTTTGCCTGATCGGCTTCCTGAGCCAGATTGACTGAGTACAGGATGCTCTGACGGGTCTCTGTGGCCACGTTGGCGTTCTGCCTGTCGCTCAGGGATACGGACACGAAAGCCAGGACAGCTGCCACTACCACCACAAGTATGATGGAGTAGATGACGGTATATGTGTTACTGTTGGTATTCATAGTGCTGTATCTTATTGATTGATTTGTGCCCTTTTGAGACGGTTCTTGATGTTCCTCTGCACTACGCAGTAGTCAATCAGCGGAGCAAATGTGTTCATAAGCAGGATTGAGAGCATCATTCCCTCGGGATATCCGGGGTTGAACACTCTGAGGATGATGGTGAATGCTCCGATCAGGAAACCGTAGATCCATTTGCCGGTCTCGGTCTGAGCCGATGTGACGGGGTCGGTGGCCATGAATACGGCTCCGAAGGCGAATCCTCCCATGATCAGGTGCTCCCATGCGGGCATAGCCAGGTAGGAAGTGGGATCAGGCGCGATGGCGTTGCAGAGATAACCCATTGCAAGACCGCCGACAACGGTGGACAGCATGATCTTCCAGCTTGCCACACCGGTGAAAATCAGTATCGCAGCACCGATGAGTATGGCTATCGTGGAGGTCTCGCCGGGACATCCGGGCATCAGGCCGATGAACATGTTCAGGATGCTGTCACTGCCGTTGGCCATTGTGGGGAAATTGCCGATGGCGGCCTCTGCAAGAGGAGTCGCTCCGGAATATCCGTCCACGCCGGCCACCCATACCTTGTCACCTGACATATGGCTGGGGTAGGCGAAGAAGAGGAAAGCCCTGGCGATCAGCGCGGGGTTCCAGATATTCATGCCGGTGCCGCCGAATACTTCCTTGCCGAGGATGACTGCGAAAGCCACTGCGAGGGCCAGGATCCAAAGGGGAATGTTGATGGGAACGATCAGCGGGATAATCATACCTGTGACCAGGTAGCCCTCGTTGACCTCATGGCCGCGTATCTGGGCCGATGCGAACTCTATGCCCAGACCTACGATGTAGGATACCAGGTAGAGGGGAAGTATCTTGAGGAAACCGTACCATACCATCTGCCAGAAGCTCATATCCGTGCCTGCGGCGAGGTTGTGCTGGTAGCCGATGTTATAGATACCGAAGAGGAGGGTGGGGATCAGTGCGACCACCACGATGATCATGACTCTCTTGAGGTCGTTGCAGTCCCTTACATGCGAGCCCCGTCTGGTGACGGTATTGGGCACTCTCAGGAATGACTGGAAAGCCTCGATGGTGGAATCAAATATTGAACCTTTTTTCTCTTTCTTTTCCATATTGCTATGCCATTTCTTTAATCATGATGTCAATACCCTTGGACACGATAGCCTGAATGTCTATCTTGGAAGGGTCTATGTACTCGCAGAGTGCGAAGTCCTCCTCGACCACCTCGTAGATGCCTAGCTGCTCCATCTTGTCGATGTCCTCGGCGAGGATGGCCTTGAGCAGATACACGGGATAGATGTTCATGGGGAACACCTTGGCGTATTTGCTGGTCATCACGAAAGCCCTAACACCGCCGTTGAGGTTGGAGTCCACCTTATACTTTTTCCTGGGAGTAAGCCATGAGAAATAGGTGGATGCGAAACTGAACTTCTTGGGTCTGAATATCTTGGCCCAACCGAATGTCTCGTAGTAGTTGCCCTCGGTAATCAGGGACACACAGTCGTCGTAGAATCCCAGATAGCCTTCCTTGCCGACATTGGTGCCGGTGAGGATGTTGCCGCTGATGAAGCGCACTTCACAGCCTTTCTGGAGTTTCTCCACATTGTCGTTGGTCATGTCGGCGATGCCGCTCATACACATGCCGCTGATGCACTTCACGTAGCCGGGAGTGCTTACGCGGGGACCTCCTACTGCGACGGTCTTGCGCATGTCCACCTTGCCTGTGGCGAAGAAGCGGCCGATGATGGCCAGCATCTGGAGATTGACAGTCCAGACCATATCACCCTTGTTTATAGGGCAGATGTGATTGATCTGCACACCTACGTTGCCGGCGGGATGGGGCCCGTCGAATACATGGAACTCCACTCCGCTGAGTCTGTGGAACGGAGTGCAGGCATGTGTCTTGGCATTCAGACCGAAATGTATCTTGGGAGTGACCTTGGACAGTACGTTGATGGCTGTCTGCAGGTTCTCCACCTCATCCTTCAGGATGTAATCGTAGTCCGCGGCCAGAGGGGCGGAGTCGAATCCGGAAATGTAAAGCGCCTTGGGACGCACCTCCGGATTGGGAATGATGCCGTAAGGACGCTGCTTGATGCAGGGCCACAGTCCGCTCTCGAGGAGGAGACTGATGACCTGTTCGGCAGTGACGGCCTCAGGCTTGGGAAGATCGAACTTGGCGTATTCCGTTTCCGGATCAGCCTTGACTCTGACTTCGAGAAGTTTTCTCTTCTCACCTCGGATAATTCCGCAGACAGTACCGCTCACCGGGGAGGTGAATCTGATTTCAGGTCTCTTCTTATCGAAGAAAAGGACGGAGCCGGCCTTTACGGCGTCCCCCTCCTTTACTGCGAGCTTCGGGATAAGACCTTTGAAATCGGTTGGCTTCACAGCCACTGTCTCCGAAACTATGCTTTTGAGGATACGGGTCTCAGGCACACCCTCGACAGGTATGTCCAGCCCTTGTTTCAATTTTATATAGTCAACCATATCCTTTATATAAAACAAAATTTGGGTGCAAATATAGATAAAACTTTTGTAGATTTGTGCTCCAATTTAAAAACAATGTGAAATGAATTTGTCGGGTTTGAATAGTGCTCAGCAAGAAGCAGTTAAGTGTGTAAGCGGAGCTTCGATGATTATCGCGGGAGCCGGTTCCGGGAAAACTCGTGTGCTTACATGGAAGATTGCGGCCATAATCGAGAGCGGGATCGAGCCGTCATCCATAATGGCTCTTACCTTTACCAACAAGGCGGCCAAGGAGATGAAGGAGCGTATTGCGGCCATAGTCGGCAGGGACAAGGCCCGCCGCCTGTGGATGGGTACTTTCCATTCCATATTTGCCCGCATATTGAGGGACAATGCCGGACTTCTCGGATTTCCGAAGGCATTCACCATCTACGATGCATCCGATGCCAAGAACGCGGTAAAGTCATGCATCAGGGAACTTCAGCTGGATGACAAGATATACAAGCCGGGCGAGGTGCTTTCCCGCATATCCACGGCCAAGAACTACCTGGTGACAGCATCGGACTATATGAACAACCATGAGGCGATACGCAAGGACACCCAGATGCGCAAGGGCCGGATATGCGATGTCTATAAGCTCTATGCGGAGAAATGCAAGGCCGAGGGTGTCATGGATTTCGATGATATACTGCTGTATACCAATATCCTGCTCAACAAGCATCCGGAAGTGGCGGAGAGTCTAAGAAGTGTCATATCGCATATACTGGTGGATGAGTATCAGGACACCAACATGGCCCAGTACAGGATAGTCCGGATACTTGCCGCCCGGAGCCACAACATTACTGTGGTCGGGGATGACTCTCAGAGTATCTATGCCTTTCGCGGGGCCAGGATTCAGAACATCCTCAACTTCAAGCGGGATTATCCGGAGGCCAGGGAGTTCCGCCTGGAGCAGAATTACCGCTCCACGCAGACCATAGTCAACGCGGCCAATTCAGTCATAGCGCACAATGCGAACCGTCTGAAAAAAGAGTGCTTCTCCGAGGGGGACAGGGGAGAGAGGATAGAACTTATACGCGCTTACGATGACAGGGAGGAGGCGTCCTCCATCGTGTCGTCCATTATGAGGAGAATCTATGCGACCAAGGCCTCATACGACTCGTTCTCGATACTCTATCGTGTCAATTCCCAGTCCAGGGTATTGGAGGAGGCTCTACGAAAGAGAAATATACCTTATATAATATATGCAGGACATTCGTTCTACGAGCGCAAGGAGGTAAAGGACATGCTGGCCTATCTGCGGCTGGTGCTCAACCACAACGACAACGAGGCATTCCGCCGGATAGTCAATCTGCCGGCCAGAGGCATAGGGCAGACCTCTCTTGCCAGGCTTTCGGATGCCGCATCAGCCAAGGGAACTCCCTTGCTGGAGATGTGTTCGAGTCCTGATCTGGGACAATGGGACATAAAGGAGGCTACTGCCGCCAAACTGCGTATGTTTGCGGATATGATAAACGGGTTCAGTGCCCGTATCTGGACTGACGACGCGTATACTTTGGCCGTGGCCATAGCCGAAGGCTCAGGCCTACTGCCGTCCATGAAAGCGGACTTGTCTGTAGAAGGAATGTCTGCCTTGGGCAATGTGACTGAGCTGCTCAACGGGGCTCAGGAGTTTGTGGCCAATGAAGTGGAGGCTGCGGAGCAGATGGGCGAATACGGCAAGATACCGACTTTAGAGGCATATATGGAACAGGTGGCCCTGCTGACAGATACGGACAAGGCCGAAGAAGAGGATGAGAACAACCGGGTGAAACTCATGACCGTTCATGCCTCCAAGGGACTCGAGTTCCCTTATGTGTATATCGCCGGGATGGAGGAGAATCTGTTTCCGTCGTCCATGTCCTCCACTGCGGAGAATGTGGAAGAGGAAAGACGGCTCTTCTATGTGGCTCTGACCAGGGCTGAGAAGGCCGTGACACTCTCATATGCGGGCAGCCGCTTTCTGAACGGAAAGACCTCGGCCTGCCGTCCGAGCCGCTTTCTCAAGGAGATAGATCCAAGATATCTGAACGGGACAGTGGAGGATTTCTCCTCGGTAGGAGGAGATGACTACGGGGATGACGACAGCGGATGGAACGGTTGGCGGCAGCATCGGAGCCAGCCTCAGATCCATAATCAGGTGCAGGCCCGGCAGGAAGCGGTCAGTGTCAGACCCGATATGTCCAGATTTAAGCCGGTAGAGAAAGTCAGGACATTTTCCGGGCCGATAGCGGATTCGGTCTCGGCGGGGGATAAGGTACGGCATGACAAGTTCGGTATCGGGGAGGTAATCTCGGTGTCCGGATCAGTCCCGGACATCAAGGCCGTTGTCAGGTTTGACGCAGCCGGAGAGAAGACTTTGCTGCTGAAGTTCGCCAGATTGCAAAAAGTATAAGTTTTATTAATAATAATTACAAATATGCTACAATCTTGGCACGGGAATTGTAATAAATTTCAGTGAAGTTTTTCATAGTTTAAGTTTAGGTTAAGTAGCTGGGCCGCGTCCGATCTGAAGGATAGTGGCCCAGTGAATTTTTATAGCAGTTCGATGTTGTTTCTCTCCTTGACATCCTTCATGGCATTCCTTGTGTCGAATACGAATCGGGCATATTGCTGCACTATATTGTAGTCAATACAAGTGTGAGCGGTAGTAATGACAGTGATGTCAGAATCAGACAAAAGTGAACGGCTTAGTTCGGTTTCTCCGGTATATGTAACTCCTTTGTCGTGATATTCCTTTACATATGGATCATAGAAGCGTACGTTTGCTCCCTTTTTGCGCAATACATTAATAACTCTTATGGCAGGACTCTCCCGACAGTCATCTATGTCAGCCTTGTAGGCCACTCCAAGCACCAGGATGTCCGAGCCTTTTAAGGATTTGGAAAATTCATTCAGAATGTTGGCGATACGCTGCACGCAATATTCAGGCATCCGGTCGTTGATCATCATGGAGGTCTCGATCATGGAGGTGTGGAATGCATATTCCCGTACCTTCCAGCTCAGATAGTAGGGGTCCAGCGGTATGCAGTGGCCTCCCAGACCTGGGCCGGGATAGAATGCCTGGAATCCGTATGGCTTGGTCCTGGCAGCGTCAATCACTTCCCAGATATTTATCTTCATTCTGTCGCAGAGCATGGCCATTTCATTGATGAGACCTATATTGATGTTGCGGTATGTGTTCTCAAGAATTTTCTCCATCTCGGCGATTGCCGGAGAAGATACGGGATATACCCCTCCTTCCAGGAAACTCTCGTACATGGTCTTGATGACATCTTCTGCATCCTGTCCTATGGCCCCTACAACCTTAGGCGTGTTATGGGTCTTGTAGTGTACATTGCCTGGGTCTACTCTTTCAGGGGAGAAGGCCAGGTAGAAATCTTTCCCGCATACGAGACCGGAGCCTTTTTCCAGGATAGGACGGACTATGTCGGAAGTGGTGCCGGGGAACGTCGTGGACTCCAGCACCACCATAGTGTCTTTCTTCAGATATTCAGCAATCTGTATGGAGGAATGCTCTATGTATGACAGATCCGGCTGCTGATGCGTGTCAAGCGGTGTGGGAACACAGATGGCTATGAAATCCATTGCCGCTATCCGGCTGAAATCCGTCGTGGCTTTCAGCATACCGTCGGCTGTTAAGGCTTTCAGGGTCTCGCTGTTTACATCGGATATATAGTTCTCCCCGTTGTTGACTTTGCTGACTTTGTCATCCAGCAGGTCGAATCCGGTGGTCTTGAATCCTGCTCTGGCTGTCTCGACAGCAAGGGGAAGTCCTACATATCCGAGTCCTACCACACCTGCCGCTATGCTTTTGTCTGAGATTTTCTTTAGAAGCTGTTCTTTCATTTTCAGTCTGTTTATCCCGACAAAGATAGGGCTTTTTATGACAGGCTGTCATTCAAGGAGGAATTCCTTTATACTTTTGACACCCGGATAACCGAAATAATTCTCGATGTCTCCCTTGACGTACAGTTTCCTGCCTATGTAGCCGGGATGGTCCACAAGGTTGACCGCGTCCCTCATGTCGCCTGAAGATGGCAGCTCGATGGCGGCGCATTCTTCTCTCGTGGAAGCTTTTACATTATCGGCCAGAGCCAGGTGGGATTCTTTTGTAAACGGCGGATCGAAACTTACCTTGGATGTGCTGACATCGCCTCCGACGATGTAGCCGCATACCCATACGTCTTCCGCTCCCAGGTTCATGGCCAGATCAGCGATTTTCAGAGCTTTCTCCATCGATGATCCGTCATTGCCGCTGCCGAGCGTGAAGTCCTCGTACATCCAGTTGCGTACAGTGTCTATCTCTACTGAGAATGAGTCTGATGTCTCGGCGGATGCGGACAGCTTTATGGTCAGCATGTCAGCGGCTTCCAGCTGTCTGGACAGAATCGGCACTTCGTTGCCGTTGTCCGTGCAGGTGACCCGCAGTATGCCGGGCAGGAAGAAGGCCGTCCTGGTCTCTGAATACGGATAGGCCAGGGACTGACCGTCTGAGTGTATGGCCACATCCGATGCCGGAAACCTGTCCTTGAACGAATCGGCGAATATAAGCTTCATACCGCAGTTGAGTTGAGTGCAGTTGAATGCGACCGATACGGTCTGTCCGCTTCCTACCACCACTGTCCTCAGGTCTCCGAACTGGGGCATGTCGAATCCTGGCTTTTCGAACTCAATGGAGTGCAGCGACACGTCGTAGCTGCCGGACTGTACTCTGACCGGGTCGGGCCGTTCCCCGTATGGACCTTTATATATGATGTCTCCGCCTGAGGAGGCGACTGTGAGTATGAAGTCGTTGGTGTCAGGCAGATTGAGACTGCTGCCGGCGGATTTGAACAGCTCTCCCAGGCGTCGGCTCATGTAGATGTCACTGTAATCGGTAGACAGGCCAAAAGAAATATACGAGTCTCCCGTCGTCATCTCGTCCTTGCACGCGGTCATCGCAACCACGGCCATCAGGAGGACGAATCCCTTCAAAATTCTCTGTGTCATAGTATTTCTTTTTAAAATTAAAGTTGTCGGCAAAGATATGTTCCTGGGCGGATTAAAAATTTAATAGAAAAAAACGTGTGAGAATATTTTTGTTTTTATAAAAAAATTAAATTTGTGGACGACAACACTAACCTATAAAATAATGTATCGAATAACATCCCATCCGATTCTTCCCGTGCCTGCGGAAGATATTGTATCATTTAAGTTTGAGGGTAAAACAATAACAGGGCAGAGGGGGCAGACCATAGCCGCCGCCCTGCACCAGGCCGGCTGTCCTGTACACAGTCTCAGTCTCGACCACCGCAAGAGGACCATGGAGTGCGGTATCGGCAAATGCGGTGCCTGTGAGATGCTCGTGGACGGCAAGATCCGCCGTATCTGCATAACCAAGGTGGACGGTGTCCGGGAGCTCGCCAGGCTCAGCTCCGACAGCGGCTTCAAGGGTCTTCTGGTCACAGAGAAGGACGGCGTGGAGGAGGAAAAGGAGGTCTACAGGACTACCGTGGCCATTATCGGTGCCGGACCGGCCGGTCTGGCAGTCCGCGAGGAGCTGCTGAAAGAGGGCGTGGACTGTCTGGTAATCGACAGCAACAGCGAGATAGGCGGTCAGTTCCTGATGCAGACCCATCAGTTCTTCTTCTTCGAGAAGGAAAAGCGTTTCGGAGGGATGAGGGGATTCGATATAGCCAGGACTCTGGCCGGGGACTCTCACGAGGGCATTATGCTGGACTCTGTGGTCTGGGATATCCTCGAAGGCAAGAGGCTGGCGGTCAAGAATATCGCTACCGACAAGGTCTTCTATGTGGATACCGACGAGCTGGTCATCGCCACTGGAGCCGTGCCCTTCATGCCGGCCTTCAAGAACGACGATGTGCCCGGAGTCTACACCGCCGCCGTGGTCCAGAGGATGATGAACACCCAGTTTACGCTCTTGGGCAAGAACATCCTTACGGTCGGAGCCGGCAACATCGGCTACCTGACATCCTATCAGGCCATGCAGGCCGGGGCCAACGTCAGGATGATCATCGAGGGCATGCCCCGCGAGGGAGGCTTCCCCGTGCAGGCCAACAGGGTGCGCCGTCTCGGCATCCCGATTCTGACCTCCCACGTGCTGGTGGAGGCTGTGCCCAATGCCGACCATACCGGCATTACCGGTGCCATCATCGCAGAGTGCGATAACTTCAAGCCCATTCCCGGTACCGAAAGGCTCATCGACGGTATCGACTGCATCAATATCTGTACGGGGCTGATGCCTGACAACCAGCTCTTTGTCAAGGGCAATGCCGTATTCGGCCGCAGCTGCCATGGAGTCGGTGACTCAGTCCGTATCGGCGAGGGCACCTCTGCCGTCCTCCGTGGAAGACAGTGCGCGTATGAGATCCTCCAGAACCTAGGCCGCCGCTTCAATTATGACAACTACCTTCAGGTATCGAAAGAATACATTGACTCACAGCAGCATCCCGTGAGGATACTCCAGGAGCCCGCGATGCCCTCCGCCGAGAGAGCCGCTGCCGCTCCATTTGTAATCATGGACTGCCTGTATGGATTTGCCTGCAACCCGTGTTCATTTGCCTGCAAGAGCGGAGCCATTACCAAGAGTTCCACATCCACTACTCCAAAGATAGACTACGACAAGTGTATCGGTTGTATGCAGTGCGTGTACCAGTGCCCCGGCCTGGCCATTTTCGGCTATGATACCCGTGCCGGCAAGCTCTTCCTGCCTATCGAGTACGAGGCACAGGAAGGCTCCGGGGTATTCCTGGTGGACGACAACGGCAGGAAGGTCGGAGAGGGTGTCATCGAGAAGATCATGCTCAAGCCCAACAAGACCAATGTGGCCCGCGTAAAGGTGGCTCAGCTCTATGACGGCGGCGTGCTGACCGATGCCCGCGGCTTCATCGTCAAGGAACGCTATCCCGCTCCCGTGGAGATGAAACCGGCTCCTTCTGTGGACGGCAAGACCTATATCTGCCACTGCGAGGACCTTACATTGGAGAGGATACTGGAGTTGATAGGCGACCGCAAGACTATTTCGGCCGACGAGCTCAAGCACATCTCCCGTCTGGGTATGGGACCATGCCGCGGCAAGCGATGTCTCCCGAGGGCCAAGTCCGCCCTGCGCCCCTACGGCATAGAGGTGACCGGTGACTTCACACCCCGTGCGCCCATGGCCAGTCTCGTGGAGCTGGGCAATGTCATCAACAAGGCTGGGGCAGAGAAGATTGTCCTGCCGTCCGGGGCTGTCGCCGACGGCGGCAAGGTGGGTGCTCTCGTCGCCGGAGGCGGTATGGCGGGCTCGGCGGTGTTCCGCTATCTGGCCGAGGCCGGTTTCGCTCCCGTGCTGGTCAATAAGGACCGCGGCAGCTCATGGAGAAATATCGCCGGCGGACGTCCGGCATTCTCCCTGCCCGCGCTGGCCGACATCGCCAACCACAACCTCGAGATATTCCGGGACTTGCAGCAGCATGCGAATATAGACTTCCGCCTGATCCGCTATGTCAACTTTGCCCATGATGACGCGACCTACCGCTCTCTTGACGCCGCCCGCGCCTGGTCCAAGGCCTACATGGTGGATCCCAAGGATTTCCAGAAGGAAATATCACCATACATGCGTCCGGGTCTGGATATGTACGTGGCCGCTCAGGTGACAGAGAACTGCTGGCAGGCCACGCCGGGCAAGACCATCAACGCAGTTCGCCTGATAGGACGCAGCCACGGCGGCCGGATCCTCGAGGAGACCGAGCTGGTGGATGTACGCAAGGTAGGCGGAGAATACGAGGTGCTGGTACGCGACAGTGCCCGCCGCTACACTAAGTTCCGCACGGAGATATTCGTCAATGCCCTCGGATACGGCGCGGAGAAATTCGCCCACATGCTCGGCATCGAGACCGGCCTGTATCCTGTAAAGCACCAGGCCTTCATCACCAAGCGTCTGCCGCTTTTAGGCAAGGAGGGTGCTCCTCTGGACATGCTCATCGACCGCCGTCATTACAAGGGATTCTCGGCTGTCTACGGGCAGCAGCTCGCCGACACAGGCCAGATCATCGGCTGTGCCTCTCCGGCCACCGATCCCGCAGAGGCCGGCAAGGATCTCAGGATCAATACTCAGGCCTTCCTGGAGATAGCCTCCGAAGTCTTCTCCGAGTGGATTCCTACTCTCAAGGAAGTCGGTATACAGGCCACCTGGGCAGGCTACTATGTGGAGCCCCGCTATATCGTCGATCCGGCCCTCGGCCTCTTCATCGGTATGCGCGGCCACGGCTTCATGCTCTCGCAGTACATCGGCAAGCTCTACGTGGATGCCCTCCTCGGCCGTCCCGTGCCCGAGTACTTCAAGGACCTGGCCCTCAGCGGCACCGGCCTCAGCGAGCAGGCCTTCAAATAGCCTTCCGCAGATATCATCCATTCAGGGCGCGGCACTTTTATGTCACGCCTTGTTTGCTTTCAGGCATTAAATACTTACATTTGTATCATCTTTTGTCCCACAGCCGTCCCTGCTGTAGTTATGCGTTTAACTTAAATGATACGTGATACAATGAAAGCAGATGAGATTATGGAACTGTTCAGACAGTTCGAGTCAATCGCCAATGACTATGAGGGCGTGGAGTGCTGGAGTGCCAGGGAATTGTCTAAGTTGCTGGGTTACACGCAGTGGCGGAATTTTGAAAACATTGTGGAGAAGGCCAAGGCGGCATGTCGGAATGCCGGTCAGGATGTCTCATATCATTTTGCTGACGTCAGCAAAATGATAGACTTGCCGAAAAGTGCTCAGCGTGAGGTAGATGACTTCGTGCTTACGCGCTATGCATGTTATCTTATTGCACAGAACGGAGATGCCAGGAAGCCGCAAGTAGCTTTCGCTCAGAACTATTTCGCAGTTCAGACCAGGCGTGCGGAGCTCATTCAGAAACGCATACTTGAGTACGAACGCGTGCAGGCCCGGAACAAACTCGCTGAAACAGAGTGGAGAAGAGGCTTAAGTCAGATGAGAAGAAGATAAAAGTTGATAAAAATGATACAGTTACAAAGAAATAACACCGAAATGGAGGATGTGCGTCGGATGCTGAGGCCGAGGCCGGAAGATACGCACAAGGGAGACTTCGGACATGCGCTTTTAGTGTGCGGTTCGCGTGGGATGGCCGGGGCGGCTGTACTGGCCGCCATGGGGGCGCTACGCTCCGGCTGCGGCCTGGTGACGGTGCATCTGCCGGAGTCCGAGCGGACGGTGATTCACTGCACCTGCCCTTCGGCTATGGTGGACTGCGACCCACAGGGGCATTTTTCCGCATTGCCTTCAAATATGGAACGGTATACAGCGGTAGGATGCGGGTGCGGCCTCGGACGGCATCCCGAGACGGAGGCGGCCCTTAGAAGCCTGCTGCGTACATGGCGCCGGCCGATGGTCCTGGATGCGGATGCTCTGAACATCATTGCCGCCGGGCCTGATTTGCTTGGACTAGTGCCTGAAGGTTCAATTCTCACACCCCATCTCGGAGAGCTCCGCCGTCTGGTGGGCGAATGGGCCACTGCGGAGGAAAGGCTAGCGAAAGCTGCTGACCTGGCCGTACGGACGCGCAGCTGTGTGGCGGTCAAGGGGCCGCATTCGGCTGTAATCTCTCCGGAAGGACAGGCGGCATTCAACACCACCGGCAATCCTGGGATGGCGACCGGCGGCAGTGGAGATGTGCTGACCGGCCTGCTGACAGGGTTGCTGGCCTCTGGCTATGGAGCATTCGAGGCGGCCCGCCTGGGAGTGTGGCTGCACGGCAGGGCGGGGGACCTCGCCGCCTCCCGCTACGGGCAGAACGGCATGAACAGCAGCGACATCGCCGACTGTCTCGGGGAAGCTTTCCGCTGTGTTGAAGGTTGAATGTCTCGCCGACTGTTAGGGTCTTGTTACGTGTTTATCTTCCTATCGGAACTGCAGTTTCTGTATTTCATACAAAAAGAAAAAAGCCTCAATATTCGATTTCTTCAGTTTATTGAGTTTTGTCGGCAATGGTGATTGAATGACAGCATCGGCCAATGCTTTAACTTCTTCAGGATTATAGTGTTTGACATCCGTTATTCCTTTCTCGATAAGTTTTGACAGATATGCGGCTTTGGCTGCATTGGTTATCGCGCTGTCAATGCTGTACACCTCGCTGTGTATAAATCCTCTTACTCTCTTGATGCCGTCCTGCAGTAATTCAAACTCATGCGGATTGTATAGTCCTCTCTGCATAATACAGAGAGCCGTGTCATAAATGTCGTTCAGAACGGATTGTAAGTCGGTTGTTTTGTTATTCCTATACTGTAACTCCGTTGAAACGAATTTGCGGAATGTTTCAGTTGTAACAGTCAGATCGGATATGCTGTCAAACAATGTGGCGATGTCGAACAACTGTTTGCATATTTCCATCGAATAGTTTTTTTCTCCTTTGAAAAAGGGAATACCTGTAGTATGTGGTGCAAAGGCCGTGAGTTTATCACCCAGCAAGTCTTCTTTACTGGGCAGCTTTACCATGACAGGTTCTCCCTGTTGTTTTAGAAAGCGACTCTGGATAGGTGCTTTTATTACATTGCCGTAATGACTTTCTTCAAAGAGCACATCCAACAAAATTTTATCCTGCCTGCCCCCTGTAGGATAAGATACTTCGTAGAAAAACTTGGCATGTTGTTTCGGAACATGTGTGCGGGATATGCGTTGAACCAATTCGACATTGCCGAATCCGTATTCAGCGGAATACTTTTCAATATAATCTTCGATCCGGGTTCCGGGAGGGCAGATTACATCTATATCTATCGAAAGTCGCCGGTTAGGGCAATATCGCGTACATTATTCTTGCTGGATACGGTTTCTATCCATGCCAATGTTCTACTTTCCGGATGTATCATATTCTATATTTTTCAAAATGCGTTCTACTTTATCTTTTCTGTTCCGTCTTGATGCATAACGTAAGAGGCGGTGTATATTAATGAAGTAACTGGAGAAGGCATTGGCATATATCGTGTGTATTTCATTTCCTTGCATGAACGACAGTTCATTGTCGCTTACAGCATCCACCAGCATTTTCTCTATCGTGGGTAGGTGGCATCCGTCAAATTCCGTCACAGGGGCTTCTCTTACCAACAACCTCACAATGATTGTTATATCGTTTGTAATATACCTCATACATTCCTGTCTAGTAGGGTTGAGAAGAATCGGCATGTCCAGTCCAAGTCCTTGCAACGACTGGAAAACAGATTCCATGGCGACTCTTTCCACATCGACAAGTATAATTCTGGATGCCGGCACATGCTGCATCAGCGGAGTCAGTACGGATGAGCTCCATATACAGTAATCTACAAACGGATAATGTTCTTTTATATGTCGGCATAGATTGCGTTCTGTCTCATCCGGAGTATAAATGAACCTTGTTTTTTCATCAAGAACAAGATATGTCCCGTGGGAGATTCTTGTAATCAGCTGATTGGCGGCCATGCGGTTTAAAATGACATCAATTGATTTCTCAGATATGCCATTTGTCCCTGAGCATAATACTTCCAGGAGTTCACGTCTTTTGATAAGACCGTCTTTCATCATTGCGTAATCTAATATCTTATGTGCTATGCTCATATTTACATAGGTGTGTTTCATTGCAAATATATAACAAAAAAGGCAAATCTTAATAAAATTTGCCAATATTGTTAATATTTTATATTGCAGAATACGGATTAATTGCTAAATTCGGGGCGTGAAAATAAGAATCGACATATTCCGGCTGGCTGTGGCCGCTCTTGCGGCTGCCGTTATCGTCTACGGACTTTCCTGCTCTTCCGGCAACGGAAAGGCCACGCCGCTGCTTGAGACTGCGGACTCGCTGATGGCCTCGGATCCTCAGGCTGCCAGGCAGGTGCTTTCCTCTGTTGCAGACGGGAAGGATATCCGGATGAGCCGTGCCGAGAGGGCTTATTACCTGCTGCTTGTGGCTGAGGCCGATTATCTCTGCGGCGAGCCGATGATCAGGGATACGGCTGTGCATGAGGCGGTGGAGTTCTTCTGGAGCGGAACTCAGAAAAGGCTTTGCGCCCGTGCTCTGCTGATGCGGGCTGCGGTCCGGCAGGAGATGGCGGATACGCTGGCGGGGCTCGGGAGCTGGTGGAATGCACTTCCGGCTTCTGAAAGGGCGGGCGACGGTGAGTCGATGCGGCTGCTGCGCTCAGTCGTGGGCAGTATGTACACTCTGATGCCGGATTGCGGTGCGGAGCAATATGCCGCTGCGCTGGACAGCCTTGAGCGGAGAACCGGTGTGGAGGAGGCGGCTGAGGTATATCTGTCATTGGCCCGCGGATTATTCAGCTATGCAGCGGGACAGGCTGCTGACGATATCGCTCTCGGTATGAGGCTCGCCCGGGAGGAGGGAGACGGAAGGACTCTGACTCTCGGGGAGGAATTACTCGGGAAGCAGTCTGCTCTTATGAGCGGGACGTATGTCGAGGCCCATGCTGATGCTGAGGCTCTTCGGCTCGCCGGGCTGATACTTGAGAATGAGTCGCTGCGTCTGCAGTCGGCGGAGGCACGTCTGCAGGTGATGGCCCTTGTGCTTGTGCTGGCGGCAGTGCTTGCCGTGGTGCTTGCCGAGGCCGGGATTCTGTGGCTCAGGGTGCGGAGGCTCAGATTGGAGAATTGTGCTCTGAAAGCGTCTATCGAGACCTTTGGCACTGTTTCTGAAGCGATTGCCGGATCATCCGGGGACGCGGAGCAAAGAACAGGGTGCTGTGGCGGGGAAGCCACGGGTGGAGAGGCCGGGACAGAGGCAGGTGCTGAAATCCAGTCGGTTCTGCGCGATATGGTGGCACTCATCGGCGAGATGAACGAGGCCTGCGGCCGGGATGGTGACGGAAGCGCCTCTACCGTTGACATCCGGAAGATGCTCGACCGCTATTTCCCCGAAGAAGAGGTGCATAACCGCATCCGGAGGATATGCGACCTGCTGTATCCCGGGGTACTTGCCGCGATTGAGCGCGAACAGCCGTCCCTTACCCACAACGACCTCCTGCTCATTGCCCTGATGGCATGCGGCTTCCCCACCGGAGCTATCTGCGCCGTCCGTCGTCTCAACGTACATTCGCTCAATGTCCAGAAGACCCGTACTGCCCGGAAGATTGCCCAGGGCCTGCGCCTTTCCGATTTCGTCGCGCAGAATTTTCCTAGAAAGTAAATATTTTCAGGTCAGCATTGCAGTTTTCCTGTACCTGATTCACGCTGTTCGTCCGGCTGTAAGCGGTGTTGGTATTGATGCTGACAAAATGTAAGTCAGCATCAGTTGAAAATCAGTTAGTTGCGGGTGTCTTGTTAACTGTCCGGATATTTGGCGAGAGGCATTTTCCGTGTTATGTTTGCGGTATGAAGAATCTGGAAATTGCAATGAGACTGCTGCGGCGGCATGTGTCGCTGCGGATGGTCAATCTGGCGGGGCTGTCGGTGGTGCTCGCCTCGCTGCTTGTCTCGGTGAACTATATCCGGCGGGAATTGAGCTGGGACAGGTACAATGGGAATGCTGACCGTATCGTCCGGCTGACTCTGGCCTCGGAGGGGGAACAGGTGGACGGAAGGGTATGGGGCAATATGACGGACGACCCTATCCGCCAGATACCGGAGGTCAGGGCCATCGCCAAACTGCACGAGGTGTATCGGCCGGACTTGAAATATCAGGGTACGTACCTGACAGCTGAGGAAAAGGTATTCCGTGTCAATAGGGATTTTCTCGGGACATTCGACCTGGAGATGGTGGAGGGCGGAACGACCGCGGGTGCGCTGGAGGCTGCCGGTCAGGTGATAATCAGCGAGAGCCTGGCCCGGAAGCTGGCAGGAATGCAGGATATGGCGGGAGGCGTCTTGGGGACTGACCTGGAAATCGAAGGTGTCCCGATGCAGATTACCGGTATTTATAAGGATATTCCGGAGACCTCGCACTGGAGAGGGGACGCGCTGATGCTCCTGCCCGGGGATATGAATACGTTCTGCTATACCTACCTGCTGCTTGTGGAGGGTAGTGACATAGCGGAGGTGGAGAGAATGATAACGGAACTGGTCAGCGGGATGACACCCGAGAATGCGGCTCCCCTCCGGGCCGGGCTTATGCCCATGACGGACATTCACCTGCACAGCCACAACCTACGGGAGCTGAGCGTCAACGGCAACATCGCCTATATCTGGCTGACCGTCGGGGCCAATGTCCTGCTGCTCGTGGTCGTGCTCTTCAACCTCTGGCTCAACGGCAGCCTCATTTTTTCCAGTAACCGGCGGTTCTACCAGCTCCTGCGCCTGCACGGGGCTCCGGCCTCGGAGATACTGAAGGATGAGGCGCTGCAGGCCCTGGTACTGGCGGTGGGTGCAATAGTCATCGGCCTGGCTCTGGCCGCTGTGGTGTTCGGATACGGAGTGGTTCCGGGCAGGATGGAGTTTCTGCCGACCGCTCTCACATCCTTGATATTCGCAGCGGTGACTGTATCGGTGGCCCTCGTGCCGGCTGTCAGGAACATGGCCCTGACCCGCTTCCTGAATACCGGACATGACAGCCGCCCGGTGCATTTTTCCTACGGCAATGTCCGCTGGATGTTGGCCGTGCAGTACGCGGTGGTGATTACCGTCCTGATTCTGGCGGTGGGTATCAGCCGGCAGATGAAGGTCATCGGAAGCGTGCAGACCGGAGGCGACGGGAGCGGGGTGCTGGTGATGAGCGGGCTGCCGGAGAACGCCATGGGAAAATTTCCCCTGCTGCGGGAGCGTCTGGGCCGCAGTCCCCTGATCAAGGAGGTCACCACATCGTTCCAGTTGCCGGGCAATGCGATACGGGACCATGTAAGTGTGCGTAGGGGAGGCTCGACGGAGTGGGTGCAGGTGCCGGTGATGGTGGCCGGGGACGGATTCCTGTCATTTTACGACATACCGATGGTGGCGGGCGGAGACTTCTCACCGCTGGGATATGGTGTGGCGCAGGAGCAGGAGATGCTGCGGAATTTCTGGGCGACCGGCAGGTCCTCCGACCGCAGCGAGGAGTACATCATCAACCGCAAGGCTATGACGGCATTGGGATTCGGTACGCCGGAGGAGGCGGTCGGACAGCCGCTGGAGATAAGGCAGGGCGCGCTCGACTATATCAACAGCGGGGTGATAGCCGGTGTCTCGGAGGACTACAGCTACACCGGTGTGTTCGAGGAGAGTCTGCCGCTGATCATGCTGCACCGCAACCTTTTCCAGTTCTGCCTGATGGTGCGTATAGACACATCTGATCCGGACGGGGCCATGCAGGCCCTCAGCGCGGCGTGGGCGGAGGTTTTTCCCGACCGCCAGAGCGACTTCGTGCCTCTTAGCAGCATATACAGGTCGCTGTACCGCAACGAGTTCAATGCCCGTAACCTCGTGCTGGTATTTACTCTCCTCTGCCTGATTATCGCGGACCTCGGCCTGATTATCTTCATGGCCTTTATTATCCGCCGCCGCACCAAGGAGATTGCTATCCGGAAGGTTAACGGGGCCACTGCAGGCCTCATCGTCCGTATGCTCAACATCAACTTCATCTGCTACATCGCCATTGCTTTCGCCGTGGCCGTTCCGCTCTCCTGGCTCATCCTACACGGCTGGCTCCGGCGCTTCGCCTACAGGACGACCATCGACTGGTGGATTTTCGCCGCCTCCGGGGCTGCCGTCCTGCTCATCTCCCTGCTGTCCGTCTCGCTGCAGAGCTGGCGGGCTGCGACCCTCAATCCTGCCCGGGGACTAAACAAATAAGAAATTAAAAAAAGATTGATATGAAACACTTTGCCAGTTATCTTGTTATTGTTTTTACTCTGTGTTTGTCCGTAAATGCCGTTCATGCTCAGAATCATTGGCTATGGCCGATAAAAGGAATGGAGGCCGGGCAGGGAGTGATCTGCGCTCCGCAGCAGTATATCGGGGAGGAACTGAATTTTGGAGATCTTATCGTAGCAGCGCCCGAGGGTACCGATGTGCTGTGCCCTGCCGGCGGTGTAATACTTGATTTCGGAGTCGGATATCGCAAGTCGCTTCAGGAATCCGTCTCCTTTCATGCCGGTTCGGATAATTTCGACTCAATGCTCGGAGAGCTTGAGGATGCCGGAGAACTCAATAGTCTGCCGGTTTCAAACAGATATGTGAGCGGAGATATATTCATACGGCTTGATGACGGCAGGATGATATTCATTTCAGGTCTTACCGGTGATATCCCGATGAAGACCGGAATGAGAGTCGAAGAAGGCGATGTTATAGGCAAGGTAGGATATGCGTATTATAAGATAGACAGGCCGCACATTATATTGTCTGTCACCGGTAGTACGGGGCGGCCTGATGACCCTATGGAACCGTTCGGAATCCCGACGACTTTCCTGGAACCCGAGGAGATGGCAACTCCGGAGTTTCTGATTGAAGAGCAGGCTGTTGAGGACATATCGGTGCTGCTGGATGCGTACCGGGAACTTTTTCCGTCCATGGATGAGATTGTGGCCCCGTTGCAGTTTGATACTTTCCGGTCCGAGGCTTTGCAAGCGATCAGAGGAGGCATCAGCTATTCAGATCTTTACGATATCGTGTACAGTTCCATTACATCCAGACTCATGCATGATTCGCACATACGGATCCGGACACCGAATCCGAGGGTTGATGTTGCGTCTCAGAAGTATGTCCCGAACATCATTCACGGAATACTTGGCGATACAGTGTTTGTCCGTCATGCATCGGAACGGTACCGGGAGCATGTGGGCAAGCGGATCGTATCCATAGACGGTATGCGGTCCGAAGAAATATGCCGCAGGAGCAGGGACATGGTCTCCGGGTATGACGGGGACAACCAAAGCGTGGTAAACAGACTGCTGCTCGTCAAGTACTGGTATCTCTATGGCGGTGTGGATGCTCTAAGAACGGTCGAGGTAGTTTTGGAAGACGGCACTGTAATCGAGGATGAGTGGGTCCGGCAGGAGGAATCGGGTGCGTATTACCCTCAGATGACGAAGAGTACCGCGCAGTACAAGCGGATGGCGGAGAGTGCCTCCGGGAAATACAGTTTCGGGATGCTTGACGACAATACGGTGCTGTTCCGTCTCGGCTCGTTCGACTTGACGGATGTGGACCTGGAGAGTATAGCGGACTCCCTGGCGCGTTATCAGGACGTGCCGAATATGATAATCGATGTAAGGTACAATGCCGGAGGTGAAGTTGCGGCGGTCAGGAAAGTCGCATCATATCTGCTCGGAGAGCCCTCGGTGAATACCGGTTCATACCGTATGGTGAACGATACGGTCTTCAGCAGTCTGAGGTATTCCGTGAACTATTCGGAAAGGGCTGTTTTCAGCGGCTATGAGCGCGAGGACGGCCGCAGTGGCTTTTACTCTTATGACGACTGCGGCATAATAACACCGGACACATGCGTGAACTATAAAGGCCGTCTGTATATTCTTACAGATGAGACATCGAATTCCGCTGCGACTCTTTTCCCGTCGATATTGTCCAGAAATCACCGTGCCGTGACAGTCGGTCGTGAAACCGGCTCGGGCTATCATTATATGACGGGTTATGACTTTGCCCGTATCATGCTGCCCAATTCCAGGATTATGATACAGATTCCTGTCGTCAAATGTGTTCTGGACGATGCTGTGACTGAACGTTATCCTGCCGGACGCGGTCTGCTGCCGGACTATGAGGTGCCGCTTACTTATGAGGAGGTCTATACCGGCACGGTTGACCCGGTGCTTTCAAAGGCCCTCTCGCTCATCGGCTCAGGTCAGTGACGGACAGTATCCACTCGGAGATGTCTGTCAGGACTTCGGGCGCAATGGTGGTCTCGATGCGGCCGTATTCTGTAGGCATACCGGTGGTGCAAGGCTGCAGCAGGTGGTTGAGGCCGGAGTATTCCTTTATCAGGTTGTGCTGGCCGTCGGGCAGGAGTCTGCGGATGTGCTCCAGGTTGACCGGCGGAACCTGCAGGTCGAGGCTGCCGTTAAGGGCAAATACGGGGCATGTGGTCCGGGAAATGTCCCGGGCGGGTGAGGACTGGAGGAAATACAGCATCCAGGGGTCATCAACGGAGCTCCAGACGGTGGCGAGGTTGGCGGCTGAGCCGAAGGGAATGTTCTGTGCGTCAAGGGCTGTTATAAGGCTGTCCACCAGTGTCTCCGGACTGTCTGTGGAATATCCGTCCACTTTCATCCTGAGCATGGCGGCGAGGACGCGGCTGTAGTTGTCGGCTGACGCGGGGGTGAATCCCGACTTGGTGAGTATCAGGCGGTTCTGCTCCACGAGGATGCTGTCGCCCCGCATTCCGGGGCCGGCCATGCTGATGATGAAATCCGCCTCCTCCGCGGCTCCCAGCATGAACACGATCTGGCCGCCCTCGCTGTGTCCCAAAGCTCCTATCTTGTCGAATTCCCCGAGGCTCCGGAGGTACCTGATGCCGGCCAGGGCATCCTGCATATTGGTCTGAGTGGTGATTTCTACCGTGCCTCTTTCGGACTCTCCCATGCCGCGGTCATCGTAGCGCAGGGAGGCTATGCCGTGGCGGGCGAGCCAGTCGGCCAGTACGAGGAAGGGCTTGTGGCTGAATAGCTCCTCGTCCCGGTTCTGCGAGCCGCTGCCGGTAATCATCAGTACTGCGGGTATGTGCTTGGAGTTTGAGCTATTGTCGTCATAACCCACAGGGTAGGTGAGGGTTCCAGCCATGACCGCTCCGTCCGCCCCGCTGGAGAACGTGACTTCCTCGCTCCGGTAGGGATACGGCGGCTGCGGCTCCTGCGGCCGGTTCAGCACCGGCAGTCCCATCTGGAGAACCAGCGGAAACTGCATCCCCATCTGGGTGAAGACCCCTTGGATTTCCCCTGACGGCCTGCTGCCCTGAGGCACTTCATGCAGTACCAGCCTTCCCTGGTAGGCCGCCCCGAGCATCGGTATTGTCACCGATACGGAGTCATTGTCCAGCAGCGCGATTTCTCCGGGTATGCCCTCGGCGCCCTGGTCCGGACTGTCGAGGAAGAAATGTGTCTTTCCAAGCGAGTCCACGGTGAAATGGAATACCAGCGTGAGGCTGCTACCCCCGGCCTCCAGTTTGCCGTTCCACGAGCCGAGGAGCCTGCTGCGCTGCGCCCCGGCGGTGACTGAAAGTGTGATGAGACTCAATAATATACAGAGAAATCGTTTCATGATAAAGTCGTTTTTATGCAAATATATGCAATAATTACATGATTTTACTATAAATTTGTGTCAATTAACATGTTGGGTATGAATATTGATGGATTGGTAAGTAAGTATTTCGGGGAATGTGACTCGTTGCCGATTATAGAAATGTTTGATAGTGAAAGTATCCATGCTGTCTACAAAAATGTAGTGGATATGCTTAAAATGCAAATGGATATAGAACTGGGAGTACTGCAGATATTCAGTTACTGTCTATATGAAATATTGGACAACGTTATAACACATTCTACGAAGTCGTGTGGTATGGTAGTCCTAAAATATTCGCCTGAGGATGCTAAGATACAGATTATGGTGGTGGACGATGGCATAGGGATACATCGTTCATTGACGCAGAATGAGATTTACAAGGATGTGTCCGAGGAGGAATCTCTTATGAGGTGTATGCAGGATAAGGTGACAGATGGAAAAGGCATGGGATTTGGTTTGTATTCATTGGCATGTGCGATGCGGCAAGTGGGTGTTGTGTTGAAATTGCATTCCGGCAGCCACATCCTTATATCTGACGGGAAAGGAAATAGTGTAAAGGCTACTGATTTTTGGCAAGGTACGATTATGTATTTTGAATTGTGCTCTGACAGGGAAATAGATCCGAATAGTGTATTGGAGAATAGAATAGATGCTGTGTCGGAGTTCAATGATGAATTTATGGAGTCAGATGATATATATAACCTTTGGTAAAGCAAGATATGGTGACATTCAGATTTATAACAGTAGGCGAGAATCTTGGAACGCGAAAACTGGGAGAGAAAACGAGGAATGAACTATTGCCTCTTTTGCGCGGTGATGAACGTGTGATACTTGATTTTGAAGGAGTCAATATTGTTTCCAATTCATTCGCGGATGAATGCTTGGCTAAATTGTTGCTGTTTATGCCATTGGAGGACTTGAAGAAAAAAACGACATTCCGCGGACTTAATGACTTTGTGCAAATGAATATAGCCGTAGCTTTCAAACGAAGAATACAGGCAATGGGTAAGCATTGAGGTTACTGCAAAGGCTGGCGGTGTCTCAGGTATCTCAGTGTTATGATCAGGATGTCGGCCACGATGTGGAGACCGCCGGCAATCCAGAGCGTTAAGCACTCCTCGAGGCCGCAGAACAGCATCAGGTGGGCCAGTATCATGAAGAACAGAAAGTCTTTCGCCAGGTAGTTGATGAAATCCATACCGTCATTGAACTGGAAATAGAACATTTTATTCTTTGCTTCCGGATTTACATGAAGTATACGATAAAATGCGAACAGCAGCAGGGCGTTTGCAACGGCCATTGCAATTAAAAACAAGTCCATCATGATAGTAATGTTAAAGGTTGTATGCAAATTTATATATAGAGCTATGAGCAAAATACATTGTGCCCTAGTGGCTGTTGCGGCCGTCATGTTGGCCTCGTGTGTGGCCAGGACCGGGATGCCGGAATTCTCCGTTTTCGATAAGTTTGCTATGAATGAGGCCGTGCAGGTGTCTTCAGATGCCCTGATCGAGGATGTGTCGGTCGTGAGGCTCGACGCTTCCGAGGGGGCTCCCATCCTGGGCGTGATAGAGGATGTGTGCGAGTCGGAGAATGCTTACTACATCGTGTCGTCCGATATGGTCTACAGGTATGCCAAGGACGGAAGTTTCGTCAGGCGTATCGGCGCCAAGGGCCGCGGTCCCGGCGAGTATCTGAATCCTCGTGGCATAGGCGTCAGCGGCGGCCGGCTCTATGTGTTCGACTACAATACCCAGAATATCCTGACCTACGGGGAGGACGGCAGTTTCATCGGCAGTTCCAGCCAGTCGGCACTGATGAACTCCGGCATCTATCTTTCCTCATTTTTCTTCAGCGGAGGTGACATGATTCTCTACTATTCCTCCAACTCTCCCGTGCAGGATATGCTGCGCTGGGATGCCGCTTCGGATGAGCTTGCTGTGATTTCCAGACGGAGCCGCGAGATGCTGCCGCTAGAGGTCATAATAGGGGAGAACTACATTTTCGGAGACAGGGACAATCCATTTATCTACAACAACTTCAATGATACCGTTTATGTACTTGATGACGGCCGTCCCGAGCCTTCGATGCTCATGCGGCTGGGAAAATACCGCTACGAGTACAGCGACCTGACTTTTGAGGGCATGATGTCCCTGAGTGCGCCCCGCATGAACATTCTGTGGATCGCCGCAGCCGGAGAGAACATACTCATAGCCTATTCCGTCGTCAATCTCGGAGATGAAAGCTCCGCCTTCCTCGGCCTCTACAACACCCGCACAGGAGAATATTCCCAGAATGTGGAAATCACCGGCATCCCGGAGGACTTCGCCGCCATCACCCCCACGGAGAGGCTCTTCGAGGGTATGCAGGACGATGAACTGCTGTCGGTACGGCCCGTATCGGATACCGGCGACGAGTATGTGATAATCAAATACCGCTTCAAATGAGGAACTGTTCCCCCGTCAATGCAGGAAAATCTCGGGCGATAGAGCTCACTCTGTGCGTGTTTGACTTGAAGTTGCAGTCTTGCTCACGAAGTCGTCAGCCTTGCGCAATCCGGAGGACTCTATTTCCACTGAGTGATTTACGGTATATGGAGTGTAATGGTAAGTAGAAGAGCAGGCTGAATTTGTAAGATGGTTATATTCAGACGGATATGATTTTGACGAGTTCTTTTCGGACGTTTCGGAGTGCGCGAAAAGAACTCGTTGTATCGGTAAGAATCTGTTTATTAGTTCTTTATGTGTAAGAGGGTGCTGCAGTATTTACCGTTGCCCGGGCACCTGGGAAAACTATGAACCTTTTATTCCTCAGGTCCAGCAGGATAATCGTAAGAGTGAGAGACAGTTTCATTGTGACGGTTATAACTTGTATACGAATAATTCGGGGTTGTCGCCATAAGTGAAGAGGAATATCCTGCCTCCTTTCTCATCCACTGCGCAGTGGCCGCTTCGGTCCAGAAGCAGTCTTTCCATCGGTTTGCCTGATATGCTGAACACATCCAGAATAGCATCGGGGGTGTCTTCACCGGATGCAAATATGAAGCCGTCGAGATTCTCCAGAAAGACCCTCTTCCCTACATGGATATATCCCCCGTAGTATTTCCGCTGACTTTCGAGTATGTCTCCCTGGAGATTACGGGCTAACTCTTCGGAAAATCCCGGCTCTTCGAAGGATGTGGAGACGGCTTTGCCGGTTTCGGTATTCAGGAACAGGATTTCCCCGTAGAAGCTGTATCCGAATACTATCGTGCTGCCGTTGCCGGAGGCCGCTCCAAGATACGGAAGCCAGTCCCCGCCTGTTTTGTTCAGGTAACAGACGGGCTTTATCGTGTCGTCGTCCTCAGTCCTGTTAAGGCTGTAGTTGGAATCATCCCCGACCTCGAGGAAGTAAAAATATCCGTCCAGCAGGCATACCGGTGCGGTGAAGGAATAATTGAATACATGGCCTTTTGTCTTTTGCTCCAATGCTTCCAGTTCCTTCAGTTCCGCAGTCTCTGTGATGCCGTAGAATCTGTTTGCGCTCATTATGGAAACACCGCATATATACCCTTCGGTGTCCATTGGAAACAGCATGATCTTGTCATATATGGTTACACCGGGCAGACTCAGTGTGCCTTTCAGAACGATGTCCTCTTCCTTTACGGAGTAAACGGATACGGAACTGGAAACAGAGCCGGCCTCTCTGTCCTCGATTTTGCTTAGAGTGACGATGTGGCCGTTGTTTGAGAGTACTGAGTTTATCGGTGTGTCCGGGATGTCCATGCGGACAGGCGTTCCGCTTAAAGCGGTTTCCTTAAATGTGCTGCCGTCTTTTGGGGAGGAGCAGGCATTTAGTACCGAAAGGGCCAGTGCTGCGGAGGTGAGAATTATGGTCAGATGCTTCATGGGTGAAAATTTTTAATTTGTCAGAATAATCAGAAAGTTACGAACATCTTGAGCAAATAGCTTCTGGGCCGGATGAGGTAGTCGGTGAAGAAGCTGCTGGCGGCGGAGAGCACGGAGTAGACGTACTCGCGGGTGTCCAGGAGGTTGGAGCAGGTGAGCTCCCAGCGGAAACGCTTCCACTTGTAGCTGAGGGCGGCGTCCAGAAGGACGAAGTCACTGGACGCGGTGGATGCGCTGTTGTGGTAGTGCTCTCCGGTCAGGGAGAGACCGATGCCGGCGGGAAGGCGGAAGCTGAGGGTGAGGTCGTTGGAGGCGGTCAGCAGCGGGGTGAGGTTCTCGCCCGAGGCCTGCCGGGAGAGGAAGTACATCACGCTGCCGTTGTATGTCAGTCCGAGGAACTTGAACGGGGACAGGGAGATGTCCAGCCCGGCGGAGTATCCCTGCATGTTCATCCTCGCCACCTGCTCCTGCAGCAGGAAGGGTGAGTCCGTCCATGAGGCTCCGAGCTCCAGCTTGGCGGTCAGGTCTTTCCAGTAGAATCCCTTGCTCAGCTCGATGCCGGCGCTGACGGTGTGGGAAAGTTCCCCGGTGCGTGTTGTCAGGGTGGTGGAGTAGATGCCGTCGAAGTCGTATCCGTAGAGGATGTCCGGCTTGGTGAGGGAGTATCCCGCGCTGAGGTTGAGGAACAGCATGCTGAAGATGTCCTTGTAGCTGAGTCCGAGAGAGAAATGATTGCGCATGCCTTCGGTCAGGTCCGCGGCGTACCGGGTCAGGCTGCGGTAGTCGCTCAGGACGGCGCCGCCGTAGAGGGTGGATATCTCCGGCATGGACCAGCTCATGGAGTAGCCGAGGTTGATGTCGGTGGAGGCCGCGGGCTTTATCTTCATGCTGACGCTGGGCTCGGCGAACACCTTGTGCCTAGACGTTCGCGTGCTTCCCAGCCTGTCGTCGAGGAACGTCATGTAGTAGGCCACGGGGATGAATATGCTGAGGTCCACGTGCAGGGAGGTGTAGTAGGCGTAGACGGCAGGGGCTACCCTGAGGCGGTGCATCATCAGGCGGTTGGCGGCATCGGAAGGGGCTTCGAGCTGTCCCAAGGGGGTGCTGAGGCGGCTGTCGAGGCTGCCCAGCCGGTAGCTGGCCGAGAGGGTGGGCTCTATCCTCATGTCCCACAGCCGGAAACTGGTGACGTTGCCGGCGAACAGGGATGCCGTGAAGGCGTCCGCGGTGACGTCCTGCACGGCTCCGGCCCACTGCCCTCCGTCCCGGGCTATTGCCAGGGAGTACGGCGTGTGCTCATAGGCGGCGCGGGCGTTGATCTCGAAGGCGCTCTTCTCCCCGCTGCGCCTGATCAGGCTGGCCGTGCTGGATGCCCTGAGCGTGGTGCGGTCGAAGTCCTGGCCGATGCCGTTGACAGAGGACGCTATGTCGAGGAACTCGGCGGAGAAGATGTTGCGGTTGTCCACGTAGAGGCGGTCCCCGTTGCTCTTGAAGCTGAGCTCGGCGTTGACCTTGTCGGTGCCGATGACGTTGGAGATGCCCTCCCGTATGAGGTTGACGGAGGAGTCGGGGAGCATCCACCGGGTCTCGGAGGTGTTGTCGCGCAGCTCTGTGTCGTTGAGGTATGAGAGGTTGAGGTTGATGTCCGTGCCCCCGGAGGTGCGGAAGAGCTCGTTGAGGGAGGCGGAGTACGATGTGTTGCGGTAGTAGCTGTCCTTGTCGATGGCCGGGGGCGAGGCGAGCGTGGCGGAGGAGAGCACCGGGTTGAGCCTGCCGGTGCCGGAGGTGAGGTCCTCCAGCTCGTACGCGAGGTCGTCGCCGGTGTTGTTGGTCTTGCCGGTGAGGATGTGCTGGCTGCTGTGTCCGAAGTACATGGGCGCGGCCTCGGCGTTCCACAGGCCTCCGTCCCCGTAGCCGCCTCCCGCGGCCGCCGAGAGCAGGAATACTCCCCGCGAGGAGGCCTTGAGCTTGAGGTTGATGTAGGTCTTGTCGGAGGGCACGAGGTCCTTGAGGGCCTTGATGGCCTGGTGGTTCTCGAGAATCTCCACCGAGGCGATGTGGTCCGGGGAGATGTTGCGCGTGGCGATGCCGTAGCGGCCCTTGAGCAGGTCCATGCCGTCGATGGTCAGCCCCGCTATGGGCTTGGCCTTGTAGAGTATCTGTCCGTTGTCCCTGACCGTGATGCCGGGCAGCTTGCGTAGTACGTCCTCGATGACCAGGTCCTCCTGGGCACGGAAGGATGCTACATTGTAGGATACGGTGTCGTCGCCCTTCATCTCCATCTTGGGGGCCTTGACCGTTACCTCGTCCAGCTCGAAGATGGACTCCTCCACCTCGAAGTCATGCTGCCCGCTGACATTGGGCACGGTGCGGCGCACGGCCTTTACGCTCATGCCGGAGACAGCGATGACCACGCTGTCGGCTCCGGAGCGGATGCTGAGGGTGTAGTGACCCTTTCCGTCGGTGGTGGTGTAGCCTATGGCCACCCCGTCCTCCGTCCGGCTGACAATGACGTAGCATATTGCGGGCTCGGAGGAGCCGGCGTAGCGGATGCTGCCCTTGAAGGTGGTCAGGGGCAGCTCCTGTGCGGAGGTGGTCCGGGCAGCGCTGCAGAGGAGGATGAGGGCCAGGAGGGCAGGAAGGAATGCGGCTGCTCCGGCGGTATGGGCGGGTGTCGGTCGTGCTGTCATGGGATGGGTTCTGTTAGGGATGATTGTTACTCAAGTTCTATCGGGTCGTAGTACATGGCTACGGAGTATTCGTTGTCACCGGGCTCTCTCGCACCTCCTTTCCCGTCAGGCAGAAGAGTCCTGATGCCAGTGTTTTTCAGGAACACAAAAGGACGGAGGTACATGTCCTTCAGGATCTTCGCGGCTTCTTTGGGGCTGCATTTCTGGAAGAGGTACTGCTTCTCGTAGATGGGCCACGAGCCTTTCTCGATGCCTGTCATGGTCCATGAGAAATGCTTTTCGGAGTCCTCCACTTTCAGGATCAGTCCGGGCAGGCCGCGGAACTTGTACGGACCGCCGTCCACGGGGATGTCGGGGCAGAACCACGCCGTCCACTCCCGTCCTCCGAATGAGGTTACGGCTTTCTGGCACTGATAGTCTCCGACCTGCTCCGCCTCGCCTGTAAGGGACCACTGCATGGGAGTGCAGCCGCCCTCATACTGCAGTATCGGACCTGTCAGCAGGGTTCTGCGGTTGATCCGGTAGCTGTCGCTGAATACGAACAGCTCGATGGGATAGACCGATGAGGAGCCCAAGTTCCTCGGCATCTCCCCGCGTTCAGTCATTTCGCGGTTCAGCATTTCCCGTGCTTCGAGTATCTGGCTGTAGTCTTTGCGGACCCTGTCTCCGAACTCCACTATGCGTGTGTCGGAGAGGATCTCCTTTTCGGCGAAGACATGGTCTTCCAGACCTCCGGGTTCGGATGTGCTGTAGAACAGCGCGTCGCGGAAAGTCATCTCGTAGGATACTCTCATAAATGCGGTGTCAAGGGCGACGGTTTTGTTCCATGTCTGGTTCGGTACGGGGCGGTAAGGAGACTGTGCGCTGCACAGCATGGAGGCGGTGCACAGCATGGTGATGGCGCAGGTCGTAAGTTTTGCCGGTAATACTGATCTGTTCATAATCGTACTTTTACTTTTAAATATTGTAGCCGTTTATTATCCAACAATGGGGTTAAAACCACGCAATTCATTGCGTCTACTTAAGTTTCTATAAAGATTCGTATCTTTG